>CAZVKM010000154.1:6889-9209 GCA_964627685.1 uncultured Solibacteraceae bacterium | reverse complement strand
GTTCATGCCCTGCTCGCCCTCGGGCATGGCGCAGCCCACGAGAACGTCCTCCAGGGCCGACCAGTCCTTGAGGAGGGGCTTGATCGCCTCGATCACCACCGCGCCCAGCTTCTCGGGGCGGGTGGCGGCGTAGGCCCCCTTCACACCCCGGCCCTGGGGCAGGCGCTTGGCCTCGACGATGACGGCGTTCTTCAGGCTGGACATGGTGCCTCCGGAGTCGTTCCTGCAAAGGGATATCGGGGAAGGCTAGCAAGGCGTTGCGACATCCGCAGCGGTTACCAGCGGTCAAGGCAACTGCCCTCTCTTTCGACCCGGAGTCAGGGAAGGCGAGTTCCGTCAGAATGGCCGGGGAGGCCCGATGTTCGAGGCACAGCGTGACGCGGCGATCGAAGCGGCCCGGGCCGGCGGGGAGGCCCTGCTGCGTCACTGGCGGCGCCTGGCGCCGGGTTCCATCCAGGAGAAGACCAAGCACGACCTGGTGAGCGTGGCGGACCGGGAGAGCGAGGCGGCCATCCACGCGGTGCTGGAGCAGGCCTTCCCCCAGTATGGGTGGTTGGGCGAGGAGACCGGCGCCGCCGGCGATGCCACCCGGAAGTGGATCGTGGACCCCCTGGATGGCACCCTCAACTTCGTTCAGGGCTTCCCCCAGTGGTGCGTGTCCATCGCCCTGTGGGACGCCGAGGGTCCCGCCGTGGGCGTGGTGTGGGATCCCTTGAAGGACGACCTCTTCGTGGCCACCCGGGGGGATGGCGCCACTTGGAACGGCCGCCCCCTGCAGGTGTCCGCGCAGCCCACCCTCGAAGGCGCCTTCCTGGCCACGGGTTTCGCCTACCAGCTGGGCGACCGCTATCCCCTCTGGCGGGAAAGCCTCGACCGCATCTGGCCCCGGGCCAAGGCGATCCGACGCGCGGGCAGCGCGGCCCTGGACCTGGCCCACCTGGCGGCGGGCATCTACGACGGCTTCTGGGAGATGGGCCTGCAGCCCTGGGACCTGGGCGCCGGGGTGCTGCTCGTGAGCGAGGCCGGAGGCCTGCTGAGCGACTGGCAGGGGGGGGACACCTGGCCGGAGACGGGCTACCTGCTGGCGGGCACCCCGGGGGTGCACCGCGAGCTGGTGGCCGTCCTTCAGTAGCCCAGCTTCTCCAGGACCGAGATCTCGAAGTCGCCGTCGTCCACCAGGCGCTCGAAGGCGGGCAGATCCTTCCAGCCGCGGGACCGGGCCAGGGAGAGCAGGAGGCTCTGGCCCGGCCGGGGCCGCTCCGGCTGCAGCTGGTAGACGGGATCCTCGAAGGCCTTCTCGGGATCCACGAAGGCCCAGCCTTCCCGTCGCAGCATGGCCATCACGTCCCCGAGGAACAGGGCGTTGAGCAGGTTGTGGTGCATCAGCATCACCTGGGGGATCTCCCGGTCCAGCAGCTTCCGGGAGAGGTCCCGGTAGGCCTCCGCCCGCTGCTTCACGTGCGCCACGTAGGCGTCGCGGATGGGGGTGAGGTCCGCCTTGGGATTCCGTGAGAGCACCTCGCCCAGCTTCTCATCGAGCCGCCAGTCGCTGGTGTCCAGGGTCACGTAGGCGTTCCTCCACCCCTTCGCCTTGAGGAAGGCCCGCATGCCGTCCCGCTTCTCCGGGGTGTTTCCCTCCCGCAGGAAGGTGAAGCGGAACCAGGGCCGGTAGCCCGGTACCGTGGCGATGACCTTGTCGCAGGCTTCCAGCTCCGACTGGTAGGCGGCGAGGGTCACCTGGGCCGAATTGAGGTCCGGGTGGGTCACGGTGTGGTTGCCGATGCGGTGGCCGGCGGCCCCCCAGGCCCGGAGCAGGGCCAGGCCTTCCGCGGTGTCCGCCCCGTTCCCCAGCGTCACGAAGAGGGCGCCGGGCACGCCCGCCTTGGCCAGGTGGTCCAGGAGGGCCTGGTTGCGGGCCGCGGGGGTCAGCAGGGCCGTGGGCTTCGTCCGGGGCCCATCATCGAAGGTCAGCGCCACCTGCTGGGCGGCGAGCGGGGTGAGCGCGAGGAGGAGCGGGATGAGGAGGCGCATTCCCCATCATCGGGGATCCCGGGCGGATCTGCGATGCTGGTTGCTGATCCCTCCGGTGTCCTGATGAGAAGCCTCGCCCTCGCCCTCTGCCTCGCCCTGCCCATGGCCGCCCAACGCCCCCTCCCCGAAGCCCTGCGGACCCCCGGTCCCGATCGCCAGAGCGCCGTCCACCTGGGAGGCCCCCGGGTCCGCCACCTGGATCTGAGCCTGAAGGTGGACTTCCAGCAGCACCGGCTCTCCGGCGACGCGATCTGGACCCTGGCCGAGGTCCCCGCCCGGGCCACCACCC
>CAZVKM010000154.1:0-6879 GCA_964627685.1 uncultured Solibacteraceae bacterium | reverse complement strand
GATGGCCGGGACCTGGAGGTCCAGGGGGCCGCCACCCGTGGGCCCGGGAAGGTCTGGCACCGGACGACCTTCCAGGTGGTCCCGGTGTCCGAGGCCCTGGGCCAGCGCCTCGAGGTCCAGGTTCCCAAGGGTCACGCCCAGGTGAAGCTCACCTACCGCACCAGTGACCACGCCGCGGGGCTCCAGTGGCTCTCCCCCGCCCAGACCGAAGGCAAGCGGCACCCCTTCCTCTTCACGCAGGCGCAGGCCATCCAGGCCCGCAGCTTCGTGCCCTGCCAGGACAGCCCCGGGGTGCGCATCACCTTCCGGGCCCGCCTCCGCACGCCCAGGGCCCTGCGGGCCCTCATGGCGGCGGACTTCGATCGGACGGCCCCGCGCACCGGGGATTACCGATTCCGGTTGGACCAGTCCATCCCCAGCTACCTTCTGGCCTTCGCCGTGGGCGACCTGGACTTCAAGCCCCTCTCAGGCCGCACCGGCGTGTGGGCGGAGCCCGGGATGCTCGCCGGGGCGGCCCGGGAACTGGAGGACACGGAGGCCATGGTGAAGGCCGCGGAGGCCCTCTTCGGCCCCTATCCCTGGGGCCGCTACGACCTCCTGGTGCTTCCGCCCTCCTTCCCTTTCGGGGGCATGGAGAACCCAAAGCTCACCTTCGCCACCCCCACGATCCTCGCGGGGGACAAGAGCCTCGTGAGCCTCGTGGCCCACGAGCTGGCGCACAGCTGGAGCGGGAACTGGACCACCAACGCCACCTGGCGCGACTTCTGGCTCAACGAGGGGACCACCACCTACGTGGAGCGGCGGTTGCTGGAGGCGCTCTACGGCCGCCCGCGGGCGGAGATGGAGGCGCTCCTGGGCCTCAAGGACCTCGAGCGGGATCTGGCTGCCCTGAAGTCCGGCTACCAGAAGCTGGTGACGGACCTCGGCGAGGAGGATCCGGATGAGGCCTACAGCCAGGTCCCCTACGAGAAGGGCGCCCTCTTCCTCCGGCGCCTGGAGGAGGCCTACGGCCGCGAGGCCTTTGACGGCTGGCTCCGCAGCTGGTTCAGGGACCATGCGCTGCAGAGCGTCACCACGGGCACCTTCCTGACCCACCTCCAGAAGGGCCTGCTGGCGAGGAATCCCGCCCAGGCGCCCGACCTCGCCGCCTGGCTCCTGGAGCCCGGGCTTCCCGCGGACGCCCCCCGCCCCCGCAGCGAGGCCTTCGAGCGCGTGGAAGCCCAGGCCGCCCGCTGGATGGCCGGGGAGACCGCCCCGGGAGGCGCCAAGGGGCAGGTCCCCGTGGCGGGCTACGACCTGGACAGCGCCCGCCGGCTCCTGGATCCGAAGGGCTGGACCACCCAGGAGTGGGTGCACTTCCTCCAGGTGGTGGCCCCCCTCCGCCAGGAGCCCATGACGGCCCTGGACCGCGCCTTCCACCTCACGGAGGCGGGGAACGCCGAGATCGCCCATGTGTGGCTCCTGCGGGCCATCGAGGCGGGCTACCCCCCCGCCTGGGATCGCCTGGAGCGCTACCTCATCCAGATCGGCCGCCGCCGGCTCATCCTGCCCCTGTACCAGGCCCTCCTGAAGACCCCCGAGGGGGCCGCCCGCGCCCGGGCCATCTACGCCAAGGCCCGCCCCGGCTACCACCCCTCCGCCCAGGCCGCCGTGGATGCGCTCATGGCCCCGACGCCCTGAGGCGCCCCCGCCCATGGCGTCCCTCCTCACCCATCCGATCGTCCCCATGGCCCTGGGGCTGGGCCTCGGCCGCAAGGTCATCCCCCGCCCCCTGCTGGTGCTGGGTTGCCTCGGCTCCCTGCTCCCGGACCTCGACGTGCTCGCCTTCCGCATGGGCATCCCCTATGCCCATCCCCTGGGTCATCGGGGATTCACCCACTCGCTCCTGGTGGCGGCGCTGGCCGGGCTGGCGTCCATGATCCTGCTGCGCCGGCACAGTCCGCCGGCGCGCGCCTTCCTCTTCACCTTCCTGGCCACGGCCTCCCACGGGGTGCTGGACGCGTTCACCACTGGAGGCCTGGGTGTCGCCTTCCTCTGGCCCTGGTCCCCCGCGCGGTTCTTCGCCCCGGTGCGCGGCATCCGGGTGTCGCCCATCGGCCTGTCCCGCTTCCTGGGCCCCCAGGGTCTGGCCGTGCTCCAGTCCGAGGTCCGCTGGGTCTGGGCGCCCTCTGCGGCCCTCGGGCTGGGGCTGGCGACCTTGCGCCGACCCCGGCCCGAGGCCGGAACCTAGGTCCTACCAGAGCTCCAGGGGCTTGGTCCCCTTGCAGCCGAAGGCCTCGCCGAAGGCCCCCACCAGCC
This sequence comes from uncultured Solibacteraceae bacterium, assembly GCA_964627685.1. Taxonomy (GTDB): domain Bacteria; phylum Acidobacteriota; class Holophagae; order Holophagales; family Holophagaceae; genus JAFDVN01. The sequence goes on along the minus strand of CAZVKM010000154.1, from coordinate 4,581 downwards.
CCACGGGGCCCAGCACGCGCTGGCGCACCGGGCTGTGCACGTCGCTCTTCACGTGGGTGTCGATCTCCTCAGGGCGCTGGTTGGTGCGCCACCCCTGGGCGAAGGCCACGAAGAAGCGCTGCTCGGGGGTGAGCCCCTCGCCGGCGGGCTGGGGCTTGCCGGCCGTGGCCAGCCGCCAGGCTTCAAAGGAGATCTTGAGGCCCCCGATGTCGGCGAGGTTCTCGCCGAGGGTCTGCTTCCCCCGGATGTGGAGGCCCGGCAGGGGTTCGAAGCCATCATAGAGGGCCACCACCTCCGCCGTGCGGGCGTCGTAGGCCTTCCGGTCCGCCTCGGACCACCAGCTCTTCAGGTTGCCAACGGCATCGTAGAGGCTGCCCTGGTCATCGAAGCCGTGGAGGATCTCGTGGCCGATGGTGGAGGCCAGAGCCCCGTAGTTCGATGCATCATCCGCCGCCTCGTCGAAGAACGGCGCCTGCAGGATCCCCGCAGGGAGGCAGATCTCATTGAGGGTGGGCTCGTAGTAGGCGTTGTTGGTCTGCGGCGTCATGAGCCACTCGGACCGGTCCACGGGCTTGCCGAGCTTCGCCAGGCGGCGGTCGTACTCGAAGCGCCGGGCCTCGAGGATGTTCTCCACGTGAGGCCGGCGGGCCACCGTGAGGCCGGTGTAGTCGCGCCAAGCCTCCGGGTACCCCACCTTCGCCACCATGGTGTCGAGCTTCCGGAGGGCCTGGACCTTGGTGTCGGCGCCCATCCAGGGGGCCCGCTGGATGCTCTGGCGCAGGGCCTCCTTGTGCCACTTCACCATCTCCAGCACCTTCGCCTTGGCGGCGGGGCTGAAGGCCTTCGCCACGTAGAGGCGTCCCAGGTCGAACCCGAGGGCCTGGTCCGTGGCCATGAGCATCCGCTTCCAGCGGGGCAGCTGCTCGGTGCGTCCCGACAGCACGCGGCCGTAGAAGTCGAAGGAGGCCTCCTCGAAGGCCTTGGGCAGGGCCGAAGCGGTACCGTTCATGAGGTGCCACCGCAGGTAGAGCTTCCAGTCCGCCAGGGCCCCCTTGGAGGCGAGGAGACCGAAGTCCTTCAGGAACTCAGGCTGCCCCACCAGCACCTGACGCTCCGTGGCGGGCATCCCGAGGGCCTCCAGGTAGGCCTCCCAGCCGAAGCCCTTGCCCATGGCCCCAAGGGCGGTGCGGTCGACCTTGTGGTAGTTCTTCTCCGGATCACGGAGGGCCTCCAGAGTGCGGGAGGCCCGAGCCAGCTTGGTCTCGAGGGCCACCACCCGCTGGGCGGCCGCCTTGGCGGCGCCGGGCTTCAGGCCCGACAGGGTCAGCATCCGGGCCACATGGGCGGTGTAAGCCGTCCGCTGGGCCAAGGTCTTGGCATCGGTCCGGAAGTAGTACTCCCGCTCCGGCAGGCCCAGGCCGCCCTGGTAGAACTGCCCGATCATCGCCGTGGAGTCCTTGTCGTCGATGCCCACCCCGAAGGCGAAGCCCGCCCGGAGGCCGGCCCGGTGGAAGGCCGCGAGCACGGGCGCGAGGTCCTTGGCGGAACGGAGGCCCTCCACCTGGCGGATCCAGGGCTTCAGCGGCTCCAGGCCCGCGGCCTCGATGGCGGCCTCATCCATGCCGCTGGCGAAGAAGTCCCCGATGCGCTGCGTGAGCGAGCCGGGCGCGGCCTTAGCCGCGGCGGAGGCCTCCAGGATCTCCTTGAGCTTGGCCCAGTTCCGGTCGTCGATCTCCTGGTTCACGCCGAAGGAGCCGTAGGCCGCCGGGATCGCGACGGCGTCGTAGGCCCCGTTGGCATAGCGGTAGAAATCCTTGCAGGGATCGGCTTTGCGATCCATGTAGGCGGGGTCCACCCCCAGGACCGGCTTGGTCGCGGACTGGGCGGAGAGGCCGCTGCAGATGAGGGCCAGGGCGATTGGGAGGGCGTGAAGGCGCATGGGGGACTCCAGATCCAGGATACGGAAAAGGGCCGGGCCGCACAGGCGGGCCCGGCCCCGAAGCGGCGGGGGGCCGCTACCAGATGCTCGGGCGCTGGGAGGCCTCGCGTCGCATGGGCTGGCCCTCCCCGCAGCCGAAGGCCTCGTAGAACTCCGGCAGGTTGGAGAGGGGGCCGAGGACGCGGAACTTCCCGGGGCTGTGGGGATCGGTCTTCAGCTGCAGGCTGAGGGCCGCATCCCGGTAGATCCCACGCCACACCTGGGCGGCCCCGAGGAAGAAGCGCTGCTCACCGGTGAAGCCCTCGATGACCGGCGCGGGCTTGCCACCCAGGCTCTTCCTCCAGGCGGCGTAGGCGACCTTGAGCCCACCCAGGTCCGCGATGTTCTCGCCCAGGGTGAGCTTGCCGTTGATGTGCTCCCCGGGGAGCGGCTCGTAGGCGTCGAACTGCTTCACCACCAGATCCGTGCGGGCCTGGTAGGCCTTCTTGTCCGCGTCCGTCCACCAGTTCTTGAGGTTGCCCTCGGCGTCGAACTGGCTGCCGCTGTCGTCGAAGCCATGGGTCATCTCGTGGCCGATCACCCAGCCGATGGCGCCGAAGTTCACGGCATCATCGGCCTTCGGGTCGAAGAAGGGCGGCTGCAGGATGCCGGCGGGGAAGGCGATCTCGTTGAAGGTGGGGCTGTAGTAGGCGTTCACGGTGGGCGGGGTCATGCCCCACTCGGTGCGGTCGATGGGCTTGCCCAGCTTGTTGAGGTTCCGGCGCACCTCGAAGGCCGCGGAGCGGCGCAGGTTGCCGAAGTGGTCGTCCCGCTTCACCTCCCAGCCGTAGGTGCGCCAGGCGTCGGGATAGCCCATCTTCACGCCGAAGGCCTCCAGCTTGCGGATGGCCTGCTGCTTGGTGTCGGCGCCCATCCAGTCCAGGCCCTCGATGCGCTCCTTCAGCACCTGGCGCATGAACTGCACCATGGAGAGCACCTTCGCCTTGGCCTCGGGGCTGAAGGCCCGCTTCACGTAGAGCTGCCCCAAGCTCTCGCCGAGGGCCCGGTCCGCCTCGGCGGAGATGCGCTTCCAGCGCGCCTCCTGCTCGGGGGTGCCCCGCAGGGTCTTGCCGAAGAAGGCGAAGCTCTCCTCCTGGAAGGCCTTGGGCAGGTTCGCGGCGGAACCCCGGAGGAGGTGCCACTTGAAGTAGGCGCGCCACTCGGCGGCACCGGTCTTCCCCGTGAGCTCGGCGAAGGCCTTGACGTAGGAGGGCTGGCTCACGTTGAGCTCCGTGAGCTCCACCTTGCGGGCCTTGAAGTAGCCGGCCCAGTCGAAGCCCGGGGCCAGTGTGGCCAGCTCCGCGGGGCTCATCTTGTTGTAGCGCTTCTGGGGATCCCGCAGGGCCACGCGGGTCCAGTGGGACTCGGCGAGGCGGGTCTCCAGGTCCAGCACCATGCGTGCATGCACCTTGGCCAGCTCGGCCTTCTCCCCGGAGAGCTCGAGCATGCGGGCCACGTGGGCCTCGTACTTGGCCTTCAGCTCCTGGCCCTTGGCGTCCTTCGGGAAGTAGTAGTCGCGATCCGGCAGGCCCAGGCCCGACTGGCCGAGGCTGGCCAGGTAGCGGGTGCTGTTCTTGGCGTCCTGGCCCACGAAGAAGCCGAAGGGGCCGCCCAGGCCGAGGTCCTGGTTCGCGGCGAGGAAGGTGGGCAGCTGGGCCGTGGACTTGAGGCCTTCAATGCGGGCCAGGTCCGCCTTCAGGGGCGCGAGGCCCAGCTTCTCGATGCGGGCCTCATCCATGCCCGCGGCGAAGAAGTCGCCCACCTGCTGCTCCAGGCTGCCCTTCTTCAGCCCCTTCGCGACGGCGTTCGCCTCGAGGATGGCCTTGAGGTGACCGCGGTTCAGGTCCAGCAGCTCATCGAAGGCCCCGTATCGGCTCTTGTCCGCGGGGATCTTGTTCCGCTTGATCCAGCCCCCCACGGCGTGGGCGTAGAAGTCCTCACAGGGCTTCACACTGGCATCGAGGTTCGCGGGATCGAAGCCCAGCTTGGGCCCGGCGGCATCCTGGGCCGCCAGGGCCAGGGAGAGCGTGCCGAAGGCGAGGGGACGCAGCAGGCGGGGCATGGGACCTCCAAAGGGGGATGCCCTCCATTCTCCCCGACTGGCAGGCTCGGGCCCCGCCCCACGCCCCGCCCCGCTCCCGGTCCGCCCCGGAGGTGTGACGGCGGTCCCCCACGGACCGGCCCATCTTGAATTCGACCCCGATGGAGGCCCCCATGCTGGCTCCCCACGAAACCCGGCTCCTCGAGACCCTCCGCACCCTGCCTCCCGAGCAGCAGGCCCGCATGGCCAAGGCCTGCACGGAGCTGCTGATCCTCGCGGAGCACAACCCCCGCTGCGCCGGCATCGGCATCGACGGCTTCCCCTGCGGCTCCCCCAGCGATGAGTGCGAGCGCTGCAACACCCTCATGACCGCCCTGGAGGGCTTCGCCAAGTCCTGACCTTCATCACAGACCACTGCAGACGGGGCCGGTGATCCGGCCCCGTCTCCGCGTAGGGCGCAGACGGGCCCTCCGATCCGGGTTTATTCCATGTGACCTGCTGCACTGACCCTGTGACAGCATCCACATGGAAGCGGGCTGATCTTGGACCAGAAGGTGACCCC
>CAZVKM010000153.1:0-9260 GCA_964627685.1 uncultured Solibacteraceae bacterium | reverse complement strand
CACCTTCTCGCAGACCATCTATGCCCGGACCTCCTACACCTCGGAGGAAGTGCTGTGGGGGACCCGCTTCGTCCCCATGACGGGGCCCGGGCGGGACGGGGTGCTGGAGATGGACGTCTCCCGCATCGACAGCACGGTTCCCGTCTAGGGGCGCGGCGCCCCCCCGGTCGGCGGGGTGAAGGGGGCACCGCCCTGGGCGAGGTAGGTGAGGTAGAGCCGCAGGTCGAACTCCAGCTGGAAGTAGTCGGGCTCCATGTGCGTGCAGAGCTGGTAGAAGGCCTTGTCGTGGTCCGCCTCCCTGAGGTGGGCCAGTTCATGCACCAGGATCATGCGGAGGAAGGCGGCGGGCGCCTCCCGGAAGACCAGGTCGATGCGGATCTCACGGCTGCTCCGGAGGCGGCTCCCATGCACCCGGGCCGTTCGCAGGTGCAACCCCAGGGCATCCCGCACCACCTGGAGCTTCGGGTCGTAGCGGACCCGGTGGAGGGGCGGGGAGCTGCGCAGGTACCGGGCCTTCAGGGCCTGGGTGGCCTCCATCAGGGCGCTGTCGGTGCGGATGGCGTGGCCCTCCCCGTGGCGCTCCTGAAGGTAGTCACCCAGGCGCCCCGACTCGAGGAGCTTCCGCACCTGGGCCTCCACGGTGGGGCCGTACCCCTCGAAGTAGGGTAGTTCCGGGGCGGGCGGCGCGCTCATGGGTGGAGGGGGGTGAGCCGGACCACCAGCACCCGGGCCCGGCCTTCGGGAGCCGTGACCTGAAGCCCTTCCGATTCCCCTTCGAGGAGGAGGGCCTCCTCGGGCCCGAGGGTCACGGCGTGGGGGGCCACGTGGACCCCGCCGAGGGGGGCGTAGAGGAGGGTGGTGGGTGCCGGGACCAGCGACCAGGGTGTGGATTCCAGCCACCGATCCTCAAGGTGGCCGGAGACCCGGGTCGGGTCGTGGATGAGCCCGAAGTCCACACAGGGGCCCTGGATGAGGGTGGCCTGGGCGGCCACCTCCCCGGGGAACACGAGCGGGGGGCGCGAAGGCTTCAACCAGCGCCGCCCCTCCCCTTCCAGGTCCAGGATCAGGCCCGCGCCCTCCAGCAGGGCCAGGGTCCGGGTTCGTCCTGGGAAGGCGGAGAAGGGGCCGGAGGCTTCCACCCGGGCCGAGCTCACCCGCCAGAGGAAGGGCTCCGCGAGGGTGGCCCCGGCGGGGGCGATGGCGAGCTCCGTGGTGGTGCCCCCTCCGTCCTTCCAGGGCATCCGGCGGTAGTCCGAGGGGCGGAGGTGACGCATGGCCCAGCTTCTCACACCCGCGGGCCCTGGCCCCAGGGGGCTGGGCTATGCTCAGGGATCCCTTCCCTGGAGCCCCCGATGCGCCGCTGCTGCCGGATGCCCTTCCTCCTGTTCGGTATCGCCCTTGCGGCGCAGGCCCAGGACGGGGGCTTCCGCTGGGTGGGCCTCCAGGTGGGGACCCTCTCCGGGGACACGCAACAGGGCCTGAACGCGACCGTGGGCTATGGCGGCCAGTTCGGCCTCGTGCTGGATTCCGGCCGCTACGGCTTCAGCCTCGAGATGGAGCAGGCCAAGCCCAAGAGCACCTGGGCCCCGGGCGTCACCGGGAAGCACGGGGAGGCTTCCGCCACCTTCCTGAGCGGGCTCTCCGGGGAGGCGGGAAGCCGCTGGTGGCCCTACGCGGGCCTGGGCCTCGGGGCCCTCACGCTCCCCGAGTGGTCCGCCCCCACCCTGAGCTACACCACGCGAACGGCGGCCGCCCTCCACGCCTCCGTCGGCCTCCTTCACCGCTCGGAGGGCTTCCTGTTCTGGGGCGCGGAGGGGCGCTACGTCGTGGGCCTGACGAAGAAGGACTACTCGGAGACCCGCCTCACCTTCTCCGCAGGGATCACCTGGGGCGGGACCCGGCCCACCCCCCAGGCCCAGGCGCTGGCCCCGGCCCCCGAGCCCCCGCCCGCTCCGGTCCCGCCGAAGCCGGAACCGGTGACGCCCCCCGCCCCCGTGGCCATCCCCGCGCAGGCGCCGCCGACCGTTCCCCCGCCGGCTCCCACCCAGGCCCCCACGCCCCTTCCAGCCGCGGTACCGCCCCCGACCGTGCCGCCCCCGGTGCCCGGGCCCGCGGTCCTGCCCGCGCCTGCGCCCAAGCCCAAGGAGGTGCCGCCGCCCGTGGCCGCTCCCGACGAGGCCTCGGCCCGCAACCTCCGCCTGGAAGCCCTCCGGCAGGGCTACGTGGCCCTGGCCCTGGAGCAGGGGCGCGAGCGTATCCGCGTCACCGCCTCCGGCCACTGGACCCTGCGCCTCGAGATCGCGAACCTCCCCTCCACCCTCAAGGCGGCCGTGGAGGCCTACGGCACGGCGAGACCGGACCTGTTCATCGCCCCCATCAAACTGCGCAACGGCAAGACCGCCTACCAGCTCTTCCTCGGGGACTACGCCTCGAAGGTCGAAGCGGACCAGGCCGCCCAGCGCGTGCCCGCCTTCTTCCGGGAAGGGGGCCAGAAGCCCCTGCCCATGCCCGTGGCGGAGATCCCTTCCCAGGTGAAGTGAGGCCCCAGGGTGTGGGCCGTCCAGCCCAAAAGGTGATGGAGGGCTCAACCCGCAGCCTGAGGCCCCGGCGTTGATCCAGACTGGGCCGGACCCTTCCATGACTCCAAGCCCTCTCCATTTCGGGAGCCTTCCCATGCGTTTCGCGTTGACCCTGTTGGCCCTCGCCCTCCTGACGGGCTGTGAACCCTCGGTGATCCGGAACCTTCGGGCCCGTGCCGAGCGCGGTGAGGCGGCCGCCATGACGGAGCTTGGCTGGCGCTATCACCTCGGGAAGGAACTCGCGGCTGATCAGGACCTGGCCCTGGACTGGCTCAAGAAGGGGGCCAAGGCCGGAGACCCCGAGGCGGCGTTCCAGCTCGGCCTCGGGGTGGATGCCGGGGGGTGGCTCCAGACCAACCTGACCTTGGCCCGGACCTACTATGTGGAGGCGGCCAAGGGGGGGCACCTGGAGGGCACCTACCGCGCGGGTTTCGCGTTCCACAGCGGGACCGGAGGCGAGGTGGACCCGCAACAGGCCCTCGCCTACTACACCGCGGCCGCCAAGGCCGGCCATGCCCGGGCCATGGTCCAGCTGGGACACCTCTATCAGAAGTACGGGACCGCTCCAGATCGGACGGCGACGGCCTTCTCCTGGTTCCTGAAGGGGGCTCGGAGCTCCGAGCCGGAAGGGGCCTATGAGACCGCCCGGTACCTGATCAACGGATGGGGCACCCCGGCGGATGCGGACAACGGGTGGAAGTGGATGAAGGTGGCTGCGGAAGGTGGCGACCCTGACGCCATGTATGCCTGGGCCTACCACCCGGTGACGACCTTCGCGGATGTCCTGGATCTCCAGGCCCGCCGGGAGTGGCTGGAGCGGGCTGCCGCGAAGGGACATGCCAAGGCCAAGGAAACCCTGCTCGCCGTGGAGGTGGGCGAGGTCGCGGGCAACCTCCTGGGTGAGCTGCTGAAATGACCCGACCCTGAGGGCGGCCGCTCAGGGCCCTTCAAGGCTGGAAGGGCGTCGCAGCGCCCGCCAGGCCATCCACCCGCAGGCCCCGACCATGATCACCCACCCCAGGGTGGCCACGCGGCTCGCCAGGCGGAGGTCCTGGTCCAGGAGGCCCCAGCGGCCGAGGAGGGTGGCCCAGTCGTGCTCGCCCCCACCCACGAGGGGCAGGGCCTCCGCCCGCGCATCCGCCATGTAGCGGGCGATGTTCAGGAAGTTCTGGCCGAACCAGGCTCCGGCCAGAGCCACGCCCAAGGCCTGGCGGCGCCAGAGGAAGTGGCCGCCCACCAGGATGGGGACGAGCCCCTGCATGAGGGTGCCGCCCAGGATCGTGAGCGGCTCCCAGCCCAGCAGGCCGAACACGGGATGACCGGCTTCGTGGAACACCAGGTTGATGCCGTCGAGGAAGGGCATCCAGCCATCGTCGGTGCGGCCCATCCCCACGAGCGCCACGAAGGCCACCACGCCCAGGCAGGCGCCCCAGCCCGTGGCGGGCATGGGCTCCTCCAGCCGGGCGCGGAGGTCCTCAAGCCATTCAGGCATGGCCGCGGTGGTGGAGGACGATCTGCTCCACGGTCTCGTGCAGGCTGAGGTGCCCGTTGTCCAGCTCCCAGGCGTCCTCCGCCTTCCGCAGGGGCGCCACGGCCCGGGTGCTGTCCTGGTGGTCCCGCTGGGCCAGGTCCGCCTGGACCTCCGCGAGGGTCAGGGAGGAACCCTTCGCCTCCAGCTCCCGCCAGCGTCGGGCCGCGCGGGCTTCCACGGTGGCGGTGAGGTACACCTTGCAGCAGGCCTCGGGGAAGACGACGGTGCCGATGTCCCGACCGTCCACCACCCAGCGCCCCCGGGCCCCGAGGCTCCGCTGCTGGGCCACGAGGACGTCGCGGATGGCCGGATCCGCGCTCATGGGGCTCACGAGCCGGGTGATCTCCGGGGTCCGGATGGCTTCGGAGACATCTTCCCCATCGAGGAGGTTGTGGGTGCCCCGCTGCTCCAGGCGGGCCTTGCCCGCCACCTCGGCCACCCGGGGATCCCCGAGGCTGAGGCCGGCCCGGTGGATGGCCAGGGCCACGGTGCGGTACATGGCGCCCGTGTCCAGGTACTCCCAGCCCAGGGCCTCCGCCACCCGGCGGGCGGTGGTGGATTTGCCGGCTCCCGAGGGGCCGTCCAGGGCGATCAGTTCCAGCTTCGACATGGGTTCATTCTAAGTGGAAAGCAGGAGGACACGGAGATCGCGGAGCAGGCGGAGCACACGGAGCGCATGCGGATGGTCTGCCTTTCCTCGGTGTTCTCCATCCCCTCCGTGATCTCCGTGTCTATCCGTGTTTCCGGATCTCCGCCAGGAACACGTCGCCGTACTGGGTGAGCTTCTTCGGCCCCACGCCGCTGAGGGCGAGGAAGTGCTCATCCGTGGCGGGGCGGTGACGGGCCATGGCGCGGAGGGTGGCGTCGGAGAAGACCACGTAGGGGGGCAGGCCCTTGGCGTCGGCCAGCTGCTTGCGGAGGGCCCGCAGGGCCTGGAAGAGCCCCTCGTCGCCTTCCAGCTCCTCCCCTTCGGGAACCCGGGCGGGCAGGGGGGCGGCCTTCTTCTTGGGGACCTTGGGGGCGGCGGCCAGGGGGTCGTAGCCGGTGCAGGCGTCGCAGGCGGTGCCGCAGGCGGGCATGCGCTCGCCCAGGTGGGAGAGCAGGGCCTGGTGGCGGCACCGGGCGCCGTCTGCGAAGTCGTACATGGCCCGCACCTGGGCCTTCTGCACGGCGGCCATGCCCGCGTCGGAGTCCTCCAGCATGCGGTCCAGACTCATGACGTCGGCCCAGGAGTAGAAGAGCACGCAGTCGCTGGCCTCGCCGTCGCGCCCGGCGCGGCCCACCTCCTGGGCGTAGCCCTCCAGGCTCTTGGGCAGGTCCCGGTGCAGCACGAAGCGGATGTCGGGCTTGTCGATGCCCATGCCGAAGGCGATGGTGGCCACCACCACGTCGCAGTCGTCCTTGCGGAAGGCCTCCTGCACCCGGGACCGCTCCGCGGCGTCGAGGCCCGCGTGGTAGGCCTCGGCCTTCACGCCGTGGTCCCGCAGGTAGGCCGCGGTGGACTCCACGCTCTTGCGGCTCTGGGCGTACACGATGCCGCACTGGCCGTGCCGGGCGCGCACCATGCGCAGGATCATCTCCCGGACCCCCTGACCGTCCCCCTTCTTCACCGTGGCGAGGCGCAGGTTCGACCGGAAGGCTGAGCCCGTGATGCGCAGGGGCTGACGCATGGCGAGCTGGGCCGCGATGTCATCCTGCACCGCCGGGGCCGCGGTGGCGGTGAGGGCCAGTACGGGCACCTGGGGGAAGCGCCCCTTCAGGCCCGCGAGGTTCCGGTAGCTGGGCCGGAAGTCGTGGCCCCACTGGCTGATGCAGTGGGCCTCGTCCACGGCGATGAGTCGCAGGTCGCAGTCCTGGAGGACTTCCGCGAGGTAGTACTCCAGGCCCTCGGGAGCGGCGTAGAGCAGGTCGACCTCGCCGCCCTTCACGGCGCGCAGCCGCTCCCGGCGGGTCTCCGGATCCAGGCTGGAGTTCAGGTAGGTGGCCCTCAGGCCCGTGTCGGCGAGGCCGTCCACCTGGTCCTTCATGAGCGCGATGAGGGGGCTCACCACCAGGGTGAGACCGCCCAGCAGCTTGGCCGGGAGCTGGTAGGTGAGGCTCTTGCCGCCGCCCGTGGGCAGCACGGCCAGGGTGTCGCGGCCGGCCAGCACGCCGCGGATGATCGCCTCCTGGTGGGGGCGGAAGGCCTCGAAGCCGAAGTGGGCCTTTAGGGCGGCCCCCAGGTCGGGGCCCTCCGTCTGGAGCGCCGCCGCCACCTGCTTCAGGGCCGCGATGGCCTCGGCATCGAAGCGCGCGGGATCCTGCCGGTACTGGGTCCGCAGGGCCTGCAGGCGTGCGCCCGCCGCCACGGGATCATGCTGGCGCAGGGCCTCAAGGGCCTGGATTTCCGCCGTGAGGTTCATCAGCAGCCGCAGTCGATCAGGGGGCCCGCCTGGGCCCAGAAGGCAGCCCAATCGGTGGCGTGGATGGTGAGGGTGAACGGTCCTGAGGGCTCCGCGTCGAAGCCCTTGGTCCGAAGGGCCTTGGCCAGGTGCTGGGCGGGTTCGCGGACCTCCAGGCGGAGGGTGTCCCCCTCCAGACCGAGGAAGGCCGCCCGGCGACGGGCGGCCTCCACACGGCAGAGGGCGCTGGGCTCCATCAAGGCCGCTCGGTGAGCACCTTGTCGATGATGCCGTACTCCAGAGCCTCCTGGCTGGACATGAAGTAGTCGCGCTCCATGTCCTTCTGGACCTTCTTCAGGTTCTGCTTCGTGTGCTTGGAGAAGGCCTCGGCAAGGGTGTCCTTCAGGCGCTGGATCTCCTTGTAGGTGATCTCGATGTCCGTGACCTGGCCCTGGGCGCCGCCGGAGGGCTGGTGGATCATGATGCGGCTGTTGGGCAGGGCGAAGCGCTTGCCGGCGGTGCCGGCCGCCAGCAGGTGGGCCCCCATGGAGGCGGCCTGGCCCAGGCAGTAGGTCACGATGTCGTTCTTCACGAACTGCATGGTGTCGTAGATGGCGAGGCCCGCGGTGACGCTGCCGCCGGGGGAGTTGATGTAGATCTGGATGTCCTTGTCGGGGTCCTCGCTCTCCAGGAAGAGGAGCTGGGCCACGATGGCATTCGCCACGCTGTCGTCGATGGGGGTGCCCAGGAAGATGATGTTGTCCTTCAGCAGGCGGCTGTAGATGTCGTAGCTGCGCTCGCCCCGGGGGGTCTGCTCGATGACGATGGGGGGGTAGTAGCCGGTGGCCATGGGGGACCTCGTGGGGCCTCAGGATAGCAAAGGGGCGCCGAACCGGCGCCCCTTCGTGGGAGTGGACCCGGTTACTCGGCCTTCTTCTTGGCCGGGGCCTTCTTGGGCTTCTCCTCGGGAGCGGCCTCGGCCTTCTTGGCGGCCGCCTTCTTGGCGGGCTTCTCCTCCGTCACCTCGGCGGCTTCGGCCTTGGGGGCGGCCTTCTTGGCCACCTTCTTGGGCTTCTCCTCGTGGTCGTGACCGTGGTCGCAGTCGGGGCCGTGGACGTGCTCGTGGTGGTGGGCGGGGGCGCCGCCCTCCTGCTCGGCCAGGTCACCGCCCTCGAGACCGCCGGCGTCGTAGCGCTCGATGGCCTCGCCGGACTCGCGCTTGCGCTCGAGCTCGACGACCTTCATGAAGGCCTCCTTGTCCAGGAGCTCCTCGGTGACCTTGGCGCTGGAGAGGAGGCGCTCGAAGATCTTGTCCGTGCGGATGCGGCCCTTGATCTCGGTGGTGGCGCCGCGCTGCTCGAGCCCGGCCTTGAAGCTGGCGAAGGGCTCCTGCACCTTGTTCTCGTCCATGAAGGCGCGGATGTCGGCGTCGATCTCCTCGTCGGTCACCTGGATGTCCTCGGCGTTGCCGATGGCCTGCAGGAGGTAGCCGCTGCGGACGGCGCGCTCGGCGTCACGCAGGCGGTGCTGGCGGTAGGCCTGCCAGTTCACCCGGCGGGGATCCACGCCCTGCTGCTGCACCTGCTGGGCGAACTCCTGGCAGTAGTCGTCGAGCTGCAGGCCCACCATGCTGCGGGGGGCCTCGAACTTGGCGGCATCCAGGAGGGTGTCGAGGAGGGCGGTCTGCAGGCGGGCCACGGCATCGCGCTCGGAGGCTTCCTCCAGGTCCTTGGTCACGGCGGCCTTGAGCTCGGCCAGGGAGGCATGGCCCTGGTCCTTGGCGAACTCCTCGTTGAGCTCGGGCACCACGCGGTTGTGGAGCTCCTTGACGGCCACCTCGTAGGTGATGGTCTTGCCGGCCAGGCTGGGGTTGGGGGCCTGGGCGGGGTCCTCGTCGTGGGTGAGGGTGAAGGTCCGGGTCTCCTCGGCCTTGGCGCCGAAGAGGGCTTCGTCGAAGGGACGGCCGGCCTTCAGCTCGATCACCTGATCCTTGTAGACCATGGGATTGGCGGCCTTGCCCTTGCCACCCTCGGGCTTGATCTTGATGTCGCAGGTGAGGATGAGGCCCGCGGCCACGGTGCCCTCGACGGGGAGGAACTTGTTGGCGCGCTGGCGCAGGCCCTCCAGGTGCTCGGCCTGGGCCTCCTCATCGATGCGGCGCTTCTGCTTGGTCAGGGCGAGGCCCTTGTAGGCGGGCGCCTCCACCTGGGGAGCCACGTCGAACTGGGCCTTGAAGGTGGCCTCCTTGCCATCCCGCAGGTCCACCTGCTCCAGGGCCGGCTGGGAGATGGGCATCACGCCGGCCTCCTGGGCCTTGGCCCAGAAGTGGCGCTCCATGAGCTGCTGGGCGACGTCCTGGTGGATCTCCTGCCCGTACTTCTGGAGCAGGACGGTCTTGGGGGCCTTGCCAGGCCGGAAGCCGGGGATGCGCACCTTGGGGGCGATCTTGGCGACCACATCGTTGAAGGCGGCGCTCACCTCGGGGGCGGGCACCTTCAGCTCGAGGCTGAAGCGCGTGGCGGAATGCTGGGCGACGGTGACGGACATCGTGGGTGCTCCAAGGGGGTGTGGCAGGGGGATCAGAGAGGGGTGGTGCGAGCGGCCGGACTCGAACCGGCACGGGGTGAGCCGCTGGAACCTAAATCCAGTGCGTCTACCAGTTTCGCCACGCTCGCAGGATTGCGGGGGTGGTGCACCCAGAGAGATTCGAACTCCCGACCCTCAGGTTCGAAGCCTGATGCTCTATCCAGCTGAGCTATGGGTGCCTCT
>CAZVKM010000152.1:0-9288 GCA_964627685.1 uncultured Solibacteraceae bacterium | reverse complement strand
CCTTCGAGCACGAGGGCATCCGTCCCGACGGCGTGACCATCGGCAAGGCCCTCTCCGGCGGGCTCTATCCCGTGAGCGCCTTCCTGGCCCGGAACGAGGTGATGGACGTCTTCACCCCGGGGATCCACGGCTCCACCTATGGCGGCAACCCCCTCGCCTGCGCCATCGCCAGCGAGGCGCTGGATGTGCTGGTGGACGAGAAGCTCTGCGAGCGCGCGGCGGAACTGGGGGCGCACCTGGAGGCCCGCCTCCGGGCCATGGCCACGGACAAGGTGAAGGAGATCCGGGTCCTCGGCCTCTGGGCCGGGGTGCAGCTCCACCCCGGGGCGGGCGGCGCGAGGAAATACTGCTACGCCCTCAAGTCCCGCGGGATGCTCTGCAAGGACACCCACGTGGATACGATCCGCCTGGCGCCTCCCCTCGTGATCACGAAGGACCAGATCGACTGGGCCGTGGATCAGCTGCACGTGTTCCTTTGTGGAGGCGCCCGGCCCCCCCTCCTTCCGGGGGGGCGCCCCCGGGCCCCCCCCGCTTCATGGAGGGCGGTTCACTCGTGATATTCCGCGGCCTTCCAGGAGGCGATGCGCTCGAGGCGCTCCCGGTGGAGGGCCTGCCACTCCTCCGGGGTCATGCGGCTGTGGTTCACCACGTTGAGGGCCCGGGCAGCCAATGCCGAGCTCCTGCGCTCCGGGCCGCTGTAGCCCCCTGCATGCCGACGCCGATCCAAGCTCCCATCCCACATGGCACACCCCCCCTTGTAAGCCAAGGTAGGCGGGACGGGCGCCTTGGCCAGGGCTCCCCGGGTGAATCCTCGGAACATCCCGGTAAACTGGGCGTTTGACCCTGAGGCAACCATGTCCTACCGCCATCCCGACTTCAAGGCCCTTGGCCTGGAGAATGCCCCCGAGTGCCGCTTCGAGCCGGCGCCCAAGGACACCACGCTGCCCGACGGTTTCATGAGCACCACCAACTTCCCCACCTACGTGCACGTGGGCGGGAAGTGGCGCATGCCCGAGAAGCCGCGCATGGACAGCCACCTGGTGTGGGATCCCAAGGCCGAGCGACTCCTCATCAAGGAGTTCCGCCTGGTGAAGCAGGGGGACCTGGTGGCCGTGGCCACCAAGGAAGATGGAAGCGAGGGCGTGCTCGTGTGGGACAAGGGCTTCCAGGACGAGGTGGACGACACCCACGACGAGGCCTTCAGCTTCATGAGCTCCGAGGTGAGCCGCGAGAAGCCCGTGAACTACGAGGCCATCTTCAAGAACTTCCTCGACAACCGGGGAGACAAGGGGAACATCCTCTGGGTCATCGGCCCCGCCCTGGTGCACTCCCGCGGCCGCGAGGCCATGGAGTGGCTGATCCAGCACGGGTTCGCGCACTGCGTGTTCAGCGGCAACGCCGTGGGCGTGCACGACGTGGAGGCGGCCCTCTTCGGGTCCACCCTGGGCATGAAGAAGGACGGCACCCCCGAGACCGGCGGCCACGCCTACCATATGCGCGCCATCAACGAGGTGAAGAAGGCGGGCTCCATCAAGGCCCTGGTGGATCAGGGCAAGGTGAAGGACGGCATCATGTACGCCCTCACCAAGACCAACACCCCCTACGTGCTGGCCGGCTCCATCCGCGAT
Organism: uncultured Solibacteraceae bacterium; assembly: GCA_964627685.1. Lineage (GTDB taxonomy): Bacteria > Acidobacteriota > Holophagae > Holophagales > Holophagaceae > JAFDVN01. The sequence goes on along the minus strand of CAZVKM010000152.1, from coordinate 7,660 downwards.
GACGGTCCCCTGCCCGAAACCATCACCGATGCCCTGGCGGCCCAGGCCGAGATGCGCGAGCACACCTCCAAGGCCACGATGGTGGTGATGGTGGCCACGGCCCTGCACAGCATCGCCGCGGGCAACATGCTGCCCACCTTCTGCCTGAAGCCCGATGGCCATTACCACGAGATCACCACCATCTGCGTGGACCAGACCGAATTCCTCGTGAGCAAGCTGAAGGACCGCGGCACCCACCAGGCCTTCGGGGTGGTGACGAACGCGCAGGATTTCATGCGGTTGATCCAGCTCGAGCTGATGGCCCGGATATGAAATCCTGCCGCGCAGGAAATCACGGGGCCCCTCCCTGGGCCCCGCCCCTCCGGGGCCTTCGCTGCGCGCCGGTGGCCCTCCGCTCCTGCTCCGGGCTCATGCGGCTCATCCAGCTCGAGCTGATGGCAAGGATCTGAGGCTCCGGCCCGGATCCGCCTCACCCCTCCCTCCCGCTTCGGACCGACCCATGACCCTTCGCCGTCTCCTCCCCATCCTGCTCCTCGCCCTGGGCGTCGGCTGCCAGTTCGAACGCCTCCAGCAGGCCCGGGTGGCCCAGGCCGTGAAGGGGCTTGAGCAGGCGATGGCCGCAGGACAGCCGCTGCCGGCCCTGCCCACCGATCGCAGCCCCTTCGGGGCCTACTGGCCGATCCTCGAGCACATGCACACGCAGGGAGGTCGGCTCCGGGAGGCCAGCCAGCAGGTGGAGGCCCTGGGAAAGGCAGATGGGGAGGCCCTCCGTCCCGAGCGGCTCGCGGATCCGGAGCACCGGCGGAAGGAACACGACCGCCTGGGAGCCCTGGTCCGTCACCTGGAAACGGCGCTGGATGCTGAAGATGAGCTGGTGGGCCCCAAGGGGCAGGCCTTCGTCCAGGCCCTGCCCATCGGGGCCGACTTCAAGCGGGGCCTCCTCAATGGGTACCAGAGCAAGAACGGGACGCTGGAGCTGCTCGTGGGGATCATGCGCCAGAAGCGGGACTACTACCGCCGCATGGAGGGGATCATCACCCTGTCCGACCAGGGCCTCGAGGGTCGTGATGCGGAAGGGAAGCTCCGGTTCCGGACCCACGAGCAGGTGATGGCCTACTACGGGGAGGTCACCGAGCTCCTGAAGGCCGAACGGAAGCTGAATGAGGATGTGGCCCGCTTCCAGTCCCACCGCCCGACGGGGGCTTCGGCCTCCTGAGGCCTCCCCGCCGCGGTCCTGGTGTTCCCGACGGATCCTGCTAGTCTCCGGGGCAGTCATCCCATTCAGACCGGAGGCGCCCATGGGCACCGTCACGAAAGCCTTACGGCCCGGCGTGGACCGGCGCTTCTACACCTTCATGGGCCTGCTGGTGGCCGCCCTCATCCTCCTGGGGTTCGGGAAGACCTACTACCTGAAGGGTCTGTTCGGGACCCCGGCCCTCCCCACCCTGGTGCACGTGCATGGGCTGGTGATGACCACCTGGTTCCTGCTCTTCATCGTGCAGGCGAAGCTCGTCGCCGATCGGCGGGTGGACCTCCACCGGAAGCTGGGCCTGTTCGGCGGCCTGGTGGCCCTGGCGGTGCTGGTGCTCGGCCCCCTCACGGCGATCCACGCCGCCCGCCTCGGCCACACCCCGGGCCCGCCGCCCCTCGTGTTCCTCGTGGTGCCCATCGGCGACATGGTGGTCTTCGCCGGCCTCGTGGGCACGGGAATGGCCCTGCGGAAGATGCCGGAGGCGCACCGCCGCCTGATGCTCCTCTCCTGCATCGGCATGGCCACCGCGGCCATCGCCCGGATCCCTCTGGAAGTCATCCGAAAGGCCGGCCTGCCCCTCTACCTGGGCCTCACGGACCTGATGGTGCTCGGGTGCCTCGCCTACGACCGGGTGAGGACCGGCAAGTTCCACCCGGCCTTCGTCTGGGGTTCCCTCTTCGTGATCCTCTCCCACCCGGCACGGCTGCTCTTCTCCGGGACGGACCTGTGGATGCGCATCGCCCGGTGGATGGTGGGCTGAGGTCTCTGGAGCCGGGGCAGGGGAGACCTTAAACTATCCTGATGCGCCCCACGCTTGTCGCCCTCCTGATCGCCTGTCTCCTCGGGTGCCATCCCGAGTGGAAGGCCCAGCGGGAGGCCACCCTCGCGTCCCTCGCCGGCATGATGGTGGCGGTGGATGAGGCGCGCATCCCCGATCCCCTGCCCGAGGACCTCAGCCGCTACGGCCGCCATGCCGACTTCCTGCGGTTCATCCACCCGAGGGCCGTCAAGGCCGTCACCCTCCAGCGGGAGGTGGAGCCGCTGGTGCGTGCCTCCATGGCCTGGATGAGCCCCCGGGACTGGGGGCAGCACGACACCGTGGTCCGGTACCGCACCGAAGCCGATCGGCTCCTCGCGGTGCTCGACGGGAACCTGGAGCTCCAGGAATCGACCTTCGGCGCCACGGGGCAGCGGGCCATTGACGCCATGGATGTGCCCGCCCCGAGCCGGGAGGCGTTCCGGTCCGGCCTCCGGGCCGCCTGGGAGCGCAACGGCCTGATCCGGTCCTTCCTGGCGGCCTACCGGGAGCGGACCCAGGCCCAGCGGGACCTCCTCGCCCACCTGGAAGCGAACCTGGAGCGGATGGACGACGTGCGTCCCCTCTTCCCGGACACGGACAAGGCCGAGGCCTACCGGCGGCTCCAGGCCCTCGAGCGGGCCTCCATGGGCCGGCTCCAGGAGCGGCTGGTGGCCGCGGCCCAGGAGCTGCGCGCCCTCCAGGCCCGGCAGCGGGAGCTGGTGGAGTCCATGCGCGAGCCCTGAACGGCCCCCGGGCGGTACGCTGGAGCCATGCGCCGCCTCCTCGCGATCCTGGCCCTGCTCTCCGTCCCCTTCACCTTCTGGCTCATCCACCGGAAGCAGGCCAAGGCCCTGGTGCCCCAGCCCCGGGGCATCGTGCTGGGCATGTACACCGGCGACCCGGACCACCTCTACACCCGGGAGTTGAAGCGGATCGCCGAGACCGGGGCCACCTGCGTCACCCTCCAGGCCATCTACCGGATGGACTCCGGGCACAGCAACGAGGTGCACCGGCACCCCACCAGCAGCCCCACCGAGCAGGCCCTGCGGGAGAACTTCCGCATCGCCCGGGACCTGGGCCTGCGCGTGATGTTCTTCCCCACCATCAACCTCAAGGACGAGAAGGAGAACGTCACCTTCTGGCGCGGGAACATCGAGCCCTCCGACTGGGAGGCCTGGTGGCGCAGCTACACGGCCTTCAACGTCCGCCTGGCCACCCTGGCCCAGGAGGGCGGGGTGGAGTGGTTCTCCCTGGGCACCGAGCAGGCCAGCAGCCACCGCTTCCCCGACCACTGGCGCGCCCTGGCGAAGGAGGTGCGGAAGGTCTTCAAGGGCAAGCTCACCTACAGCGTGAACTTCGACAGCCACGACACCTTCACCTTCGGTGACGCGCTGGATGTGATCGGCATGAACACCTACGATCCCATCGCGAAATACGACGACTATCCCTCCGAGGACCAGATCCGGGACGGCTGGTGGTGGATCGTGGCCAAGGCCCGGACCCTGCGCGCCCGCTTCGACCGTCCCGTGATGATCACGGAGGTCGGCTATCCCAGCGTGGCCCATGCCCACGTGGGCCCCTGGGACTTCCGCACGGACAAGCCCACGGACATCGCCCTGCAGGACTTCCTGCTCAAGGGCACCTTCAAGGTGCTGCGCCACTGGTCAGACGGCGACGCGGTCTTCTACTACCTCTACGGGGAGAACCTGGGCGACCGGAACCCCGATGGCACCTTGAAGGAGCCCGGGGGAATGGACGACCGCACCTACGCCGTGTGGGGCAAGCCCGCGGAGAGGACCCTTCGGGAGTACTTCGCCCAGCCCATCTTCGAGGGCCACATCCCCCCCAAGGCCCAGGACATCCACGAGGCCGTGCTGCAGACCCTGGAGAGCCACGCCCGGAAGGCCCGGGACTTCGAGGACTACACGGAGCCCGTCTGGGTGGCCCGCTGGAAGGCCGAGCACCCCGGCGACTGGGCCGAGGCCCAGGCCCGACTGGCGGCCCAGGGCCCGCCCCCCATCCGCGTGCCCAAGGGCCGGGAGCGTTGAGCCGTCAGAACCCACATCCTGGCCCCTCCCGCCCATAGGTGGGCTGGAGGACCCATGGCCCGCATTTGGGTGGTGGACGACGATCGGGGCGCCGGGCGGACTTCATCGAGTTCGATGTCCGCATGCCCAAGGTCGAAGCCTTCGAAGTGCTCGAGACCCTTCAGCAGGGTGGCGGCGTGGGGCCCGTGCTCCTGCCCACCGCGGAGGTCAACTTAGTGGATCGCGTCCAGGGCTTCAGGCTCAGGGCCGATGACCACGTCCTCAGGCCCTGTTCCCAGATGGAACTGAAGCCGCAGGGCTCGGCCATCCTGAAACGGGCCCAGGACGCCACCCTGAGGAAGCGCGACCGGGTACGCACCGGGGACTTCGCCTCCGACTCCAAGAAGTACCAGCTGGACCGTCCTGGGTTGGCCCGCCCAGAGCCGTGCTGTGCGGTCGGGCCGATCAGCCCATCCGCCAGGGATCCTGGTCCGGGGGGAGGTAGGGGGGGGCTTCCGCCTCCATCCGCGCCTGGTCTCTCCGGAGCGAGTGCTCCATGAGCAGTTCCGTGAGGGGAAGGTCGATCTCGCGCTCCACGCGGCAGGTCCTCAGGAACTCCACCTTCGGGTGGGTGAAGTCCAGGATGTCCATGGCGCCCTCGACGCCGCGCGTGCCCTGGCAGGAGGCCTGGACCAGCTCCCCCTCCTTCACGTAGAGCCGGCCGAGCAGCTCCCCCGACTGCACGGTGAGGGTGCAGTCCCCGCGCTCCCACTGGAGCATCTGCAGCATGCTCGCGATGGGAATCCCTTCGGCGCGCCCATCCGGGGGCCGATCGCCCATGCCGCGAATCTCATCCATGAGCCAGGAGAGGCGGATGGGCTTGGGGTGGATGCGCAGGGCCCCGTACTGGAGGGCCGCATCCAGGGTGGCGGGATCCTGGGAGCCCGACACCACGAGGATGGGGATGCCCGGGTACCAGGCCGTCACCGCCTGGATGAGCTCGTTCCCGGAGAGCACCGGGAGGCCCAGGTCGGTGACGAGGACGTGGACGGCGGTGCGCTCCAGCAGGTCCAGGGCCGCCATGGCCGTCTCCACCACCACCACGCGCCAGTCCACCAGCCCCCGGAGGCCGGCCTGGTAGGTGCGCTGGGTCATGCGTTCATCTTCGACGACGAGGACGGTCTTCATGGAGGGGCCCCGACTTCCCATCGGCGGGCCCCGGCTCCGGGGTGAATCCGGCCTGGGGTTGGGGTAGGGTCGAAGGAGAGGCCCAGGCATGTCCTTCCCGCCATCTCCCGGTCGCCCCCGGATCCAGGAACCCACCCGCACGCTCCTGCTGGTGGAGGACGATCGCGCCACCCAGAGCTTCCTCATGCGGGGCCTGAGGGGCCTGAACGGCTTCCGGATCCTCCTGGCCGACCACGGCCAGGACGCGCTGGACCTCCTCCTGCAGGAGGAGGTCGATGTGCTGGTGACGGACCTGCAAATGCCCGTGCTTGATGGCTATCAGCTCATCGGTGAGGTCAGTGCGCGCTACCCCCACATCCCCATCATCGTGGTGACGGGGACCTCCCCCGAGGAGCATGCCTACCTGCCCTTCCGGCTCGGGGCCATGAGCCTCTTCGCGAAACCCCCGCGGCTGTCGGCCCTCATGGAGGAGATCCGCACGGCGGTGGAGAAGCCGAAGGATGCCGCCATCCGCGGCCTCTCCCTGGCCAGCCTGCTGCAGCTGCTCTCCTGGGAGCGGAAGAGCTGCACCCTGGTGGTGCGGGCCCCGGAGGGGCTGGGCCTGCTCTACGTGATGGAGGGGCAGCTCATCCATGGCGCCTTCCGGGATCGGGAGGGCCAGGCCGCGGTCTTCGAGATCCTGGGGTGGGAGGACATCCACGTGGAGATGGTGAGCACCTGTCGGGTGGAGCCCACCCTCCAGGCCCCCCTCGAGGAATTGCTCATGGATGCGGCGGTGGCCAAGGACCACCGGCGGGGCCGGGGAGGGGCGGGCCCGACCCTGCTATGATCAGCCCCATGTCTTCCGACCATCGGCTTGCGGAATCCGGGCTCCGCCATGGAGCGTCGCGATGAAGAACGTCCTCGTGGTGGACGATGACCGCGGCACCCTCCAGGTGGCGAGCCGGGCCTTGCTCTCCCTGAAGGATCTTTCCGTGGTCACCGCTGAGAACGGGGCCCTCGCCACGAAGATCCTGCAGGATCAGCCCGTGGACCTGGTGGTCACGGACCTCCAGATGCCCGTGATGGGGGGCTACCAGCTGCTGGCCTACCTGAGCGAACGCCATCCCAGCCTCCCCGCCCTGGTGATCACGAGCTTCCTGGACCTCGACACCTGGGGCCTGGCCATGGAGCTGGGGGCCCTGCGCGTGCTGCCCAAGCCGGTGATCCCGAACATGCTCCAGCAGGAGGTGAAGACCCTCCTGCAGCGTGAACCCGAGGGGCAGGTGAAGGGCATCGGCGTGGGCAGCCTCCTCATGCTCATGCACTGGGAGAAGAAGCACTGCACGCTCACCGTCCAGAGCCGGGGCCGGGTCGGCATGCTCTACGTGAGCCATGGGGACCTCATCCACGCGACCTATCGGGAGCGCGAGGGGGAGAAGGCGGCCCTGGAGGTGCTGGCCTGGGAGCGTCCCGCCATCACCTTCGTGGAGGCCTGCCGGGTGGAGCGCACCATCGCCCTCGACACCCCTGGGTTGCTCATGCGCGCCAGCATGCTCCATGACGAGGCCGACCGGAGCTGAGGCGGGACAAGGGCTCGCGCGTTTCCGCTTGCGCGGTTTTCCGGCGCTGTCGTAGGCTTTGGATTCGACAATTTGGTTTTCGCGTCAGGAGCGCCCATGCTGAATAAGCCCCGCCTCTTGACCCCCGGCCCCACTCCACTCCTGCCGGAGGGTCTTTCCGCCCAGTCGCTGGCGACGGTGCATCACCGTACGCCGGCCTTCAAGGCCCTGTTCCGACAGGCCCACGAGGGACTGCGCCGCTTCTACCGCCTGGAGGCGGGTGAGGAGGTCGTGATCCTGTCCGGCAGCGGCACCGCCGCGCTGGAAGCGGCCTTCGTGAACGGCGTCGCCCCCGGGGACACGGTGCTCGTGGCCCACGCCGGCAAGTTCGGCGAGCGGTGGGTGAAGATCGCCAAGGGCCACGGCGTGAAGGTGCTCGAGCTGAAGGCGCCCTATGGCGAGACCTTCACGCCCGAGGCCCTCGCCGAGGTCCTGAAGACTGCGCCCAAGCTGGCCGCCTTCTGCATCCAGGAGCACGAGAGCAGCACCGGCGTGCGCCACGACGTGAAGGGCCTCGCCGCGCTCGTGAAGGCCGCCCAGCCCGACGCGCTCATCCTCGTGGACGCCATCACCGGCGTGGGCGTGCACGACATCCGCCTCGCCGACGGTTGCGACGCCCTCATCTGCGGCAGCCAGAAGGCCCTGGGCATCCAGCCCGGCCTCGCCTTCCTGGCCCTCTCCCCGCGCTACCTCGCCCAGCTGGACCAGCCGCACCTGGGCCGCTTCTACCTGGACCTCCGCGCCGAGCTGAAGGCCCACGCCGACAGCGGCACCGCCTGGACCCCCGCCATCG
>CAZVKM010000151.1:0-9429 GCA_964627685.1 uncultured Solibacteraceae bacterium | reverse complement strand
GCTGCGGGGGATCGGCGTGGCGCTCATGACGAGGAAGTGGGGGTCCCCGCCCTTCTCCTTCAGCGCCTCCCGCTGTTTCACCCCGAAGCGATGCTGCTCGTCCACCACCACCAGCCGCAGGTCCCGGAAGGCCACCGCCTCCTGGAAGAGCGCGTGGGTGCCGACGACGTAGGTCGCCTCTCCGGACGCGATGCGCGCCAGGGCGGCCCGCTTCTCCGCGGCCTTCATGGGACCCAGGAGCAGCTCCAGCCGATGAGCCTCGGCCCCCAGGTAGCGCCGGAGGCTGGCCGCGTGCTGGCGGGCCAGCACCTCGGTGGGCACCAGCAGGGCCCCCTGGCCCCCCGTCTCGCCCACCATGGCCATGGCCAGGAAGGCCACGAGGGTCTTCCCGCTGCCCACGTCTCCCTGGAGGAGGCGGTGCATCACCCGCCCGGAGGTGAGGTCCTCCACCACCTCCCGGAAAGCCCGGCGCTGGGCCCCCGTGAGCGTGAAGGGGAGGTAGCCCTTCAGCCGCTCCCGGAGCTCCGGTGAGGTGGGCACCATCCGTCCGGGCCGCCGAAGCCGGCCCGCCCTCCTGAGGCAGACCCCGAGGGCGAAGGCGAAGAGCTCCTCGGCCGCTAGGCGCTGGTGGGCGGGGCTGGTGCCCTCCTCCAGGGCCCTGGGATCCGCCTCATCGGGGGGCTGGTGCAAAAGCCGTAAAGCCTCCAGCGGACCCGGCAGGTCCCGTCGCAGCTCCAGGGGGAGCCACTCCTCCGGGTCGATGCGCCCCAGGGCATCCTGGGCCAGCTGGGCACGCACGCGGGACCCCAGGGGACCGAGGCGGCGGTAGAGGGGCAGGAAGCGGCGCACCCAGGCCCCCTCCTCCTCCTTACCGAAGCGCTCGAAGGCGGGGCCCCGCAGCTCCAATCCGGCCCTTCCCTGCACGAGCGGGCCCCAGGCCAGGAGGCGGTCGCCCACCTTCAGTCCGCGCTGCAGCCAGGGCTGGTTGAAGAAGACCAGCCGGAGGGAGCCGGTGCCATCCTCCAGGAGCACCTCCGTGAGGGCCATCCGCCGGATGCGGGTACTGGAGCTCCTCAGGTCCACCACCGTCCCGAGCACCGTCACCCGCTCCTGGGCCGTGCCCCCGTGATCGAAGCCCCAGGTGTCGAGCTTCCCCAGGGAGGTCAGCTCGCCCCGGTCCACGTACCGGTAGGGCAACCCCAGGAGCAGGTCCCGCAGCGTGTCGACGCCCGCCTCCTGGAGCGCGGCGGCCCGGGCCGGACCCAGGCCGCGGAGGACCGTCACCTTGGCGCTGAGGGGGAGGTTCGGGAAGCCGGACATGGGGCGCGGCTAGCGGGCGGCGGGCGCGCCGAGCGCGGCCTCCAGGTCCTGCAGGCAGAGGTCCACCGCCTGGTTGGGCTCGGGCGCCTTGGCCAGCTTCAGGCGCGCATAGGGCGTGGCCATGTGGGAGGCGCAGTGGGCTTCGATGAAGTCATGGAGGTTCGGCTGCTGGAGGGAGACCACCACCCGGTTCTCCCGCCCCAGGGCCTCGGCATTGCGCCGCTGGTGATCCCCGGCGCTGTTGGGCAGGGGGATCATGAGGGCCCCTCGACCGACGGCCTTCAGCTCCGCGCAGGTGGAGGCCCCGGCGCGGCAGACCACGAAGCTGCTGTCCTCCAGGGCCTGGGGGACGTCCTCCAGGAAGGGGACGAGGTGGTGGCGCGCCTCCCTGGGCCGATCCTTGAGCCGCTCGTATTCCTGGGGGCCGGCCTGGTGGAGGATCGTCCAGTCCGGGAACTGCTCCAGGAGCGGGGCGGCCGCCAGGAACAGGGCCTCGTTGATGGCCCTCGCCCCGCCACTGCCCCCCATCACCAGAAGCTGATAGGGCGGCCGGAGCTCCTTGAGCGGCTTGAAGGGGCGCATGAAGGCGGCCCTCACCGGCGTGCCGACGGTGAGGCACCTCGCCCCTGGGAGGAGCGGCGCCAGGCCGTCCACCCCGCACCAGACCCCCCGGGAGGCCCGGGCGACCTGGCGGACCAGGGCCCCTGGGGCGGCATTGCTCTCATGGAGGAAGTAGGGGATGCCCAGGGCCCGGGCCGCGAGCAGCGCCGGCCCGGCGCCGTAGCCTCCGGTGCCGATCACGGCCCAGGGCCGCTGGCGCTTCCAGAGGGCCTTGAGCCGGGCCACGGCCCGCCAGGTCTTCCAGGCCGCCTTCAGCATGGCCAGCGGGCTCCGCCCCATGAACCCCTCCACGTCCAGGAGCAGGTGGGGCCAGGGTCCCTCGGGCAGCTTGCGCGCCTCGATGCCCCGGCGGGCACCGACGAACACGATGGGGAGCTCCGGCCAACGGGCCCGGGCGCCCTCCGCCAGGGCCACCGCCGGGAAGAAGTGGCCGCCGGTGCCGCCACCGGTCAGGACGAGGGCTCGGGTGAAGTCGGGGGCTTCCATCCCTCCAGGCTACGTCATCCCGAGCAGGTTCTTGACCTTGGCAAGCAGCCGGGGGAATTCCACGGGCTTGGTTTCGAAGTCGTTGCACCCGGCGGCCAGGGCCTTCTCCTGGTCGCTCTGGAGGGCATGGGCCGTGAGGGCGATGATCGGCATCCGCCCCCCCTGCCGGCGCAGGGTCCGGGTGGCGTCGAAGCCATCCATCAGGGGGAGGCCGATGTCCATGAGCACGAGGTCGGGGTGTTCCTCCAGGGCCACCTTCACCCCCTGCTCCCCGTCCTCCGCGAAGATCACCTCCAGCCCCTGCCGCTTCAGCAGGCGTGAGAGCGAATCCCGATTGAGCTCGTTGTCCTCGACCAGCAGGATCCTAGGCACGTCCCCCTCCCCTTCCATCCTTCGACTCGGTTCCACGGGCCTTCCCGATCAGGTCCTGGACCATGGACACCAGTTCCTTCCGACCGTAGCCGCCCTTCTGGACCACCCGCTGGATCTGCGGCCAGTCCAGGCGGGCCCGGTCCTCCGGCGTGATGTCCTTGGCGGTGACCACGATGACGGGGATGTCCCGCCAGAGCGGACGGTTCTGGAACTCCGCCACCAGTTCGAACCCGTCCATGCCCGGCATCATCAGATCCAGCAAGGCGAGGCTTGGGATCCGGTCCTCCAGGATGGCCAGGGCCTGCAGCGCGTTGGTGGCCGTGAGGCACTCCCACCCCGCCCGCTCCACCATGCCGCGATACGCGGCCAACGTGGACTCGTCGTCCTCCACCACCAGCACGCTGAACGGCGGGGACCCCTTGCGATGGCGATCCAGCACCCGGGCCACCGTCTCGGCGCTGACCGGCTTGAGCAGGTAGTCGGAAGCCCCCAGGGCGAACCCCTTCTCCTTCTCATCGATGATCGTGAGCAGGATCACCGGGATGGAGGCGGTGCGGCGGTCCTCCTTCAACTCGCTCAGGACCATCCAGCCATCCACACCATTCATGAGGATGTCGAGGGTGATGATGTCCGGATGCAGGGCCCGTGCGACCTCGAGACCCTCGTGCCCGTCCGCGGCGGTGGCCACCCAGTAGCCCTCCTTCACCAGGGCCCGGGACATGGCATCACGCATGGCGGGATCGTCATCGATGATGAGGGCCGTCGCACGGCGGGCCGTGGGGGTGACCTCCGCGGCCGAAACCTCAGCCGGGGGGACCGGGGCTCCCGGGGTTCCCGCGGGCAGCTCCACGATGAAGGTGGAGCCCTCCCCCTCGCGGCTCGTGACCATGATGTCCCCACCCAGGAGCTGGACCAGCTTCCGGCTGATGGTCAGCCCTAGGCCCGTGCCCCCGAAGCGCCGGGTGGTGCTGTCATCCGCCTGGGTGAACTCCTCGAAGATCCGCCGCGCCTGCTCGGGGCTCATGCCGATGCCGCTGTCCTTCACGAGGAAGCGCACCTTCCCGGGCAGGGACTCCACCCGCAGCTCCACCTGGCCCTTCTTGGTGAACTTGGAGGCGTTGTTCAGCAGGTTGTATAGGGTCTGCCGGAGCTTCGTGAGGTCCGTCCGGATCACCCGCGTGCCGGGGTCCTGGAACACCTCGAGCGTGTTCTGGTTCTTCTCCACCAGGGGCCGGACCGTCGCGACCACCTCGCCGATGAGGGTGGCCAGATCCACATCCTCCATGTAGAGGTTCATCTTGCCCGCCTCGATCTTCGAGAGGTCGAGGATGCCGTCGATGAGGGAGAGCAGGTGCTTGCCCGCGCCATGGATCTTCTGGATGTCGGGCACCAGCGAATCCATCCCCTGCTCGCGGGCATCCTCCTGGAGGAGTTCGCTGTAGAGGAGGATGGCGTTGAGCGGCGTGCGGAGCTCATGGCTCATGTTGGCCAGGAAGGCGCTCTTGGCGCGTGAGGCGTCCTCCGCCTTCTCCTTGGCGATGAGGAGCTGGGTGTTCACGCGGATGAGCTCATCGGTGCGCTCGGCCACCTGGACCTCCAGCTGCCCCTGGTTGTCCAGGAGCTGGCGGTCGCGGCGCTGGATCTCCCGGAGCATGCCATTGAGGGCCGATCCCAGCTGCCGGAGCTCCCCACCGCCCCCCTCCTCCACCCGGATGCCGTAGTCCTTCTCCTCGCTGATGCGCCGGGCCGCCTGGGCCAGGGCCAGGATCGGTTCCGAGATCACCCGCTGGAGACGGGTGCCCGCCAGGAACACGAGCCCGAACACGACCACGAGGATGCCCCCCTGGATCTGGAGGGCCGTGAGCAGCCGGGCCTTCACCTCGGACAGGTTGCTGCGGATGAAGATGTAGCCCAGGGGTCCCTCCTCGCCCTGGATGGTGGACCAGACCTCCAGCCGGCCATCCGTCAGGGTGGCCTGGGGCAGCGGGTGGGGCACGCGGGGCAGGAGGCGGAGGTCGATGTCCTTGGGGTAGACCGCGGCCTGGCGGCCCTTCACCCCTTCGCGGATGTAGACCGAGCCGGAGAGGTCGTAGATGGCGGCCGCCTCCACATGCGGACTGGCCTTGAGGCTGCCGAGCACCTGCGCCGCGCTGTCGGAGCGATCGAACTTCAGGTGGACCACCGAGTTGCTGCCCAGCACCTGGGCCTGGGTGTTCAGCTCGCTCACGAGGGCCCGGCGGATCGCCACCAGCTCATAGATCGAATAGGCCGCGGCGCTGCCCAGCAGGGCCACGGCGGTGATCACCGCCATGAGGTAGGTGAGGGTCTTGCGGATGCTCTGCGGTCCGCCCTGAGGCGCCAAGGTCATCGTTCCCCCCCCTCGAGGCGCACGGAAGCCAGATCCAGGAAGCTCGGATCCATGACCATCCCCCCCTTGCGCAGCGCGCCCAGATTCACTTCCCAGGCCACGCGATCCTGCTCAAGGAAGAAGTTCACCATCACCCCCCGCTGGCCGAACCCGCGGGTGTCGCCCACGGTCACCACCGGGCGGCCCCGCACCCACCCCAGCACCTCCTCCAGGCGGTCGCCCTCGGACCGGCTGATGAAGAGCATCTGGCAGGCCCGGGCCTCCTCCGGGGTCCGCGGGTAGGTCACCTTCACCTTGGCCTTCCGCAGGGCGGTGGCCCCGCCGAAGGTCTGGGTGAGGTACTGGTCGAAGGGGTTCTTCCCCACCACGCCGATCCGGTAGGGCTCCCCCTCAGGGGGCACGGCCCCGCCATCCCGCCGCTCCGTGAGGTTGGCGATGTGGCCCAGGTACTGGGCCTTCAGCTGGTATTCCGGCCGCCGCCCCTGGGCCAGGGCTCCGCCTTGGGCCACGAGGACCAGCAGGCCGAGCAACAGGGAGCGGGGCAGATCCATGGAGTGGAAGATCCCCAAGGTTGGGTGTTGGGTTACCTCGGCATCCTCGCCTAAGTCCTTGAAAAGTGCCATCCGTCGCAGCCCTGAGCGTGGTAACCCCCCCTACCCCGGGGTAGACTGGATGGTTCCGGGAGGGGCCCTACGATCCTCCCGCCCCGAGGAGTCCCCATGAAGATCCTTGTCGCCCTCAAGCAGGTGCCCGACACCGAAACCAAGGTCAAAGTCGCCGCGGACGGCAAGTCCCTGGACCCCACCGATGTGAAGTGGATCACCAGTCCCTACGACGAATACGCCCTGGAAGAGGCCATCCGCCTGAAGGAATCCGCCCAGGCCGAAGTGACCGTCATCTCCCTCGGCGACGAGAAGGCCAAGGATGTGCTCCGGAACGCCCTGGCCCTGGGAGCCGACAATGCCATCCTGCTGAAGGGCGAGAGCGGGGCCGACGCCTTCGCCGCGGCCTCGGCCCTGGCGGCCTACGCCAAGGACAAGGGCTTCGACCTCATCCTGGCCGGCAACAAGGGGATGGGCGGCGACAATGGCGCCGTGGGCCCCATGCTGGCGGAGCTCCTGGGCTGGGCCCAGGCCCATGTGGTGGTGAAGCTGGAGCTCTCCGGCAGCGCCTTCAAGGCCGAGCGGGAGATCGAAGGGGGCGCGGAGGTGGTGGAGGGCAGCCTGCCCGCCGTCGTCACCGCCCAGAAGGGCCTCAACGAGCCCCGCTACGCCAGCCTGAAGGGCATCATGGCCGCCAAGAAGAAGACCATCGAGGAGGTGGAGGCCGCCTCCGCCACCGCCGCCACCGCCGTCTCCGCCCTGGCCCTGCCCCCCGCCCGCCCCGAGGGCCGAAAGCTGGAGGGCGAACCCGCCGCCCAGGCCGCCGCCCTGCTCGCCGCCCTGAAGGACGAGGCGAAGGTCCTGTAGCCCTTCCCCCGGTCCCTGGCCCCCACGCTTCCGAATGATTGAAAGGTCTCCCATGATCCTCGTCTTCTGCGAACTCAAGGACGGCAAGCTCCGCAAGCCCTCGGCCGAAGCCCTCTCGGAAGGCCGCCGCCTGGCGGACGCCGCCGGCAAGCCCCTGGGCGCCCTCTTCGTGGGCGCCTCCACCGCTGGCGCCGCCGACGCGGCCAAGCACGGCGCCGACACCATCCTCACCGCCGAGGCCCCGGCCCTGGCCTCCTACAGCAGCGACGCCTTCGCCGCCGCGATCGCCGACGCCGTGAAGGCCAAGGGCGCCACCGTGCTCCTGGGCGCCGCCACCGCGATGGGGAAGGACGCCCTGCCCCGGGCCGCCGCGCGCCTGGGCGCCGGCTACGCCGGAGACGTCACCGGGCTCTCGATGGTGGACGGCAAGCTGCAGGCCGTGAGGCCGGTCTACGCGGGCAAGGCCTTCGCGACCACCACCTTCTCCACCCCGGTGCAGGTGGCCACCACGCGGCCCAACGTCTTCGCCGCCGCGGAGAAGGCCGGCGCCGGCGCGGTGGAGACGCTCCCCGCCCCTGCGGCGGACTTCAAGGCCGTGGTGAAGGAGATCCTCGCCAAGGGCAGCGGCAAGCCCGACCTCACCGAGGCGGACGTCATCGTCTCCGGCGGACGCGGCATGAAGAGCGGCGAGAACTTCAAGCTCCTCGAGGACCTCGCCGACGCCCTGGGCGGGGTCGTGGGCGCCTCCCGCGCCGCGGTGGACGCCGGCTGGGGCCTCTCCCACGGCATCCAGGTGGGCCAGACCGGCAAGGTGGTGAGCCCCACCCTCTACATCGCCTGCGGCATCAGCGGCGCCATCCAGCACATCGCCGGCATGAGCAGCTCCAAGGTCATCGTGGCCATCAACAAGGACCCCGAGGCCCCGATCTTCAAGCTCGCGAGCTACGGCATCGTGGGTGACCTCTTCGAGGTGGTGCCCGAGCTCACCAAGGCCGCGAAAGCCATGGGTCTCGGCGCGCACTGAGCCTCCGCAGGCCTGCCTCGGGTGCCGCCCGCCCAGCCCCGGACATGGAAGCCGTTCCGGACCCTCGCGGTCTGGGCGCTGATCTTCGCCGCCTACCAGGCGCCTGAGGCCCTCGGCCAGCGGCTGGCAGGCAGCGCCACCCTGCACGCGGTCCTCTCCCTCGCGGTGCTCCCCGTCGCCTGGCTCCTCTCCCGGCTGCTCCAGCCCGCCGGCTAGGCGGCCTTCGCGCTGGAACCGAGGCCCCGGGCCCTCGCCTGGCTTCTCCTCGGCATCGCGGGGGCGCTCGCGGCCAAGGGCGCCGCGGTGGCGATCGGACTCCCCTCGGGGATCTACGTTGCGGAGCGGTCCTTCGACCTGGCCCGGCTGCTCTCGGCCCTGCCCTGGCTGCTGCTCGCCACGGCCGTGCCCAGCCTGTCGGAGGACGTCCTCACCCGGGGCTTCTGGTTCCGTCAGGGCCCCGCCCGCGGAGGGGCCGCGTTCCTCGCGCTCTCCACCCTCGTCTATGTGCTGAACCACGTCTGGCGCCTGCGGGAAGGGCCGGCGGAGTGGCTCATGCTCGCCTCCTTCGGGCTGGCCTACGGCGCCGCCCTGCTCCGGTCAGGCTCCCTGTGGGCGGCCTTCGGGCTCCACTGGGGCTGGAACCTCGCGAACGCCCTGCTCGACGCTGGCTGGGGCCTCTCGACGCTACGCCCCGGCGCGGGGCGGTCCCTGTCGATCGCGGCCCATCTCCTGCTGGCGGCCCTGGTGCTGCTCCTCCGAAAGGGCCCTCAGCCCACCGGGTCGAACCCCTCCTGATGGAGCCAGGCTCGGCCGTCCTCGGGATCGCCGAAACGGGCGAGGACCGCGTAGCCCTCCCGGACGTCCCCGTCCATCGCGTCGAGGGTGTTGCGCGCCCGCACGACGCAGGCGCCGCCGATGCCGTCGAAGCCCGGGAGCACCAGTTCCCGCTCGTCCCCGGACTCGTCCCGCCACACCTCCACGCGCTGGGACTCCATGGGCCTACACCTGGACCTGGTTCCAGCCCTGGATGCGCTTGAGGCTGTCGGGGTCCACGCGGCCCTCGCTGAGGTTGTCGTTCCAGCGCACGAGGCAGGAGGCCGTGGCCTCGCCGGGGCGGAGATCCTCCGCCACGATCCTGAGGCCGCCGCGCTTCACCGCCTCCAGCCTGCCCCCGTCCTCGAAGCAGACGACGGCGTAGGTGGGCGTGAAGGCCACCTTCCAGACCCCGTGCCGCCGCAGGTCGGGCTTGAGGAAGAGCTTCCAGTTGGAGGGCGTCGCCGGCACCGTGCGGAAGCGGGCGGGGTTGGCGAAGCCGCTGGGCTGGTCGTGGACCGCCTTCTCCGTGAGCTCCTCGACCTCCTTCGCCACCAGGGGGTCCGGCGGCAGCATGGCCAGGGCCTTCAGCCGCGGCAGCAGGCGGATCCGCGCGAGCCAGCCTGGGAACTGGAGGTAGGCATAGACGAAGGGGACGAGGGGCGCCGTCCAGTCCAGGGCGTTGCTGAGCTGGGGCACGTCCTCCAGGAAGGGGATGTCCACCCGCCAGAACTCGCGGTAGGCGATGAAGGCCAGCAGCAGGATGTTCAGCGGATAGGCCGCGAGGCTCAGGCGGAGGAAGCCCGCATGCCGGGGCGGCAGGACCTTGTCCAGCAGCCAGGGGCCGAGGGCCAGCGAGAGCACGAGCGCGGGGGTCCACCAGCGGGCGTCCGCCTGGCGGTAGGCGTAGGAGGCCGAGGCCGCGAAGAGCAGGACAATGAGGCCCGCCAGGGGCG
>CAZVKM010000150.1:0-9432 GCA_964627685.1 uncultured Solibacteraceae bacterium | reverse complement strand
GCAGCATGTAGCCGGCGCGGTTCCAGCCCTTGCGGCGGCAGCCCCGCAGGATGGCGGCGTGCTCGCCGGAGCAGCAGTGGTACCAGCGGCGGGGGCGGCGCACCTGGCGGCCGAACTGCACCAGGGGCACGTCCAGGGGGGTGAGCATGAGGGGCTGCTCGCTCTCGGGCAGCAGGCTCGTGGCCGCGGCCACGTGCTCCGTGTCCCCATTGTGGCTGGCCACGGAGATGGCCTTCTGCTCCCAGGTGCAGTCCTCCAGCTCCTTCGCGAAGACCTTGATCATCAGGGGCTTCATCATGGAACGGCCGTAGCAGAGCACGTTGCCGCCGAAGCTGTGGATGATCTCCGAGCCGTGGGCCCAGGCCACGGCCCCGTGGATGGTGGTCTCCGACACGTCGAAGCGGCGGTAGTCCACCAGGGGCTGCCACTCCACGTCGCGGCCGGTGGGGATGCCCGGGAGTCGCTCGCCGAGGGGACTGTTGGGGTAGAAGGTCGTCATGCCAAGGTCTCCCGGAGCCTGGGCGCGACCTCCGCCATGAAGGCCTCCATGCCGCGGATCACCCGGTCGCAATCGTGATCGAAGAAATCGAACCAGAGCATGAGCCGATCCTCGGGGTGGAAGCGTTGGAGGATCTGATCCGCGACGTCCCGGGGGTTGCCGATGAGGGCGTTGTCGGCGGCCCCCTCCACTTTCCTGGGGTCGAGGGTGCCGTCGAGGGCCTTCCAGTAGGCGCCCAGGGCCTTCTCGGCGTGGGCCTTGGCGGCGGCCCTCTGGGCCTCGGGGGACTTGTCGGCGTCGGCGTTGAGGAAGACGAAGACGGTGCGGGGCATGAAGTCCCGCCGCCATGGGCCCCCCTCGGAGTGGTAGGCCAGGGCCATGCGCCGGTGGGTGTCCTCGATGACCTCGGGCTTGGTGATGCTCAGGTTGAAGACCTGCACGGGGCTGAAGGTGTTGGCGAAGGACTGGAGGTTGGGGTCGTGGCTGCCGATCACCGGCTGCACCAGCTCCCGGCGCCAAGCCGCGGGCACGACCTTGGTGGCCTCGAAGGTCCAGCGACGGGGCACGGGGATCAGGTCCCCGGCCAAGGCGGCCAGGCCCCTCACGCGCTGCCACGCCTCCTCGGTGGGGAAGTCCTCCCGGGTGAGGGCGTACTCGGGGATGTCCCCGCTGGCGAAGGTGTCGCCGCGCAAGGCCCGCAGGAAGATCTCCGTGGCCTCCCACATGAGCTTGGATTTCACCTGGGGCCAGGCGAGGTCCTCCCACTCGGTGCGGGCATCCACGCCGGTGACGCGGTTCATGAAGTCGAAGCGGCCCGCGCTGAAGCCCAGGTGCAGGCGGCGGGTCTCGGCGGGGTCCAGGCCGTGGTAGCTGGCCCAGGTGGCCACCCGCTCCACGTGGGCCAGGGGCCCGCCGTTGCAGACGATGTTCATGACCGCCGCGCCCACCTCGATGCGCTTCGTCCGGTGGAAGACCTGGGTGGCCAGCTGGAGGATGTCGCCGTTGAGGCCCACCTCGCCCTCCCAGTGCGGGATCACGGGCTTCCGGTGCCGCTTCTGGACTTCGCTGCTGTAGTGGCTCTCCGCGACCCAGGCCACGCCGTAGCCCAGGCGATCCCCGGCCTCCACCTGCCGGAAGAAGTGGCGGAACATCGTGGCCTCATCGGGGGTGTGGCCCTCGACGGGGGTCTGGCTGATGGAGAAGAAGAGGTCGAACTTCATGCTCAGATCGCGTTCATCCGACCGCCGTCCACGGCGATGCTCTGCCCCCGCAGGTAGGCCGCGTGGGGGCCGGCGAGGAAGGCGATCAGCGCGGCGGTCTCCCGGGGATCGGCCACGCGGCCCTCGGGGATCACGCGCACCATGTCGGCCTGGACTTCCGCGAGGGACTTCCCAGTCTTGGCCGCGGTGGCCCGCTCGATGGCCTCCAGCCGCTCCGTGGCGGTGGCGCCGGGCAGCACGTTGTTGATGGTCACGTGGGGCGGCAGCTCCTTGGATAGGGTCTTGGCCCAGGAGGCCGTGGCGCCACGGATGGTGTTGGAGACGCCCAGGTTGGGGAGGGGTTCCCGCACGCTGGTGGAGATGACGTTGATGATGCGCCCATACTTGGCGGCCACCATGCCGGGCAGGAGGAGCTGCACCAGGAGGTGGGGGGCCATGAGCAGGCGGCCGAAGGCCTGGGCGAAGTCGGCTTCCGTGGCCTGGAGCAGGGGGCCGCTCGGCGGCCCGCCGGCGTTGTTCACGAGGATGTGGATGGGCGCATGGACGGCGAGGAACTCCTCCACCTGAACCCGCAGCCCGTCCCGATCCTCCAGGTCCGCCACCAGGGTGTGCGCCTGGGGCGCCCCGGCGGCCTTCAACTCCTCCCGGAGGACATCCAGCTTGCCCTGGGAACGGGCGAGGACGGTCACCGCACAGCCCTTGGCCGCCAAGGCCAGGGCCGTGGCCCGCCCAATGCCGGCGCTGGCACCGGTGATGAGGGCGTGGCGCCCTGCGAAATCACCCCCCATAGGAGCCTCCTCCCAGCCGCGACCGGACTTCCCAGAGCAGGGGGAAGAAGCGGTGCTCAGCGCGGCCCTTCAAATAGTTCACACCGGGATCCTGGAAGGCCCCGCTGCCGCTCATCTTCATCTGGTCGGTGTGGGCGACGCCGGTGCCGGGCTTGAACCCGATCATCCGCTCGGCCATCAGGTAGTGGCGGGTGCGCCAGATGCGGAAGGCCTCGTCGTACTCGATGAGGGCCTCGGCCAGCTGGTGGAGGTCCAGCATCCGCTCGTGGCTGTACACCTCCACGAGGGCCTGGAGCTGCTGTTCCCGATCGCCCACCGGCAGGCCCCTCGCCCGGAGGAGGTCCAGGAACCCGTCCCAGAGGCTGGCGTCATGGAGGGCCTCCTTGAGGAGCCCCGTGTTGGCGGGATCGCCAGGGTAGAGCTGCAGGTAGCGCTCGTCCTTCATGCCGGAGTAGAACTCCAGGGCGCGGAACTGGGCGCTCTGCAGGCCCGAGGCGGGTTTGAGGCAGTCTCGGAACTCCAGGAACCGCGCGGGGCTCATGGTCTCCATCACGTGGATCTGCTGGATCAGCACCCGGGCGATCTCGATGCAGCGGCGCATGAGCCAGTAGGCCGGCCCGGCTTCCCCCCGCTGCAGGTGGCGGATGGTGGTGCGGGCCTCGTGGAGGAGGAGCTTGAACCAGAGCTCGTACACCTGGTGCACGACGATGAACTGCATCTCATCGTGGGCCTCGGGCTCGCTGAGGGGCTTCTGCAGGGCCAGCAGGGCATGGATCTGCAGGTAGCTTTCGTAGGAAGGCTGGGGGCTGGGCATGCCCCATGGTACCGGGGCCCCCGGGCCAGGGGATCCCTCAGACCATCACGAGGTTCCGTCCCTGCCCCTTCGCGGCGTAGAGGCGGGCATCCGCCCGGGCCAGGAGGGACTCCGCGTCGTCCGTCTCGGGGTCGAGGGCGGCGATGCCGACGCTGACGGTGACCACGGCGTGGTCGGGCAGGCCGGGCATCCCCTCGGATTCCATGCCGAGGCGGATGCGCTCCCCGATGAGGCGGGCCCCTTCCAGGTCGGTTCGGGGGCAGAGGACGAGGAACTCCTCGCCGCCCATGCGGGCGAGGCGGTCCACCTTGCGGAGGGCGAAGCTCATGCGCTGGGCGGCGACCCCGAGCACCTGGTCCCCGGCGGGGTGCCCGTGGGTGTCGTTGATGGCCTTGAAGCGGTCGAGGTCCAGGGCCAGCACGCTCAGGGGCAGGCCATAGCGCCGGGCCTGGTCGATCTCATGCCCGAGGAGCTCCACCATGTGGCGGCGGTTGTAGAGGCCGGTCAGCGGGTCGCGGATGGCCTGCTGGTAGAGGAGGGCATGGCTCCGCTCCAGGCCGAGGACCCGGGCGAGCTCCTCGAACGCCACGTCGAAGAGGCGCTGCTGGTCATGGAGGGTGACCTCCTCCATGAGCAGGGCCACGGCCCCGAGGGGCGGGTGACCGGGAAGCCCCACCACCTGGCAGGTCACGAGGGGGTTCCGGAGGATGAGCCCGCGCTCGTCCCCCCCCTCGGCTTCGGCCCAGAGGGTGGAGATGGGCTCCTCCAGCCCCAGGGCCTCCTGGAGGCGGGCCTCCAGTTCGCTGCGGCGGGAGGGCGGCGCGCAGGGGCCGTGGAGGCCCACGCCCTTCATGTGATCCCCCTCCAGGTAGGCCATGGCCACCGCCCCGGGCAGCACCAGCTCCTGGACGATGGCCATGAAGCTCTCGGCCAGCCGCCGGGCGTCGTGATCGGAGGAGTACAGCCGACCCACGGCGTTGCGCATGGCGCTCTCCAGCAGGCGCTGCTCCAGGGCCCGGCCCAGGTGGCGCTGGATGGCATCGATGGAGAAGTTCTCGTCCGCCAGGCGGGGCACGAGCCCCTCGGGGCGGCGCCGGGTGTTGGCGGAGGCGAGGTTCTCGGCGGAGGCCACCACCCCGTTCATCTCCCGCCCCTTCACGAGGAAGCGGTCGGCCCCGCAGGTCCGTGCCCAGAAGCGCGAGAGCACGCCTCCCTGGGCGGTCAGCAGGATCACCGGGAGGTCGCGGGTGGCCCGGTCGTCCTTGAGGAGGCGGCAGAGCTGGTACCCGTCGAGCATCGGCATCTGGCAGTCGCTCACCACCACGTCCGGATTGGCGGAGCCGAGCATGATGAGGGCCTCGGCCCCGTTCCGGGCCTCCAGCACCTCATGCCCCGCATGCTGGAAGAGGTAGCGCAGCAGGGCCAGCTGGATGGGGTTGTCATCCACCAGCAGCACCTGGAGTCCTTTGGGGCGGGCCGTCATCATCGGATTCTATTCATCGGCGCGCTTTGCCTGGTCTTGATTTTCCAGGGGCGATCCCATGGCTGGCGAGGGTCAGTGGATACTGGGGTCATGGATGCCCCCCTCCTCCTCGCCTTGGCCCGGGAGCGGCTCAGGTCCCAGGGGGACCTGGCCCTGGAAGGGGTGTGGGCGGGCACCCGTGTCCTGGGCCTGGCCTGGCGGAAGGAGGGCTGGCTCTTCCTCCTCCAGCCCCGGCCGGAGCTCTGGTGCCTGCCCACCCATCACCCCGCCTGGAAGCTGCTGGAAGCCGAGGCCTCCAAGGACAGCCCCCGGGCCTGGGGCGCCTGGCTCAGGGGGGCCCGGCTCCGCGAGGTGCTCGGCGATCCGCGGGAACGGTGGCTGGGCCTCGTCTTCCAGCGGCGCGCCATCACCGGGACGCTGGAGACGGTCCGGCTGGCCTTCCAGGGGATCCCGGGCCGGGCGGGTCTGCGGCTGGATGGCGTGGATGTGCAGCTCCCGCGCCTGGGGCTGGGGGTGCCCTTCCCGGCCACGGCCCCGGATCCTCAAGAGGACCCCCCGCCCTACCGGCGCTGGGTGGCCCGGTTCGGGGAGGGCCTGGCGGCGGCCCTCGAAGGACGGGATCCCGAGGTCCTGGCGGGGGAGGGGAGCCTGCCCGAGCGCCACCGGGCCTGGAGCGGAGGACGGGCCCAGGAGCTCATCCTCGCCCCCCTGGCCGCGGCCCGGGCGCGGGTCCTGGCCCAGGAAGGGCAGCGCCTGGCGAAGCTGGCGGCGGTGCTGGCGGAGGATCGGCGGCGTCACGAAGGCGCCCGGGAGGCCCGCCATCTGGGAACCCGCGTGTCCGCGGAGCTCTGGCGCCTCAAGGGGGCCGAGGGGACCGTCACCCTGCTGGACGGCAGCCAGGTGCCGCTGCCCCCGGGTGAATCCGCGGAGCGGGCGGTGCAGACCTGGTTCCACCAGGCCAAGCGTGCGGAGCGGGGGCTGCAGCGGGTGGCCGAGCTGGAAGCGGAGCTGGCCCGGGGCCTGGAGGCCCACGCGCGGAAGGTGGCCGCCCTGGAGGCGGGCGAACCCGAGGCCGTTCCGGCGAAACTGAAGGCGGCGAAGGGGCCGGTCCCCGGAAGGAAGGGTGGGAAGGTGGAGGAGAAGGGCGGAGGCCGCAGGGCCGATGGCAAGGGCAAGGCCTTCCGGAACGTGATGATCGACGGCTTCGAGGTGCTCATCGGCAAGGGCGATGCAGAGAACGATCAGCTCACCTTCAAGGTGGCCGACAACCTCGACCTCTGGTTCCACGTGGCCGGTGTTCCCGGCAGCCACGTGGTGGTGCGGAACCCCGACAAGCTGAGCGAGCTCCCGCGCCACGTGGTGGAGCGGGCCGCGGAGCTGGCGGCCTTCCATTCCAAGGCCAAGGATGGCGGCAAGGTGGAGGTGCACATGGCCCGCATCGCCGACATCAGCAAGCCCAAGGGCTTCGCCCCCGGGAAGGTGATCCTGAAGAAGTGGACGGGCGTGAGGGTGTACCCCAAGCCGTAGGATAGTTCGGAGCCGGTGGCCAAACGGGGTGCACGGTGTCTCGCGCATCGCCCAAGGCGATGCCGAGAAGAAGTGGACGGGCGTGAGGGTGTACCCCAAGCCCTGACGTCGTCCCCTAATCCGCCCGGACCGGCGAGGTCTTCAGTCCGACCTTCTTGAGCTTCTCGGCGGGCTTCTCTAGGGCGGACTTCTCGCTGGGCTTGGATAGGCGAACCTTGTTCAGGCCGCCCTCCTTGAGGGTGGTGGTGGGGAAGCCCGCGGCCTTCGCCTTCTCGGCGACCTTCTTCGCCTCCGCCGGGTCCTTGGTGGCCACGAGCTGGAGGGTCCAGAGCTCCTTGGCCTCCGCCTTGGGCTCGGGCTTCGCCTCGGAGGTCTCGGGCTTCGGGGGCTCCGGCAGGCGCGTCTCCGAGTCGGCCACCTCCAGGGCCCGCAACTGGTCCGTGAGGGTCTCGGGCAGCTCCTTCAGCTCCTCGTCGAGGGACTTGGCCTTGGGGCCCTTCAGGGCCGCGCCCTGCTTCCCCACCTGCACACCCAGCACAAAGCTGAGGGCGAGGAGGCCCGCGGCCATCATGGCCACCCAGGTGACGCTGCCGGGCTCGAGGGTGATGCGGTCGCGGGACATCGGGATCAGCTTGCCACAGCGTCGAGGCGCAGGGCGTACTGGGCCCCGAAGCTGGTGGGCGCCGTGACGAGGACCGAGCCGGCGGGCTCCAGGAGGGCCGCGGCCACCAACTGGCCGCCGGACCCGCAGAACTCACCCCACAGGGCCTTGGGAGCCACGGGGGACGGGAGTTCCCCGGGGAGGGCCGCCTCGGCCGCGTCCAGGCGGACGTGGCCATTGCCACCCCGGATCCAGCGGTCCAGATGGTGGCCCCGCACCTCGGCGACGGCCTCGGCCAGGGCCGCGGCGCGGTCGCCATCGGCTTCGGTCGGGGCGGCGCAGGCCAGGGCCCCCAAGCGCGCCCGGATCCGGGCGCCGCGGGCGAGGGCGTCGGTCTCACGTTCAAGCAGGAAGGCCTGGGCGCCTTCCCCGGGGAGGAGCCCCGTGCGCGATCCGGGCACGGGGTCGCCGTGGCGGGCCAGGAGCCGGGCGCGGCCCAGCACGTCCAGCAGCAGGGGGAAGAGGGCATCGAGGCCCATCACCAGCACGGCGTCGGCGAGGCCCATGCGCAGCCAGCGGGCGCCCTGCTCCAGGGCGGCCAGGGTGGCGGCCTCCCGCTCCAGGAGGGTGGCGCTGGGCCCCTTGAGGCCGAAGGCCACGGCCACGTGGCCACCGGGGGCATTGGCCACGCAGTTGGGGAAGGTCAGGGGGCTGGCCCCCTCGGGACCCCGCTGGAGGTAGGGGCGCATGAAGGCCTCGCTGGCCTCGCTCCCCCCGGTCATGGTGCCAGCGGCCAGGGCGATGCGCTCGCCGCCGAAGGCCCGGGGGTCCAGGCCAGCGTCCCGGAAGGCGGCGGCGGCCGCCGCCCAGGCGAAACGGCTGGCCCGGTCCAGGCGGCGGGCCTGCATGGGGGGGATCACGCCGGAAGGTAGCTTCGCCGTGGCCCCGCGGCCGGAACCCTGGGCCTCCGGAAGGGGGGCGAAGGCCGGGGCGCCCGCGGCCAGCGCGGCGCGGGCCGCTTCCGGGCTGGCGGCCCCGGGCAGCACCAGGCCCAGGCCGGTGAAGACGACGCTCATCGTCCCTCCCAGCGGCGGAGGGCCAGGCTCACGTTGTTGCCCCCGAAGGCGAAGGCGTTCACCAGGGCGGCGCGGAGCGGTCGGGGTCGGGCTTCCAGGGGGGTGCAGTCCAGGGCGCAGACGGGGTCCGGATCCACCAGGCGGAGGGTGGGGCTCACCACCTGATCCCGGAGGGCGAGGGCGGCCACGGCGGCCCCCACGGCGCCGGCGGCCCCCAGCGTGTGCCCGAACTGGCTCTTGGAGCTGGTGACGCTCACGCGATCGGCGGCTTCCCCGAGGGCGCGCCGGATGGCCAGGCACTCGGCCCCATCGTTGGCGGGGGTGGCGGTGCCGTGGGCGCTCACGAGGTCCACGTCGGCCCCCTGGAGCCGGCCCGTGCGGAGGGCCATGGCCATGGCGCGCCAGGCCCCCTCCCCCTCGGGGTGGGGGGCCGTGGGGTGGTGGGCGTCCATGCTCGCCCCGTAGCCCAGGACCTCGGCCAGGGGTTCGGCCCCGCGGGCCCGGGCGGCTTCGAGGGGCTCCAGGAGGAACACCACGGCCGCTTCGCCCAGGTTCAGACCGGCGCGATCCCGGGAGAAGGGGCGGCACTTGGCGGGGTCCGCGGCCTTGAGGCTGGAGAACCCGCCCCAGGTGGTGCGGCAGAGGGTCTCGGCCCCGCCGGCCACCGCGAGGTCCAACTCGCCGGCCGCGATCCGCTCCCAGGCCTGGCCCAGGGCCAGCAGGCTGCTGGAGCAGGCGTTCATGATCGTGCCGCGGGGGCCCGTCGCCCCCACCCGCTCCGCCAGCGCATCGGTGACGGTGTTGGGGGTCTGGGTGGCCACCGCGGCCGCACCCCGGGGGTGGGTCTGGGCGAGGCGGCCTTCGAGGTAGGTCTCGGCCAGGGGGATGCCCGTGGTGCCCGCACCGAGGAACACGCCCCGGCGCCGGGAGGGGCCCGAAGGGAGCCAGCCCTCCAAGGCCTCCTCCAGGGCCAGGCGGGCGGCGGCTTCACATCGCGTCCGGCCCCGGGGCGCCTCCAGGGCCATCTGGCCGGCCA
Organism: uncultured Solibacteraceae bacterium; assembly: GCA_964627685.1. Taxonomy (GTDB): domain Bacteria; phylum Acidobacteriota; class Holophagae; order Holophagales; family Holophagaceae; genus JAFDVN01. The sequence goes on along the minus strand of CAZVKM010000150.1, from coordinate 388 downwards.
TCTGGGCGGGCTCCTGGGGGAGGTCCAGGCGGGTCAGGGGACCCAGCCCGTCCCGGCCTTCGAGCACCGCGGCCCAGGTGGCCTCGCGCCCGAGGGCCAGGGAGGACTGGAAGCCCAGGCCCGTGATGACGACGCGCCTCATGGATCCACCCGCTTCACCAGGAGCTTGGCCTGGCAGAGGATCCGGCCCTCGCAGGTCACCGTGCCGGCCACCTTCATGAGACCCCCGAAGGCCCCTTCGGGGGTCACCTCCAGGCGCAGGTCATCCCCGGGGAAGGCGGGGGCCTTGAACTTGGCCTCCTGCACGCCCGCGAGGAAGATGGCCTTGCCCTCCAGGGACCCCGCCTCCAGGAAGCCGCCGGCCTGGGCCAGCATCTCCAGCATCAGC
>CAZVKM010000149.1:0-9439 GCA_964627685.1 uncultured Solibacteraceae bacterium | reverse complement strand
CCGTGTCCCAGATCCGCCGCTACGAGGATGGGCATCGGGTCTACGGGGGGGGGGACAAGGTGGCCGGCATCTTCGTGGTGGTCCGCGGGTGCCTGAAGATCTTCCGCACGGATGGGCGTGGCCATGTCCAGGTCCTGGACTTCCTCAAGCCCGGCCAGTGCGTGGGCGAGGTGCCCGTCTTCGACGGCAGCCCCATCGCCTCCAACGCCGAAGCCCATGGCGAGACTGAGCTCTGGCTGGTGCCCTCCGACGCCATCCGCCGGGTGGCCCACCGCACCCCCGAGGTGGCGGAGGCCATGATCCAGCACTTCGCGGGCAAGATCCGCCACCTGGTGAGCCTGGTGGATGCCCTCAGCCTCCACAGCGTGCCGGAGCGCGTGGCGCAGCTGCTCCTCGAGGAGCAGGCCAAGAACCCCTCCCGGACCCTCGTCGAGTTCGCCGAGACCCAGGAGGACCTGGCCCAGTGCATCGGCGCCAGCCGCGAGGCCTTCTCCCGGGCCCTGCGCCTCCTCACGGACCTCGGGCTCATCCAGAGCACCTTCCCCGTGGTGCGCATCCTCGACGTCCCCAAGCTGCAGCGCTACGCCAAGGGCTGACCCGCGCTCCCCCCTCGCGTGGGTGCCCTGATGCGCTCGACGGCGGCCTGGGTCCTGGTCTGGGCCGGATGGGCCCTGGGGCTCGGCCTCAGGGCGGAGGAGGCGCCGAGCGCGCCCGCTCCGGTGCTGCAGGCCCGCAGCTGCGTGCTGAAGGTGGTGGCCCCCCTCGCGCTCAACCCCCTTCGGAACCAGGTGGGGAGCGGCGTGCTGGTGGCCCAGGGCCTCGTGGCCACGAGCGCCCATGTGGTGGTCGGATCGGAGGCGGTCCGGGTGGAGCAGGAAGGCCAGGCTTGGCCGGCCCGGCTCCGGGCCCTGGACCTCCACCGGGACATCGCCCTTCTGGAGGTCGAGGGCCGGCTCCCTGCTCCGGCCCTGCCCGCCCCCTCCGATCCCTGGGAAGGGGAACGGGTGTTCAGCTGGAGCTTCCCGGGAGGGCAGGGCCCCTCCCTCACCATGGGTGCCCTGGGCTTCACCTGGGCCTATGAAGGGCACTGGATGCTCCAAGCGGAGCTTCAAGTGGCCCGGGGGAGCAGCGGCGGGGGGCTGTTCAACGCCGAGGGACGATTGCTGGGACTGACCACCTTTGTCCTGGACAGCAGTCCCCACAGCGTCTTCGTGGTGCCGGTGGCGTGGGTTTTGGACCTGGCGCGGAGACCTGAGGTGCGGGTGGAAGGCGAGGCCCACCGGAAGACCCTCCTGGAGGGCTTCCTCGAGACGCTGGGACGCGATCCGGAGAATGCGGTCCGCTGGCACCGGTTCACGGAGGCGTGGGTGAAGCAGGCCCCGGGGGATGCGGAAGCCTGGTCCGCCCATGCCCGGGCCCTCATGGCCCTGGCCTCGGTCCAGGGGGCGGGTGGGGCCACCGGGGAGCGGCTTGAGCGGGAGGCCCGGATCGCACTCGAGCGCGCCTTGGCCGCGGACCGTCGCCGGGCCGTGGATTGGCACAACCTCGGGGTGAGCCTCGATCGGGAGGATCGGTACCTGGAGGCCGCGGCGGCCTTCCGGGAATCCCTCGCCCTGCGGGAGGACCATGGCCCCACCTGGGCGGCCCTGGGCTCGACGCTCTTCAACGCGCGCGACTTCCAGGGGGCCTGCGTCGCAGCGCAGCAGGCCGTTCAGCGGACCCCGGATGAACCTGCGGCGTGGTCCCTCCTGGCCTACACCGAGCGGGCCCTGAAGCGCTGGTCGGAGGCCCGGGACCACGCCCGGGTGGCCCTGCGCTACGCGCCCCACCGCGCGGACTGGTGGCTCCTCCTCGGCGAGTGCGCCCAGCGGGCCCAGGATGGCCCGGCCGTGGAGGAGGCCCTGGGGCGGTTGCGCGACCTGGATCCGGCGGCCGCCCGGGAATTGTCGCGGCTGGTGAAGCGCCGGCCCTGAAGCCCGGTCCTACTTGATCAGGCCAATCTCGCGCAGGCGCCGCATGAGGTAGTCGTGGGCCGTGATGGGCTCGAACATCTTCCGCTCCCCGGGGCCCAGCAGCGCCGCGGGGCAGTCGAGCAGCACCTCCGGGCGGGGGTGGCAGAAGAAGGGCATGGAGTAGCGCACGGAGTCGGGGCTGTCGGGGTTCACCACGCGGTGGGTGGTGGAGGGGATCTTGAGGTTCACGTGCCGGCTGAGCATGTCGCCGGCATCAGCCACGATCTCCCCGGGCTCGGCCTCCACCGCCCGCCAGTTCCCCTCTCGATCGAGCAGCTGGAGGCCGCTCTGGGTGGCGGCGGGGAGCAGCGTGATGAGGTTGATGTCCTCGTGGGCGGCCGAGCGCACCCCGCCTTCGATGTACCGGTCCTTCAGGGCCGGGTAGTGGATGAGCCGGAGGATGCTGTTCCCCCCGGTGATCATGTCCGCCAAGTGGCGCTGGGGCAGGCCCAGGTGCAGGGCCAGCGCCTCCAGCAGGGTGCTGGCGCAGGCTTCCAGATCCTGGAACAGGCCGAGGATGTTGGATCGGAAGGTGGGGATCTCACGGGGCCAGAGGTTGGGGAAGAGGCCGCCCTCGAACTTCCCGCCGGGGGGATTGTCCTGGCCCACATGCCAGAACTCCTTGAGGTCCCCCACGGGATTGTCCTTCGCGTGCTCCTCGCCGAAGGGCGTGAAGCCGCGGGCGCCCCCGGTGCCTTCCATGATGTAGGCGCGCTTGGCGGCTTCCGGGAGGGCGAAGAAGGCTTCGACATCCGCGTAGGCGGCCTTCACCCGCTCGGGGGTCACCCGGTGGCCGGCCACCTTCACGAAGCCCGTGTCCCGGAAGCTGGTGCCCAGCACGCGGATGAACTCGGCGCGCTCCTGGGGGGAGCCCTCGGTGAACTGGGCCAGGTGGACGGTCTCGACGGTGAAGGGCATGGGATCCTCGCGGGGTTCCACTCTACCCGAGGCCTCAGTCGAGCCCCAGCCGCTCCTTCAGCCTCGGGGTGGCACCCCGGCTCGCCTCCACCTCCAGGCCCCCCTGGAGGCGCACCATCACCCGCGCGCCGTTGGCGACGCTGCGCAGCCCGAGGATGGCCTCCGGCCGCACCAGGAGGTGGCGGTGGATGCGCAGGAGGCCGGCGTCGGGGAAGGCGGCCTCCACCTCGCCCAGGCTCTTCCAGCGGGTGCGGAAGCGCTCCCCCGCATGGGCCCAGACGACCTGCTCCACCACTTCGAAATGGGTGGTCCTGGCCAGGTCCACCAGCAGCACCCCGGCACCGGCGGAGACGGGGTACCGGGCCTTCCGGCCCGGGGGGGGCTCCACCTCGCCGAGGGCCTTGCGGACCCGCTTGAGGGCCTGGGCCAGGCGGGGCACGGTGACGGGCTTTAGGAGGAAGTCCACCGCCTCCAGGTCGAAGGCCCGGACGGCGTGCTCCGGATGGGCGGTGACGAAGACCACGGGAAACCGCTCGGGGATCGAGGCGCGCAGGTTGAGTCCGTCGAGACCGGGCATCTGCACGTCGAGGAAGAAGGCGTCCACCTCCGGCTGGGATCGGAGCCACTCCTCCAACTCCAGGCCGTTGGTGAAGGTGGCCACCACCTCGCAACCGCAGTCCTCCAGGAGCCGCCGGAGGCGCTTGAGGTTCAGGGGCTCATCCTCGGCCAGGGCGACGCGCAGGGGTCTCATGGCTGCTCCGGGACGGGCAGCCAGAGCTCGGCCACCGTCAGGTCGCCTTCCCGACCCAGCCGGAACCGGCCCGGGGGCTGCATCATGGCGAGCCTCTCGCGGAGCGGGCCGTGGCCGAGCCCATATCCCTGGGCGCCGGAGGCCTCCGGCCCCGGGTTGGCGACCCGGACATGGAGCACGCCACCCTCCCGGTCCGCACGGATCTGCAGCTCCCCGCCACCCGGATGCTGGGCGAGCCCATGGGTGATGGCGTTCTCCACGAGGGGCAGCACGAGCAGGGGCGGGACCTGGAGCCCGTCGAGGGCTTCGGCCCAGGCCCAGGTCACCCGGAGCTGGGCGCCCATGCGGATCTTCTCGAGGGTCAGGTAGCTTCGGATCAGGGCCCGCTCCTCCCGGAGGGGCAGCCGCGGCTGGTTGCCCTGGCTGAGCAGGAGCCGGAGCAAGCGGCTCAGCTCGAGGAGGGCCTCCTCCGCCGCATCCGGGTCCTCATGCACCAGCTCCGTGAGGCCGCTCAGGGCATTGAAGAGGACGTGGGGATGCAGCTGCGCCTGGAGGGAGGCGTTCCGGGCTTCCTGGGCAAGGCGCTGGAAGCGTCGCTCCGAGGACTCGGTGCGCTCCCGATCCGCCAGGAACCAGCCGAGGAGCAGCACCAGGGGGAGGTTCACCAGGCCCACGGTGAAGGGGCCGGGACGGTGGAGGGGACGGGGGCGGAGCGGGCGGTCCCAGTGGGGCCGGGGTGGGCGGAGGCCTTCCCGCAGGGGCGGCGGCAGCCCTTCAGGGCCGCCAGGCCGCAGCTCGCCTTCGGCGGGTCCGGGGGCCGCCAGGAGGCCCGCCCGTGGGCCCACGGGAACGCCCAGGCCGAGCAGCAGGGCCAGGGTCAGGAAGATCCAGGCGGCGTTCCAGGGGAGGGCCTGCACCAAGCCCCGCAGGAAGGGGGCCAGGGGGGCCTCGTCGCCGGTCCACTGCCAGGGCACCGGGCCGATGAGGAGGGTGCCCACGAGCAGGGCGAGGGGGATCACGGTCTCCCCGAGCCCGAAGCCCTCGAAGGGCACGCCCATGGCGGCGCGCAGGCCGAGCCACGCGGCTCCGAAGAGCAGCGCGGCGACCCAGGTGGATCGCCGCTGCAGTCGGTGGAGCACGGCGTGGATGACTTCGGGGCTGCGCATGCGCCTCCGGGGATGGGCTACGGTATCAGGTCAGCGCCGGGAATCCGGGCCTCCGGGGCGGGGCCCACGGGGCCCTTCCCCACGCCCTTCCCGGGGACCTTCCTGGGGCTTGAGACGGGCCGCCGCCTGGCGCTGCTCGGGGCGGAGCACCTGGGCGGCCTCCCGGAGGAGGGCATGGGCCGTGAGCACCTGCGCCCGGTGGGCGGTGGCCTCGGCACTCAGGAGCGGCTCCAGATCCGCGGGGGTCCGGGTGGGATCCGCCAGGGCCTCCCGAAGGGCGAGGCGCGCCGCTTCGAAGGCTTCGCGCTTCTCCTGGAGGGCGTCCCGATGACGGGCCAGGAGGGCCTGGATCTGGTTCCGCTGGGCCTCATCCAGGCCGAGGCGGGGATCGAGGAGCGGGAAGGGCGGGTGGTGGGCGGGGGCCCCCTGGAGGGCGGGCAGGCTCAGGAGGGCGAGGAGGGCGGTCATGGAGGCTCCGTGGAGATCACTGCTTGAACGGGGAGGTGAAGCGGGGATCCGAGTCGAGCGTCGGATCCTGCAGGGTGCGGAGGAAGTCCACCAGCGCCTGCTTGTCGGAGGCGCTGAGGTTGAGGCGCTGTGGGAGGCCGTTGGGCCCCCTGAGGCGGGGATCCAGGGCCGGGCCCTCCTGGATGCCGTGATCGTAGTGGTCGATGACATCCATCAGGGTGGCCTTGGAGCCGTCGTGCATGTAGGGGCCGACATCGGAGACCCCCTTGAGGCTGGGGGACTTGAAGATCCGCGTCTCTCCGGCGGTGAGCCCGTTGCTCAGGGAATTCCCCGCGAGGGCGAAGGTGGGGGCCGTGTGGCAGATGACGCAACCGGCGCCGCCGTCGGCCTTCCCGGTGACGAAGAGCTGCTGGCCCCGGTTCTCGGACGCGGTGAAGGTGGGCTTCGGGGAAGCGACCCCCTTTCCGGGGAGGGTGGGGTCGTAGGTGAGGGCGGCTCCCTCATCCCAGCGGCTGTGGGTGGACACCATGCTCCGCACGTACTGGGCCAGGGCCTTCTGCATGCGGGCTTCGGTGATGGCGCTGTCGCCGTACACCGCCTTGAAGAGCTCCGGATAGTAGGGCAGGGCTCCCATCTTGGTGATGAGGGCGGGCATCCCCCCATGGGCCGCATCGAATCCCATCTCCACGGAGCTCTGGATGGGCTGGGTGGTCTGGGCCTCCAGGGTGGCGGCCCGTTTGTCCCAGAACATGGTGCCGGGGGTGTAGAACCGGGCGTTGTGCAGGCGCATCGAGTGGGCCCCCGTCACGAGGCCGGGTTGGAACCCCGTGCTGAAGGTCGCGCTGTCCCCGAAGCCCAGGGCCTGCTGGTGGCAGCTGGCGCAGGACACGGTGTCCCCCACGCTCAGGCGCTTGTCGTGGAAGAGCACCCGCCCCAAGGTGGCGCCCAGGTCGGTGATCCCGTTGGTGGCCGGCTGGTTGTCCCCGGCCAGGGCCTGGGCGTCGTAGTGGATGGGATAGGAGGCCTGGGCATAGGAGGGCAGGGCCGTCAGATCCAGGGTGGTGTAGGTCGCGATTCCGCTGGTGGGAGCCGGAGTGGAGGGGGTGCCCGGCGTGGCGGTCGAGGAGGTCCCGGCGCCCCCGCAGGCGACCAGCAGGCCGAGGAGTGAAGGCGCGAGGCCCCAGAGGGCCGTACGGGTGGAAGGGGTCATGGGGGCCTCCGTGGGTGGGGGCCGGATGCCCCGCTCACCCACCCAGGATCGGGAGCGGGGCCGGGAGGTTGGAGCGCCCACCCGCGATGGCGGAGGGGGATGGCCGAACTGCAGGGGGAAGGGTGCGGATGGCGGAGGGGCGGGGATGTCCCAACCAAGGGGGAGGCATTTGGGGGTCGATCCAGGAGCGCTGGATCGATCCCGGTGACGGGCCGGGCTTACTGGGGTGCAAAGCAGGGGCGGTTCGTGGCCGGCCCCCGGCCTGTGGCCGGCATAAGGGACCGTAACGATTCCGGCCGCGCAAGGCGCGGAGCATGGAACGGTCAGTCCGAAGCACGCGCCGGCCTGTGGCCGGCATAAGGGACCGTAACGATTCCGGCCGCGCAAGGCGCGGTCGGAATCGCAACGGTCCCTAAAAAAACAGGAGGGGGATCGCTCCCCCTCCTGCCATTGCCCACCCCTTCCACAGAGCGCAGCAATGAGCTGATCAGGCCCCCAGGGCCTTGAGTCCCACCTTCTCCCGGATCTGGCTCTCGATCTCGTCCGCCAGCTCGGGGTTGTCCGCCAGGAGCTTCTTCACGTTCTCGGCGCCCTGGCCGAGGCGGCTGTCCTTGTAGGAGTACCAGGAGCCGCTCTTCTGGATGATCTCCAGGGTGGTGCCGAGCTCGATGAGCTCGCCCAGGCGGGAGATGCCCTCGCCGTACATGATGTCGAAGGTGGCGATCTTGAGGGGCGGGGCCACCTTGTTCTTGACCACCTTGACCTTGGTCTTCTTGCCGATGACGGAGGCGTCCTCGTCCTTGGCGGAGACCAGGGGGTCGTTGCTGTTGCCCTTGATGCTCTGGATGGAGCGGACGTCCAGGCGGACCGAGGCGTAGAACTTCAGGGCGTTGCCGCCGGTGGTGGTCTCGGGGTTGCCGAACATCACCCCGATCTTCATGCGGATCTGGTTGATGAAGATGAGGCAGGTGTTGGTCTTGTTGATGGTGGCCGTCATCTTGCGGAGGGCCTGGCTCATGAGGCGGGCCTGGAGGCCCACGTGGCTGTCACCCATCTCACCGTCGATTTCCGCCTTGGGGACCAGGGCCGCCACGGAGTCGATCACGATGATGTCCAGGGCGCCGGAACGCACGAGCTGGTCGGCGATCTCCAGGGCCTGCTCGCCGCTGTCGGGCTGGCTGATGAAGAGGTTGTCCACATCCACGCCCAGCTTCCGGGCGTACTCGGGGTCCAGGGCGTGCTCGGCGTCGATGTAGGCGGCCAGGCCGCCCTTCTTCTGGGCCTGGGCCACGGCGTGGAGGGCCAGGGTGGTCTTGCCGCTGGACTCGGGCCCGTAGATCTCCACGACCCGTCCCTTGGGGAGGCCGCCCACGCCCAGTGCGCTGTCGAGGGAGATGGAGCCGGTGGAGATGACCTCGATGCCCTCGGCGCCCGCGATGCGGTCCCCGAGCTTCATGATGGAGCCCTTGCCGAAGGACCGCTCGATGTCGGCGAGGGTCCGGCTCAGGACTTTGAGGCGTTCGTCTTGTTCAGCGACGGGGGGCACGTTTCCTCCGGGAAGGGGTCTCCCGAGTATGAGGGCAAAGGCGAAAAAAACAAGAAAATGTTTCCGCCCCCGGGGAGAGCCATTCTAGGGCACCCCGCGGGGAGGCCTAGCCTGAAATTCGGGGCCGGAGGCCGTCCGGAATCGGATAGCAAAAAATTAAATGCACATTTGAAACGAGTTGAAAATTTGACAGGAACCCAAGATTCCCCCGCTCGGGGCCGATGAATCGGGTGTCCCCTGAGGATGTCCCCCCCGATGCACCCCCTTCTGGAGCGCCACATCCAAGCCTTGGCCGCGGCCGGATCCCTGCCCCAGGGGCCCGCCTGGGAGGGCTTTCTCGGGGCGGTGGAGGAGTTGGCCCAGCGGACCGATCCGGCCGTGGGCCTCGATGCCGCCAAGCTGAGGTCCCTGGTGGACCACCTGCGCTCCGTCATCTTCCAGATCGACCGGGAGGGCAATTGGTCCTACCTCAATGCCGCCTGGTCGGAGGCCATGGGCTACTCCCTGGAGGAGAGCCTGGGCACCCCCTATCTGGAGTACATGCACCCCAATGACACCCAGGGGTACCTCAACCTCCTCACCTACGCCCTGGAGACGGGGCAGCGCGAGGTGCAGGGGGAGCTCCGGATGCTGGCCAAGGATGGGAGCGTCCGGTGGATGGAGCTCTTCCAGCGGGTGACCCTGGACGAGGGGGGCATGGTGATGGGGGTCTCGGGGACCCTCCACGACGTCACGGAACGGAAGCAGGCCGAGTGGGTCCTGCGGACGGCGACCTCCCGCCTCCGCACCCTCATCGAGCACATGCGGGCCGGCATCCTCGTGGAGACCGAGCAGGGCAGCATCGCCCTGATCAACGAGGAGTTCTGCAAGATCTTCCAGGTGCCGGTGCCCGCCCACCTCCTCGTGGATACCGAGGTCCAGGAGCTCTTCGAGGAGTGCCGGCCCCTGATCCCCAGGTCGGACGGCGTGGCGCGACGGCATGGGGAGATCCGGGCCCAGCGGCAGGACCTCCACGGCGTGGAGCAGCCCCTCACGGACGGGCGCTGCCTCAGCATGGACGCGATCCCCATCATGGTGGGCGAGGACTACCTGGGTCACCTCTGGATGTTCCACGACATCACGGAACGGAAGGCCTGGGAGGCCAAGCTCGAGCAGGCGAACGAGGAGCTCGGGGTGGCCCGGGACCGGGCCGTGGAGGGGTCCAACCTCAAGAGTGAGTTCCTGGCCAACATGAGCCACGAGATCCGCACCCCCATGAACGGCATCATCGGGATGACCAATCTGCTCCTGGACACGTCCCTCAACTCCGAGCAGATGCAGTACGCGGAGACGGTGCGCAGCTGCGGGGACGCGCTCCTCCTCCTCATC
>CAZVKM010000148.1:0-9472 GCA_964627685.1 uncultured Solibacteraceae bacterium | reverse complement strand
AGCTGGGTCGCGCCCTCGAAGCTCACCCAGATGCTGTGGGGGGAGAGCGCCCCGTGGCTCAGGCCCTTCGCGTGCATCTGGACCACGGCCTGGGCCACGCCCTGGACCACGGAGAGGGCATGATCCACACCGAAGGGGATCTGCTCGAGCCGGGCCTTCTCGATGAGCTGGGCGAGGCTTCGGCCCTGCACGAACTCGCAGGCCACGACCGGGGTCTTGCCACCCTCGGTCCGGTACCCCTGTCCGTAGGCGCGGGAACCGCCGAGCGCCTGGGCGTGCTTCGTCACTTCCGCCAGCCGGGTGCCGATGCCGGCCTGGACCAGCTCCTCGGAGAAGGTGCGCACCAGCATGTGGCGTTCGAAGGCGGCGCCGGTGGTGACCACGGCCCGGTGGATGCTGCCGAAGGGATCCTTCGCCAGTTGCCCGGCAAGCAGGTAGGACCCGGTTCGCGTGTAGGTGGCCATGGACGGCTCCAGATGGATTTAGAAAAGATATCTCGGAAGTCGGGAATTGCCCACGTTTCAGGCGGGGGGGACGGACCAGGTGCCCCCGCAGCTCCGCCAGGCCAGGATCCAGAGGTTCGCCGTGGCGTGGATGCCGTTGGAAAAACTGAGCTGGAGCTGGGCGAAGGGCACGGAGAGATCATCCCAGGGACCGTTGGGACGGCCCTTTTCAAAATCATAGGCAAGGCGCAGCCGGCTGTTGCGCTCCCGCTTCTGGGCCATCCATGCCTGGATCCTCGGGGCGGGATCGAGATCCCCCCGGTGGGCCCAGAAGGGCTCGTTGGTCACGAGCAGGTTGGGCAGCTTCTGGTCGGCGTAGGCCTCGAAGTGGGCCCGGAGGGGGTCCAGTCCCAGGGAGCAGCTGGGATCGTGGAGGGCCTGCACCAGCCGGGCGAGCACGCCCAGATCCCGGGCGATGTCGTCGGGGGGGCGGCCCTCCTCGCTCATGCGGAGCACGGTCCGGAACTGGGCGATCACCGCCTCCGCGGTGGGCGGGTCGTAGCTGGCGACGCCCCGGGCCCCCTCCAGGAAGGCCTCCTGGTGGGCCCTCAGGAAGGCCGCCATGGGCTTGGGGATGAGACGGAGGGCCTTGACGGACTGGGTCTCGTGCATCTTCGGAGACCAGGCCAGCAGGGCCGGAGCGGTGGTGAGGAGGAAGAGCAGGCGTCGCATCAGGTCCGTTCGGCGGGATCGGGGGCGTCGAGGGGGATCCCGAGGGCCCGGAGGCGGTGCAGCATCGTCGTGCGGGCCATCCCCAGGCGGCGGGCCGCCTCGCTCTTGTTCCACCCGCAGGTCTGCAGGGCGTCGAGGATGAACCGCCGCTCGATGTCCAGGAGGAAGGCGGGCAGGTCCGAGGGGGCGCCCATGGCTGGGAAGCCCGCGGCCGGGAGGTCCCCCGCCATGGAAGCCGGGAGGTCCTGGACCATGAGTCGCTCGGGATCGGAGCCCAGGGCCATGGCCCGCTCGATGGCGTTCTCCAGCTCCCGCACATTGCCCGGCCAGGGGTAGGCCTCCAGGGCCCGGAGGGCGGAGGGCTCCACCTGCTTCATGGGCAGGCCCAGCTCGCGGGCGAATTTCCGGATGAAGTGGGAGACGAGGACGGGGATGTCCTCCGGGTGCTCCCGGAGGGCCAGGAGGTGGATGGGGATGACATTGAGCCGGTAGTAGAGGTCCTCCCGGAACCGCTTGTGCTCCACCTGGCTCACGAGGTTCTCGTTGGTGGCGGCCACCACCCGGAGGTCCACCTTGACCGTGCGGGTGGAGCCGAGGGGGGTGTACTCCCGCTCCTGCAGCACGCGGAGCAGCTTCACCTGGAGGCCGAGGGGCATGGTGCCGATCTCGTCCAGGAACAGGGTGCCGCCCTCGGCCTGGGCCAGGCGGCCCGGCCGGTCGGTGCGGGCGTCCGTGTAGGCGCCCTTCACGTGGCCGAAGAGCTCATCCTCCAGCAGCGTCTCGGGGATGGCCCCGCAGTGGATGGCCACGAAGGGCTTGTGGGCCCGGGGGCTCTGCTGGTGGATGGCGCGGGCCACCAGCTCCTTGCCCGTGCCGCTGGGGCCTGTGATGAGCACCGTGGAAGGCGAAGGGGCCACGCGTTTGATGAGGGCCATGAGGTTCTGCCACACGGCGCTTCGGCCCACCAGGGCCGGACCGGTGCGGTCGCCCTCGAGCTGGCTCTTGAGCCGCTTGTTCTCCTGGTTCAGCTGGCTCTTCTCGATGGCGCGCAGGAGGGTGTGCTCCAGCTCCTCCACCTCGAAGGGCTTGGGCACGTAGTCGTAGATGCCCATGCGCATGGCCTGCAGGGCCGTCTCCACGGAGGTGGTGCCGGACAGGACCACCACCACCGTGTCCGGCTGCTTCAGGGCCTCCCGGGCCAGCTCCAGGCCGTTCAGATCGGGAAGGATGAGATCCACCACCGCCAGGTCGAAGGGCTGCTGCCGGATGAGCTGGGCGCCCCGCAGGCCGGAGCCCGTGGTGACGATCTCATGCCCGTGCTTCGAGAGGATGCCCTCCACCAGCTCCAGCAGGTTGGGGTCGTCATCCACGAGCAGGATGCGGGCGGGGGTCACGGGGCGGCTCCGGGGGTGGCGGGAACAAGGTCCTGCGGGCGGACGTACCTGTCAAGGTCTGGACAGTCTAGCTTGGCTTACGAGGGTTCTGACGGATTCTGAACGGGATCCGCCTGGGGCACAATGGGATTCCTCCCCATGGACCGATCCTCCCTCTGGACCCGGGCCAGCGCCCCCTGGGCCTGGTCCCTCCCCGTGGCCCTGGCGGGCGCCTGCGCCCTGCCCTGGCTGCTGCCCGAGGCCTGGGAAGGCGCCCTGGCGGGGCGTTGGATCCTGGCCGGGTGGGCCCTGGTCCTCCTGGCCGCCCCCCTGCTCCGGGTCCGGCGGATGGCCTGGCTGCCCCTGGGCCTGGTGCTCACCTGGGGGGCCCTGGGCGGCCTCCGGGCCCAGGCCCTCCGGGACCACGCCCTGCCCCGTGGGTGGTCCGACCTGGAGGGCCGGATCTCCACCCCTTGGACACGGCAGGGCGATCGGCTCCGGGGGCGCCTGGACGCACCTTGGGGTCCCGTGGGCCTGAGCCTCCCCGCCGAGGGCGCCCCCCCTCCCCCGCCCGGGGCGCTGGTGCGGTTCCGGGCCGAGCTCCTCGCCCCGGAGCCGGGGCCGGCCTTCCTGGTGGAGCGCCCCCGTTGGCGCGCCCTGGACCTCGGAGATGCGCGGCGGGCCTTCCTCCCTTCGGCCCTGGTCCTGGAGGTGCGGGGCCTTCCCTCCCCGCCTTGGCCCCTCCGCCTCCAGACCTGGGTCCGGGCCCGCTTCGACGCGCTCCCCCTGGATCCCCTGGCCCGGGACCTCTGGGGAGCCCTCGCCCTCGGGGTTCCCCCGGTGCAGGACGAGGCCTACGCACCCTTCGCCGAGAGCGGAACCCTTCACGTGCTGGTGGTCTCGGGCCTCCAGGTGAGCCTGGTCATGGTGCTGGCGGGCTGGCTGGGCCGGCCCCTCGGGCGGTGGGGGCTCCTGGGCTCCGCCGTCGCAGCGGGGTTCGCCTTCGCCCTCGTCGTGGGGTTCTCCGCGCCCGTGTGGCGGGGCTTCCTGATGGGCGCCGCCTGGGCTACGGGCCGGGCCTCGGGCTGGCGTCTTGCCCCGGTGCTGAGCCTGCACCTGGCCCTGCTGCTCTGGTTCCTCGGGCACCCCGCCTCAGGGTGCGATCCCGGCTTCCTCCTGGCCTGGTGGGCCCTGCTGGCCCTGACCTGGGGAGTGGATCCCGTGGCGGACATGCTGCTCCCGGCCCTGGGCCCCCTGGCCCGCCCCGTGGCCACCCTCGTGGCCCCCTGGGCCGCCACCCTCCCCCTCCTGGCCCTCTTCCATGGGGGCGCCCCCCTTTGGGCCGTGGCGGCCAACGCCCTCGTGCTGCCGGCGGTCATGGTCCTCACCCCGGTGTGCCTCCTGCTCACGGCGATGCCCTGGGCCCCGGCCGTCCACGCCGTGGGGCACCTCCTCGCCTGGGTGGGGACCCAGGTGGTGCCCCCCTTCGCCTCGGTGCGGGCCCTGGGGACCTCGCCGCTCTGGCCCTGGGTGCTGCTCACCCTGGGCTGGCTCCTGTTGGCCATGGCGCGGGCCCGGTTCCTTCGGACGCGCGCGCTCAGCGTGCTGCTGCTGGCCGGCACCGGGATCCTCCTCCTCACGCACGGCACGGGCCGGGCTTCGGAGACCCTGAGCCTCGAGGCGGTGGACATCGGCCAGGGGGATGCCCTCCTCCTGCGGCAGCCCGGAGGGGATGCCACCCTCATCGACACGGGCCCCTCCCCCTGGGCCGCCCGGCGCCTGGCCCGCACCCTCAGCCGCCGGGGCGTGCGCGAGCCCCTCCACCTCGTGCTCACCCACCCCCATGGCGATCACGCGGGTGGCTACGCGACGCTGGCGCGCCTGTGGCCCCTCGCGAGCCTCTCGCGCCCTGAGCTCGTGGGGGTGTCGGAGGCCTGGGCTCCCTTCGGGGCGATGCCCGGGGCGCGGGACCTCCGGCGAGGGGAAGGCTGGTCCCGCGGAGAAGCCCAGGTCTCGGTACGCTGGCCCCCCAGGCCCTTCAGCCTGCCCGACGCCAACATGGTGAGCCTGGTGCTCCGGGTGGACTGGCGGGATCGCCAGCTCTGGCTCATGGGAGATGCCCTCGGCTTCCAGGAGGGCGACCTCCTGGACCTGGGTGATCCGGGCTCCGGAAGCCACCGACTCCTGAAGGCCGGCCACCACGGCAGCCGGAGCAGCTCCGAGGCGGACTGGATCCGGGCCCTGGAGCCGGAGCTCACGCTGATCACGGCGGGGCGCCACAACCGGTTCGGGCATCCCCATGCGGAGACGCTGGCCACCCTCGGCCACCATCCCGTGTTCCTCGTGGGTGCGGCCCACGGGCTCCGCCTCGAGGCCGAGGCCGGTGGATGGATGGTTCAGGAGGGGCTGGGCGGGACCCGTCACCTTCCGGCGCCGGCCCCCCGCTAGCCTCCGAAGACCCCCAGGCCCCGCAGGGTCTCGATCAGGCGGAGGCTCTGGGCCTGGTGGTTCGCCTTCCACTGGGTCTGGGCCTCGGGCCCCACCTCGTTCACCACCACCAGCACGGCCCCCACGGGAACCCCCACCGAGTGGCAGGCGGCGTAGACGCCCGTGAGCTCCAGGTGCTCCGCCGCACCCAGGGGCGCCAGCAGCGCCGCGCCTTCGCGGGTCCGGGTGATGGCGGGGGGCACCACCACCTCATGGCCGGGAAGGGCCACGGGCGGGAGGGTGGCGGGCCAGTGGGTCTCCTCCACCACGGGCCGGTAGCTCTCGCCCCGGCGCTCCTCCAGGGAGGTGGCCCGGGCGCCCGTGGCCCAGAGCAGGTCCCCCACCCGGAGGCGATCATCCAGGTGGCCGCAGGTGCCCACGAAGAGCACGGCTTCCGGCTTCAGCTCCTCCAGGAGCCGGGCCGTGCTCGCCGCGGCGATCACCTGCCCCACCCCGGTGCAGGCCACCATCCACCCCGCCGGAGGCTGATCGAGGAAGGGTCCCAGTTCCGGAGGGAAGGCCCCGAGGAGCAGACGGGTCATCTCAGTCCTCCCGGAAGACGTCGCTGAGGTAGGTGAGTCCCCCCAGGAGGCCGCTCCGCCAGTAGCCCCAGGTGTGGCCGCCCCCGCGCACCCGCAGGGCATGGGACACGCCCCGCGCGTCCAGGAGGGTGTGGAAGGCGAAGGTGCCCTTCAGCAGCGGGTCCCGATCGCCGCAGTCCAGGTAGATGCGGGTGGCGGGGTAGGCCTCCGGCTTCGCGGCCTCCAGCACGCGGAGGGGGCTCAGGGACTGCCAGTGGGCCGTGAGCCGCGCCTCCCCCTTCCCTGGTCCGAAGGTCGCGGCATAGGCCTGCGCCCAGCGCTCGGGGGTGATGGCGGCCACGTCCTCCGGAGCCCGCAGCGAGGCGCTTAGGGCCAGGCAGGCGCTGAAGCGGTCGCTGTGGCGCAAGGCGTAGGAGAGGGCGCCGTATCCCCCCATGGACACCCCGCCGATGGCCCGGGATCCGCGTTGGGGGCGCACCCGGAAGCGTTCCTCGATGAAGGGCATGAACTCCTTCATGAAGTAGTCCTCCCACTTCGAAGCGCCATCCGCGCTGTTCACGTACCAGCTGACACCCCCATCGGGCATCACCACGATCATCGGTGTGACCTTGCGGTCCGCGATGGCGCGGTCCAGCGTCTCCGCCAGCTCCCCGTTGTGGATCCAGGCGGCATCGTCGTCGCCGAACCCGTGGAAGAGGTAGACCACGGGGTAAGTGCGCTTGCTCTGCTCGTAGCCCGGCGGCAGGTAGATGGTGTACCGCATGGGCCTCTTGAAGGTCTCGCTGGGCAGGGCGAGCCCCTCGCGCACCTCCCCCTGGGCCAGGGCCGGCAGGGTCGCGAAGGCGATGAGGAGGAGGGCGCGGAGGAAGGCCATGGCGCTCAGCGGGTGAGCTTCCGGTACTTGATGCGGTGGGGCACCAGCTCCTTGAGCCCCAGCACATCCTTCCGATAGGCCTCGTACTGGCTGTAGTTCCCATCGAAGTACGTGACCTTGCTGTCGCCCTCGAAGGCCAGGATGTGGGTGGCCAGGCGGTCCAGGAACCAGCGGTCGTGGCTCACGATCACCGCGGATCCGGCGAAGCTCTCGATGGCCTCCTCCAGGGCCCGCATGGTGGTCACATCGAGGTCGTTGGTGGGCTCGTCGAAGAAGAGGAGGTTGCACTCGCTCTTCAGGGTGAGGGCGAGGTTCAGGCGGTTCTGCTGGCCGCCGGAGAGGTCCTTCACCTTCTTCTGCTGGCTGTCGCCGCTGAAGCCGAAGCGGGAGAGCCAGGCGCGGGCGTTCACCTGCTTGCCGCCCAGCTCGATCTGCTCGTACCCGCCGCTGATGGCCTCGAAGACGGTCTTGTCGGTGTTGAGGCCCTGGCGGAGCTGGTCCACGTAAGCCAGCTTCACGGTGTCGCCCAGGCGGATGGTGCCGCCATCGGGCTGCTCCTGCCCCGTGAGCATGCGCACCAGGGTGGTCTTGCCGGCGCCGTTGGGTCCGATCACGCCGAGGATCCCCGCCCGGGGGATGGCGAAGGAGAGATCCTCGAAGAGCACCTTGTCGCCATCGGCCTTGGAGACGCCGGAGAGCTCGGCCACGACGTCGCCCAGGCGCGGGCCGCTGGGGATGTAGATCTCCAGGTCCTGCTCCTTCTGGCGGCCCTCCTCGCCGGCCAGCTTCTCGTACTCGTTGATGCGGGCCTTGCTCTTGGCGTGCTGGCCCTTGGGCGACATGCGGATCCACTCCAGCTCGCGCTCGAGGACCTTCTGCCGCTTCTTGTCGCTCTTCTCGTCCTGGGCCAGGCGGTTCTGCTTCTGCTCCAGCCAGCTGGAGTAGTTGCCCTTCCAGGGGATCCCCTCGCCGCGATCCAGCTCCAGGATCCACTCCGCCACGTTGTCGAGGAAGAAGCGGTCGTGGGTGATGGCGATGACGGTGCCGTGGTAGTTCTGCAGGTGGTGCTCCAGCCAGGCCACGGTCTCCGCGTCCAGGTGGTTGGTGGGTTCGTCCAGCAGGAGGATGTCGGGCTTCTGCAGGAGCAGGCGGCAGAGGGCCACGCGGCGGCGCTCACCGCCGGAGAGGACCTTGATCTGCGCGTCGCCATCGGGGCAGCGGAGGGCATCCATGGCCTGCTCCAGCTGGGTGTCCAGGTCCCAGCAGTCGTGGGCGTCGATCTTCTCCTGCAGCTCGCCCTGGCGGGCCAGCAGCGCATCCATGTCCGCATCGGGATCCGCGAACTTGTCGTTGATCTCGTTGTACTCGCGGAGCCAGGCCACCTTCTCGGCGGCGGCCTCCTCCACCACCTCGCGCACGGTCTTCTCGGGATCCAGCTGGGGCTCCTGCTCCAGGAGGCCCGTGGTGTAGCCCTTGGAGAGCACCGCCTCGCCGTTGAAGTCGTGGTCCGTGCCCGCCATGATGCGGAGCAGCGTGGACTTGCCGGAGCCGTTGAGTCCCAGCACGCCGATCTTGGCGCCGAAGAAGTAGCTGAGGGAGATGTCCTTGATGACGGTCTTCCCGTTGTACATCTTGGACACCCGCATCATGGAGTAGATGATCTCGGGCTGTTCGCTGGTGGTCTTCGCCATGGGCCTTCCTGGAAGCCCCCTCGGGGCCGGGTGAACCTTACATTCTGCCCCAGTCGAGGTGCCCCAGCACCCACCTGGCCACGGGCAGGCTCAGCCCATTGCCCAGGAGCTTGTATTGCTTCTCCCGGGAGAGCCCCTCGGGGAACCGGAGCCCCTCCGGAAGGCCCAGGAGCCGGGCCACCTCCCCGGGGGAGAAGCGCCGGACCCCCCGCTCCGTCACCAGGAAGCTGCCACTGCCCACATACCTCTGGCCGTAGCCCCCGATGAAGCAGGCCGTGCGCCGATCCTCGGCGCGGGCCAGATCCAGCCCCTGCCAGTGCCGGGCCCTCACGGGCTCCGGGAGGTAGAGGGAGTCATCCTCCTGGGGGTCCAGGTAGTCGCCCACGGGGCGGGGCTCCAGGTCAGGCACTGGCCGGTTCGCCAGGGGTCCCCGGGAGGCCAGCAAGTACACCCGCGGTCGGAGGTTGGGCAGGCCGAAGCGGCTGGGGCAGAGGCGGAAGGTGCGGACCTGGTAGCCACCACGCGCAAGCACCTCCTGCAGCCGCTCGTGGGACCGGGACCCCAGGAAGCCCTCCACGTTCTCCAGGGCCAGCTGCCGTGGCGCCGCGGATTCCAGGAGGCCCATGAGGTTCAGGAGGGCCCGGGCCCTGGGATCCTCCAGGTCCGCCTGATTCCCCATGCGGGCGTAGGGCTGGCAGGGCGGGCTCAGCACCCAGGTGTCGGCCTCGTGGGCGATGAGCGTCGCCGCGGGCACCGTGGCCAGCTCCCGGTCCCGGGGAGCCTCCCCGTGGTTCAGCAGGTACGTCGCATTGGCGGCCGGGCTCACGTCGTAGGCCGCCACCACCTGGGCACCCGCGGGGAGGGCCCAGCGCCAGCCTCCAATCCCCGAGAAGAGCTCCAGAACCCGCATGTCCCCAGCCTAACCTGGCCCCGGCAGGCCCCGTATCCGCCGCATGGGAGGTCCCATGACCGATGCGACCCGCACTGAGGAGTTCCGCCTGAGCGGCGGCGAAGTGCTCGACAAGGTGAAGGCCCTGCTCCACGAGGGCACCCTCCGCCGCCTCACCCTCAAAACCGAGGAAGGGCGTGTGCTCCTGGAGATCCCCCTGGCCGTCGGGCTCGTGGGGGTGGCGCTCCTGCCCATCCTCGCCGCCGTGGGGGCCGTGGCCGCCGTGGTCACCCGCCTCACCCTGGTGGTGGAGAAAGTGGAAGGGTGACCTTGCCGCTGGGCGCTCCGGGCCTCAGTTCCGGACCGCCCAGCGCAGCTTGGCGGGCTTGGAGCGTGGGTTGTCCACCTGCTCCTGCATCGAGGGACGCAGCACCTCGCTGA
>CAZVKM010000147.1:0-9474 GCA_964627685.1 uncultured Solibacteraceae bacterium | reverse complement strand
GGGGCACGGCGCCCTTGTAGGGCCGGTCCCGGGCCGTGAGGGCGTCGAAGACGTCCGAGATGGCCATGGCCTTGCTCTGCACGGGGATCTCCCGCTCCGAGAGCTTCCGGGGATAGCCGGTGCCCGTGAGCCGCTCATGGTGGGCGTAGGCGATGTCGGGGACGCCCCCCAGGTCCCGGGTCCAGGGGATCTGCTGGAGGAAGCGGAAGGTGTGGGTCACGTGGCTCTCGATCTCCAGGCGCTCGTCCTCGGACAGGCTCCCCTTCCGGATGCTCAGGCAGGCCAGGTCCACCGGGTCCACCAGGGATTTCCGGGAGCCGTCCCAGTGGCCGTAGTCGAGGGTGCCCAGGCGGCTCAGGCCATCGGCGGTCTCCTGGGCCAGCACCGTGGGCTCGTTGCTCTGGAGCACCAGGCGGATGAGGGCCTCCGTCTCGTCGGCCCGGCCCTTCAGCAGCTCGTGCCACCGGGCCTCCTCGAAGGCGGTGCCCTGCCCCCAGGCCTGCCTGAGCAGGTCGAGGGCGTCCTCCAGGTGGCGCTGGCGGAGGCGCTGCAGGATGACCTCCAGCTTCTCGGGCTGGAGCTTCTTGGCCTTCACCAGCACCTGCTCCCGCACGCCCACCTTCCCGAAGTCGTGCAGGAGGCTGGCGTAGCGGATCTCGCGGAGCTGCCGGTCATTGAAGTGGAGGTCCCCGTAGAGCCCGTTGGGGGTGAGGTTCACGGCCTCGGCCAGGCCCACCGTGAGCCCGGCCACCCGCCCGGAGTGACCGGAGGTGACGGGGTCCCGGGCCTCGATGGCCGTGACGGAGGCGTTCACGAAGCCCTCGAAGAGCACTTCGATCTCCTCCCGGAGCTGGGCGTTGCGCACAGCCACCCCCGCCTGCCCGGCGAGGCTGCTGGCCAGGTCCTGGTGCTCCTTCAGGAAGGGCACCAGCTTGGGCTCCAGCCCCTCCGTCTCCACGCGGTTGATGAACTGGAGCACGCCGAGCCGGCGACCCTCGGTGTCCTGCATCGGCACCACGAGCATGGACTGGGTGCGGTAGCCCGCCTGCTTGTCGAAGCTGTCGTTGAAGTGGTAGGGCGCGTCCGCGGGGATCCGGTAGACGTCTTCGATGTTCAGGATCTGCCCGGTCTCCGCCACGAAGCCCGCCATGGAGCTGGTGCTGATGGGCATCTTGAAGCGGTGGAAGGGGAGGTTCAGCTTCGCGTTCTGGGTGTGGGCGAAGAGCAGCTCCCGCTCCTCGTCCCCCGTCACCAGGTAGAGCGAGCCCGCCTCGGCGGAGAGCAGCTCCCGCCCCAGGCGCAGCACCAGGTCCAGCAGCCGGTCCAGGTTCTGCTCACTGGCCAGGGCCCGGCCCACCTCGTTGAGCTTGGCCATGTGGACGCGGTCCTTGGTCCGCTCCCAGGCGGCATCCACCAGGGCCAAGGCGCCCTCCAGCCCGGGCCAGGCCTCGCAGGAGGCCATCCGGCCTTCCCCGGGGCAGCCCACCACCACGTCCGCCGGGGCGGACTCCGCCCAGACGAGGCTGCGGCGGATCTCCCGTCGGACCCGATCCAGGAGGGTGTTACGGTGCTCTGGGGGGATGAGGACCGTGAATCGCAAAGGCAGCTCCCGGGGAGGGCAGGGGAAAACCCAGCCAGCCTACCGGAATTCTCCCGCCCCCACCACGGCGTGGCGCGGAACCGTGGAACGCCTCAGCTGGGGCGGCCTGGGCCTGGCCAAGGCCGAGGACGGCCGGCTCATCCTCCTCCGGGCGCCCCTGGCCCTCTTCCCCGGGGAGGAGGTGGAGGCCCAGCTCCGCTGGAAGCCCCGCCACGCCGAGGGGACGGTGACCCGCTGGGTCCGCCGGGACCCCCGACGGACGCCCTCCCCCTGCCCCGTGGCCGAGGCCTGCGGCGGGTGCGATCTCTGGGAGGCGGGCGCTGCGGAATCGGCGCTGAAGCAGCAGATGGCCGCCGACCTGCTGGGCCGCCAGCTGCCCGACCAGCCCTTCACCTGGCACCCGGCCCCTCCCGAGGCCCGCCGCCACCGCATCCAGCTGCACTGGGACGGCAAGGCCCTGGGGTACCACCGGCGGGGGAGCCACGCCCTGGTGCCGGTCACCAAGTGCCCGGCGGCCGCGGACCCCCTCTCCCTGGCGCTGCCGCGCCTGATCGAGGCCCTGGAGGCCCGGATCATCCCGGGCCGCCCCCAGCGGTGGGAGCTGGTCACGGGCACCCCCGCCGGTGAGGTGCGCGCCGTGGATGAGCAGGGGCGCACCTGGCTCCTGGAGCCCGATGGCTGGCACAAGGACACCGGGCCCGTGACCCACCGCTTCCCGGGCTTCTCCCTGGCCCAGGACGCCGGCGCCTTCTTCCAGGTGTCCCCGGAGTGGGCCCACGAGGTCTTCCGCCAGATCCTGGAGGGGTGGGACCTGCGTGGGGGGACCCTGTACGACCTCTACGGGGGGGTCGGCTTCTTCTCCGCCCTGCTGGGCCCCCGGTTCCGGCACCGGGTCCTGGTGGAGGGGTACGCCCCCGCCGTGGCGCGGGCCCAGGCGAACCTGGAGGCCCTGGGGCTCTCCCTGGAGGCCCACGCCGAGGATGTGGGGACCTGGGTGCCCGAGGGGCTCGGCGCCGCAGGGGACCTGATCCTCCTGGATCCCCCCCGGGCCGGCCTCGACGAGGCCCTGACCCAGCGCCTCCAGGGTGCCGGGGCGGAGCGCCTAGTGCTCATCGGCTGCGACGGGGCTCCCTTCTGCCGGGACCTGCAGCGCCTGGCCCCCGCCTGGAAGGTGAAGGACCTGCACGCGCTGGACCTCTTCCCCCGGACGGTCCACGCCGAGTTCATGGCCCTCCTGGAGCGCGCCCCCTAGGTCAGGGCTCCCGCAGCAGGGGCAGGTGGAGGTGGAACGCCGTCCCGGCTCCCTGGGTGCTCTCCACGGCCAGGTGCCCCCCCAGGCGGTCCAGGATCGACTTCACGCTGGCGAGGCCCAGGCCGGTGCCCCGGCCCTCACCCTTGGTGGTGAAGAAGGGCTCGCCCAGGCGGGCCACCACCTCGGGGGGCATGCCCACGCCATCGTCCACCACCGTCAGGCGGAGCGTTCCCTCGGGTTCGACCTGGCACCGGAGGCCGATGCAGCCCCCCTTCGGCAGGGCGTCCCGCGCGTTCAGCACGAGGTTGGCCACCATCTGATCCACCTGGGCGGGATCCGCCTCCATCCAGAGCAGGCCCGGGGCCGGGTCCACCTGCAGGGTGACCTGCCGCGGAAGGGCGGCCTTCAGCAGCTCCGCCAGGTGCGCCAGGCGCTCGCCCACCTCGAACCGCTCCACCTGCCCCTTGCGGGAGCGCCCGTAGCTCAGCAGCTGGGCCGTGAGCGCACCCGCACGGAGGGCCGCTTCCTTCACGCGGCGGAGGTGGGAGGGATCCGGCATCTGGCCCTCGGCCACGTCCTCCCCGCAGAGCTCCGCATAGTTCTGGATCACGGCGAGGAGGTTGTTCAGATCGTGGGCGAGGCCGGCCCCCAGGCTGGCCATGGCGTTCATCCGCTCTAGGCCCTGCAGCAGCTGCTGGCTCTGGCGGAGGGCCTCCTCGTTGCGGATACGCTCCAGCTCCAGGCTGGTCCGGGCGCAGAAGGCGGAGAGCAGGTCGAGCATCCAGGGATGGGGTTCCAGCTCCCCCTGGCTCATGACGCAGAGGATGCCGAGCACCCGGCCACGGCTGTCCACCAGGGAGCTGCCCAGGTACCCCTGGATCCCGCTCTCGGTGAGCATGGCATCGGCCGGATAGAGCCGGGCCACCTCCGTGGGGTGGAAGCAGACCTTGGCCTCCACCACGTCCTGGCAGGGGGTGCCCCGCAGCTCGTACTCGAGCGGGGGCGCGAGCTCCCCGTGGTCGCAGAAGGCCAGGGCCCGGATCCGATCGGTTCCCACCAGCTCGCCGGCCAGGGCGTAGGGAGCCCCGAAGGCGGCCGCGAGGTTCACCACCATGGCCTGGAAGAAGGCCTCCCCCGAGAGCCCCGAGGCGCCGAGGCGCAGGTGGGAGAGGCTGGCCCGGGCCCGGTGCGACTCGCTGTCATCGAGCACGAGCAGGTGCCAGGTGCCCCCTTCCCCCTGGAGGCGGTGCAGGCGGAGCTCCCGGGTCTCGCCCCGGGGGGCCCAGACCCTGCAGGGGATCCCGCCCGGGGCCCCCTCGGCCAGCCAGGCCACCAGGGAGGCCCGGTCCTCGGGGTGGAGGGCCTCCACCAGCCCATCCCAGCTCCGGGGCGGCTCCGTCAGGCCCAGCGCCTCCTGGAAGTCCGGGCTCATGTGGAGGCAGCGCCCGTCCAGCCCCAGCGTCGCCACCCAGAAGCCGGCCCACTCCAGGGCGGGCGCCTCGGCGCGCAGGGCGCTCAGGCTCGGGTGGGCTTCGGGAAGTCGACCGTGCATTCAGGATCCGGGGCCCCCAGGGGAAGGAGCACGCTCCCCGGGGAAGCGGCCTAGAATCGGGGGTGGATAGGAGCGTAGGGATCATGGAGGCCGTTGGTCGTCACATGTTGGTGGAATTCCTGGGATGTGATGCGCATCGCCTCGCGGACCTCGAGGGCCTCACCGCGGCCATGCTCCAGGCGGCCCGGGAGGCCGGTGCCACGGTGCTCACCCATCGGTTCCACCGCTTCCAGGCGGAGGAGGGCGGCCAGGGCATCAGCGGGGCCGTGATCATCAGCGAGAGCCACCTGGCCATCCACACCTGGCCCGAGCACGCCTATGCCGCGGTGGACCTCTTCACCTGCGGAGAGCGGGTGGACCCCTGGCGGGCCCACGCGGTGCTCAAGGCCGCCCTCGGCGCCACCTCCGACCACACCCAGCTGCTGGCCCGGGGACCCGGGGCGCCGGCTATTCCAGGCCCAGCCCCGGCTGGAGCGTGAGGGGCAGCCCCCGCTCGAGGTTGAGCAGGAAGGCCTTCTTGTCCACGCCCGCCGCGTAGCCCGTCAGGCTGCCATCGCTGCCGATCACCCGGTGGCAGGGCACCAGGATGGCGATGGGATTGGCCCCGTTCGCCGCGGCCACGGCCCGGGTGGCGTTGGGATCCCCGAGGCGGTTCGCCAGCTCCTGGTAGCTGATCGAGGTGCCGTAGGGGATCCGCTGGAGCTCATCCCAGACGCGGACCTGGAACGCCGTGCCCACGGGCTCCATGGGGACGGTGAAGGTCCTCAGGTTGCCCGCCCAGTAGGCCTCCAGCTGCATGCGCAGGAACCGCCAGGACTCCCGCTGCTCCTTCGGCGCCAGCGGGGAGGTCTTCCGGGGATCGAGGCCTCCGAAGCTGAGCTGGCGGAGCCGCCCCCGTCCATCGAAGGAGGCGTGCATGGGGCCGAGGGGGCCGTCCAGCTCGTAGGTCCAGAGGGTCATGGCATCCCCGAGGGCCCAGGGGTGGGCCGCAGGCATGATAGGGCGCGCCTCCCGGCCTGGATAGCCCGAACCCTCCGAGCCGTTACACTGGCCCCATGGCCGACCGGCTCTTCCGCCTGAGCATCATCGAGTACCTCAACGCCGCCCCGCTGAACCACGGCTTCAAGCAGGGGCTGGGCTGGGACCGTTTCCACCTGAAGTTCCACTACCCCTCCGTGTGCGCCGACCGGCTCCGGGAAGGCGAGGTGGACGCCGGCCTCATCAGCTCCATCGAGTACCTGCGCATCCCCGGCCTCCGCATCGTGCCCGGCCTCTGCATCGCCAGCCCCAAGCGGGTCCGCTCCGTGGTGATCCTCTCCAAGGTGCCGCCCGAGCGCATCCGCACCCTGGCCCTCGACACCTCGAGCCGCACCTCCGTGGTCCTGGGCCAGCTCCTGCTCCGGGAGCGCTATGGCGTCAGCCCCGAGACCCACGACCTCGGTCCCGACCTCGGGGCCATGCTCGCCGAACATGATGCGGCCCTCATGATCGGGGATGCGGCGATGCGGACACCCAAGGAGGGGCTCTACGTCCTGGATCTCGCGGAGGAGTGGCATGCCTGGACCGGGCTGCCCTTCGTCTTCGCCCTCTGGACCGTGCGGGAGGACGCCCCGGCCTTCCCCGAGCCCGGTGGCGTGGCCCCCTACTTCCACCGGAGCCTCGAGGCCGGCAAGGCGAACCTCAACGCCATCATCGAGGAGGCCCGCCGCAGCATCGGCTGGACGAAGCTGGAGCTGCAGGAGTACCTCACGGAGAACATCAGCTACCACCTGGGGGAGGCGGAGCGGGAGAGCCTCCAGCTCTTCTACGAGAAGGCGGTGCGCCACGGCTTCGCCCCCGAGCTGAAGCCGCTCCACTGGCTCTGAGCGGAAGCCTCGCTTGTCGAATCCCGCGCCCGGGGACGGATTCCGGGCCAAAGCGACGCGGATCGAGGGAAGCCCATGGCAGACTGGGCCTTTCCCGGAGCGACGGATGTCCCTCAAGGCCCTCTACCACGAGCATCTGCAGATCCGCCTGAAGCACGCGGAGGAGGCGCTCTCCCGGGCCGGGTTCGACACCCTCGTGCTCGGATCCGGGGAACACCACACCTACTTCTCCGACGATCAGGACGCCCCCTTCCGGCCGGTCCCCCACTTCGCCCATTGGTGTCCGCTCCAGGGCCCCCACCACCTCCTCGTGGTCACGCCCGGCCAGCGCCCCAAGCTCATCCGCTTCGCCCCTGAGGATTTCTGGTACGAGCAGGCCAGCCTCGAAGCCCTGTGGGGCGGCACGCCCTTCTGGCGCGAGGGCTTCGACCTGGTGGAAGCCCCCACCCTCGAGGCCGTGTGGGAGGCCCTCGGCACCCCGGCACGGGCGGCCTTCATCGGCACGGATCGGGCCCGGGCGGAGCAGGCCGGCCTGGCCCTGAATCCCGAGAAGCTCACCCGCCACCTGGACTGGACCCGCTCCACCAAGACGGCCTATGAAGTGGCCTGCCTCGAGGCCGCCACCGAGTCCGCCGCCCGTGGCCATCGGGCCGCCCACAGCGCCTTCCTCGGCGGGGCCAGCGAGCTGGAGATCCACCATGCCTACGTGCAGGCCGTGGGCTGCGTGGACCAGGAGCTGCCCTACGGAACCATCGTGGCCCTGGACGAGAAGGGCGCCATCCTCCACTACGAAGGCAAGCGCACCCTCCGCAACGGCCGGGTGCTCCTCATCGATGGCGGCGCGAAAGTCCACGGGTATGGTTCCGACATCACGCGCACCTGGGCCGCCCCCGCCTGCGACGACCGCTTCAAGGCCCTCCTCGCGGGGATGGAGAAGCTTCAGCTGGAGCTCTGCGACGAGGTGAAGCCCGGCCTCCACTATGGGGAACTCCACAAGCGGGGGCACCTGAAGATCGCCAGCCTCCTGCACGAGGCGGGAATCCTCAAGGTGGGCGCGGAGGAGGCGGTGGACACCGGCCTCTCGAAGCCCTTCTTCCCCCACGGCCTCGGCCACCACCTGGGCATCCAGGTGCACGACGTGGCGGGCAAGCAGCTGGGCCCTGACGGCGAATTCATGCCCAGCCCCGCGGAGCACCCCTTCCTCCGCACCACCCGCGTCATCGACGAGGGCCAGGTCTTCACCGTGGAGCCCGGGCTCTACTTCATCCCCATGCTCCTCCGCCCCTTCCGCGAGAACGAGCATCAGGCGAAGTTCGACTGGAAGGTCATCGACGCGCTCACCCCCCTCGGGGGCATCCGCATCGAGGACAACCTCCTGGTCACCGCCACGGGCCATCGGAACCTCACCCGGCCCCACCTGCCCCACTGACCTTCAGCGGGGCCCCCGCCCGGGGCCCGGCCCACCCCACCCCGAGGGGCGATCGCTGGGGCCAACCGGGGATGAATCCGATCCGCACCTCCAGGATCCTGGAGGCTCCCTCCGGAGGATGCATGTTCCGCCTTGCGGCCCTATCGACCTTCCCCCTGCTGCTCGCGGCCCAGGCCCCCGGGGCCTTGACCCTCGAGGGTCTGTACCACCCGCAGAAGCGGATCGCCTACGTGGGCAATCCCACCACCCGCCTGGAGTGGGCCCCCGATGGCAGCCTGGTGGAGACCAAGGTGGAGAAGGGCCAGGCGAGCCTATGGCGCGTGGATCCCAAGACCTGGGAGAAGAGGCCCTTCTTCGAAGGCGACCGCCTGGTGAAGGCGCTGGTGGCCGCCGGCGCCAAGGAGGAGGCCGCGGCCCGCGCCTTCGGCAGCCAGCCCACCTGGAGCCCCGACCGCAAGGCCTGCGTCGTCTCCATCGCCGAGGACCTCTACCACGTGGACCTCGCCAAGGCCGAAGCCAAGCGGCTCACCACCACTCCCGGGAGCGAGGATGAGGCCACCTTCAGCCCCGATGGCACCAAGGTGGCCTTCCTGCGCGGCAACGACCTCTACCTGGTCACCGTGGCCGACGCCAAGGAGACCCGCCTCACCACCGGCGGCAGCGAGACCATCTTCAACGGCCGCCTCGACTGGGTGTACCAGGAGGAGGTCTACGGACGCGGCACCTTCAAGGCCTTCTGGTGGAGCACCGACTCCAGCAAGCTCGCCTACCTGAGCCTGGACGAGTCCCAGGTGCCCGTGTTCACCCTGACGGATGACCGCAGCCAGCCGCAGAAGCTGCTCCAGGCGCGCTATCCCAAGGCCGGGGACCCCAACCCCATCACGAAGCTGGGCGTGGTGGACCTCCAGGGCCACACCACCTGGATGGCGGATCCCTACGCCGGCAAGGAGACCCTCATTGTCCAGGTGGACTGGAGCCCCAAGGGTGAGCTCATCGCCGCCTACCAGGACCGGGTGCAGACCTGGCTCGACCTGCGCCGCTTCAGCGGTACCAGTTCCACCACCCTCATCCGCGAGGAGAGCAAGGCCTGGCAGGAGCGCCTGCCCCTGCCCATGTGGCTGCCCGATGGCGGCTTCGTCTGGGAGAGCGACCGCAGCGGCTTCCACCACCTCTACCGCTACGACAAGGACGGCAAGCTGCGCAACGCCCTCACCAGCGGGGACTGGGACGTGAAACACGTGCACGGCCTCTCGGCCGACGGCAAGCGCGCCTACTTCGACGCCACCGCGCACACCCCCATCGGCCTGAACACCTACATGGTTCCCGTCGAGGGGATGGGCAAGGAGGGCAAGGGCCTCAAGCGCCTCACGGAGGCCGCCGGTTCCCACCGCGTGCGCTGGAACAGAGACTTCAGCAGCTTCCTGGACACCTGGTCCAACCATGCGACGCCCGCCAAGCAGGCCCTCTTCGATGGCTCCGGCAAGCAGACCCGGATGATCGACGAGAATCCCTCGCCCATGTTGAAAGACCTGAAGCTGGGCCAGATCAAGTTCCAGCAGGTGAAGACCCGCGATGGCTTCCCCATGGAGACCATGCTGGTCCTCCCGCCGGACTTCGACCCCACGAAGAAGTACCCCGTGTTCCAGCACATCTATGGCGGCCCCGCCGCGCCCCAGGTGCGGGATGCCTTCGGCCGCGACACCCTCTGGTACCACTTCCTGGCCCAGCAGGGCTACGTGGTGTGGGTCTGCGACAACCGCAGCGCCTCCGCCAAGG
>CAZVKM010000146.1:3149-9485 GCA_964627685.1 uncultured Solibacteraceae bacterium | reverse complement strand
CCCACACCTTCGAGGACCGCGTGCTGAAGATCGACCACGTGCACCTGCGGAAGGGCTGCAGCGTGGGCCACGCGGCCGTGGTGCTCTACGGCGCGGACATCGGCGCCGAGGCCGTGGTGGCCCCGCACAGCGTGGTCATGAAGAAGGAGCACCTGCTGCCGGGCCGCGCCTACGCGGGCTGCCCCACGCGGCCGGAGGCCTGAGGCCTACCAGCGCCAGGCGAAGCCCAGGCCCAGCTCCCGGCGACCGAAGCGGAAGTACTGCGTGGTGGCGGGCCCACCGGCTCCCTGGGGAGTCGTCTCCCGTGCGAGGTCCCGGCCATAGGCCTCGAGCGTGAGGCCCGGCTGCACCTCCCAGCCCACCCGGAGGCTGGCCTGACTGAGGGCGGGCCGTTCCTCCGTGCCGAGGCCGCCCGGGCCCGAGATGAGGAAGGTGTTCACGGGCGTGGCGCCCACGTGCCAGGCCGTGAGGGCCGCGGACCAGTCCCCGCGCCGCCAGCGCACCCAGGCGTGGGCCCGCAGCCTTGGGGCATAGGTGGTGGGGTGGCCCATGCCCTCCAGGGCGAAGTGGTTCCAGTCCAGGCCCAGGCCCGTGGTCCATCCCCCGCCCGGTCGCCAGGTGCCCGCGAGCTCCAGCCCCCGGTTCCACCCCTCCCCCTGGTTCACGTACTGCCGGAGGGCGCCCCCCACGAGCACGTAGGAGATGGCGTCCCGGTACCGCATCACGTAGGCCGTCAGATCCCAGGTGAAGGGCTCCGCTTCCCCGCGCCAGCCCGCCTCCCAGCCGGAGATGCGCTCCCGCTGGAGCCCCGGCGACGGGAGGATCCCCACCACCGGGTTGGAGGTGAGGGCCTCGCCCAGGGAGGGGCTCCGGGTGGCGGTGCTCCACCCCAGCCTCAGCGTCGCGCCCGGGCGCGCCTCCCACACGAGGGCCCCCCGCGGGGAGGTGTCCGCCCCCCCGAGGTCACCGGTCTCCCGCCGCAGGCCGAGGGAGAGGGTCAGCTCCGGCCCCAGGGGCACGGTGCCGTGGAGGAAGGCGCCGCGGAAGGCCAGGTGGGTGGGACCCAGTCCCATGGAGGCGATGGGTGGGGTGTCCAGCCGGCGCTGGTCCGCTCCCACCACCAGCGTGGCTCCCCCCAGGGGCACGGTGGCCCGAAGGTCCGCCAGGTGGTGGGTGAACTCGGCCCAGGCATGTTCGGCCAGGAGGAAGCCGGGGTCCAGCCCCGCCAATCCCGCCTGCGTGCCTGCTCGGAGCACGTCTTCGGTGCGGGCGAGACGGAGCGCCACCTCCAGCCCCTCCGTGGAGCGCCAGGCCGCGCCCGCCTGGGCGAGCGTGGAAGTGAAGCGCTGGTGATCCACATCGAGCCCGAAGGCCGTGGCGAGGTCGGGGCCGTTCCACCGCTCGGCCCGCCCCGCCGAGGCCCAGGCCGACCAGGCCCCGGGGTGCGCCCAGCGCAATCCGGCGGAGGTCCGGTCGAGGCGGAAGCCATCGTGGGAGGGGTTGAAGGTGGGATCGTCCCCTCCGCCCAGCACGTGGTAGGGCCGGTGGCCGCTGTCGCCGGTGCGCTCCCGGCCCGTGCCCACCGTCCAGGACAGGCCCCCCAGCCTCCCGAGCAGCGCCGCCTCGCCCCGGGCCGTGCGGTGGCTGCCGGCCTGGCCCCGGAGCCCACCCTCGAAGGTCGCCCCCGGCGCACGGGTGGTGAGGGCCACCACGCCCCCCACCGCATTGGCGCCGTGGAGGCTGGCGCTGGGTCCCCGGACCACCTCGATGCGGTCCACCAGCTCCAGGGGGACCGGCAGGAGGTCCAGGTCCAGGGGGTAGATCCGGCTCGAGTTCTGGATGGGCACGCCATCCACGAGGATCTGCACCAGCTGGCCCACCCCGTCCGGGAACATCCCTCGCAGGGACACGGCGGTGGCCACGCCCCCCACCTCGATCACCTCCACGGAGCTCATGAGGCGCAGGGCCTCCGTGAGCCGGTGGATGCCCAGGCTGCGCAGGGTCTCGCCCTCCAGCACCTCCACGGCCTGGGGGCTCCTCAGGAGGGCCTGCTCGTGACCCGAGGCCAGGCGCACCCGGGTGGCCTGGAGGCTGCGCAGGTCCTCCACCTCCCCGGACGGGGCGGGGCCCTGGGCCACCAGGGAGAGCCCCGAGGCCAGGAGGGGGAGGAGGCGCGGAGGGAGCATGAGGTTGGAAAAGCATCGGCACACGGCCCCCAGGGCATCAAATTTTTGGATTTCCCCCCATCCGGTCCGGGCCGCCCCTGCCGCCAGGCCCTCGAAGGGGAACCCCCAGGGGGCCCCGGGCGGATGGGATGATGGAGCCATGCCGCCGTCCCTGATCTCGCACCTGCCCCCCGACGGCGAACGCACCCCCGACGCCCTGCTGGAGGCCTTCCTCGCCTGGGTCTCGGCCCGGGGCCTGAGCCTCTACCCCGCCCAGGAGGAGGCCATCCTCGAGCTCTTCGAGGGGAAGCACGTCATCCTCAACACCCCCACCGGCTCGGGCAAGTCCCTGGTGGCCTCGGCCCTGCACTTCGCCGCCCTGGCCGCGGGCCGGCGCAGCGTCTACACCTGCCCCATCAAGGCCCTGGTGAACGAGAAGTGGATGGCCCTCTGCCAGGAGTTCGGCCCCGACCACGTGGGCCTCTCCACGGGGGACGCCACCGTGAACCACGGGGCCCCCATCCTCTGCTGCACCGCGGAGATCCTGTCCAACATGGCCCTGGGCGAAGGCGCGGACCTGGCGGTGCACGACGTGGTGATGGATGAGTTCCACTACTACGCCGACCGCGAGCGGGGCGTGGCCTGGCAGGTGCCCCTGCTCACCCTGCCCCAGACGCGCTTCCTCCTCATGAGCGCCACCCTGGGTGACACGGCCTTCTTCGAGGAGGCGCTCCGCAAGCTCGGTGGACCCGAGGCCGTGACCATCAAGGGCCACCACCGGCCCGTGCCCCTCGAATTCACCTACGCGGAGCTGCCCCTGGCCAGCACCGTGGAGAACCTCCTGCAGGAGGGCAAGGCGCCGCTCTACCTCGTGCACTTCACCCAGGCCGAGGCCGCCACCAGCGCCCAGGACTTCACCAGCCTCGCGGTGACCACCAAGGAGGAGAAGGCGGCGATCGCCGCCGAGATCGGCGACTTCAAGTTCAACAGCCCCTATGGCCCCGACCTCAAGCGCTGGCTGCGCATGGGCATCGGCCTCCACCACGCGGGCCTCCTGCCCAAGTACCGCATCCTCGTGGAGCGCCTGGCCCAGAAGGGGTTGCTGAAGCTCATCTGCGGCACCGACACCCTGGGCGTGGGGATCAACGTGCCCATCCGCACCGTGCTCTTCACCAAGCTCTGCAAATACAGCGGCCAGAAGACCAGCATCCTCACGGCCCGGGACTTCCATCAGATCTCCGGGCGTGCGGGCCGCAAGGGCTTCGACACCGTGGGCTACGTCTACGCCCAGGCGCCGGAGCACGTCATCGAGAACATGCGCCTGGCCCAGAAGCCCGGGAAGAAGTTCGTGAAGCGCCCGGCCCCGGAGCGCAACTACGCCCACTGGGACAAGACCACCTTCGAGAAGCTGCAGGCCGCGGCCCCGGAGCGCCTGGTGAGCCGCTTCCAGGTGCACCACGCCATGATCCTCAACGTGCTGGCCCGGAAGGGCGATGGTTGCGCGGCCCTGCGCCGGCTCATCCGCGACTGCCACGACAGCGACGTCCAGAAGGCCGGCCACCGGAAGCGGGCCTGGCAGCTCTTCCGGACCCTGCTCTCCCGCCGCATCGTCGAGTTCGTGCCGCCGGAGCCCAGCGGCCGCAAGCTGCGGGTGAACGCCGACCTGCAGCAGGACTTCGGCATGGATGAGACGTTGAGCCTCTACCTGCTGGACACCATCCCCCTGCTGGATCCCGAGTCGCCGGACTACGCCTTCGACCTGCTCACCTTGGTGGAGAGCATCCTGGAGGATCCCGACTTCATCCTGCGCAGCCAGCTCCACAAGCTGAAGGGCGAGGCCGTGGCCGAGATGAAGCTGGCCGGGATCGAATACGACCAGCGCATGGAGGAACTGGAGAAGCTGGAGTATCCCAAGCCCCTGCGGGACTTCGTCTATTCCACCTTCAACGCCTTCGCGGACCAGCACCCCTGGGTGGGCGAGAACATCCGCCCCAAGTCCATCGCCCGGGAGATGTTCGAGCGCTACCTCAGCTTCGCCGACTACGTGCGCACCTACGACCTGCAGCGGGCGGAGGGGCTGCTCCTGCGCCACCTCAACAGCGTGTACAAGGTGCTGGCGCGCACGGTGCCCGAGGCCGCCAAGACCGAGGAGGTGCGGGAGATGGAGGCCTACCTGGGGGCCCTCCTGAAGCAGGTGGACAGCAGCCTGCTGGAGGCCTGGGAGAAGATGCTCAACCCCGCCTTCGTGGCCGTGGAGGGCCCCGACGTGGCCATGCCCGGCGCGGACGCCAAGGACCTCACCCGCGATCCCAAGGCCTTCACCGCCGAGATCCGCGCCCGGCTCTTCGCCTTCCTCCACGCCTGGGGCACCCAGGACTGGGAGGAGGCCCTGGAAGGGCTGGCGGGCCTGGGCCCCGAAGGCGCCGCCCCGGCCTGCACCCTGGACCAGCTCAAGGCCCTCCACGCCGACTACACCGCCACCCACCAGGGGCCCCGCCTGGATCCCGAGGGCCGCAACCGGCGCCACACCTACGTGGCGCCCCGGGCCGACGCGCCGCGCAGGCTGCGGGTGCAGCAGATGCTCGTGGATGCCGAGGGCGACAACGACTGGGCCCTGGAGGTGGAGGCCGACCTGGACGCCAGCCGCGCCGCCGGGCGGCCCGTGCTCACCTGGGTGGGGCTGGGACCCTTCCGGTAGCGCCTCCGCCGGCGGCCCCCGTCATTCACCGATGGGGTCCCGCCACTGGCCGATGTCCGCCCCCGGGGCCAGGGCCCGGGCTCCACCGTGGATCCAGTCCCGGGGGTTCCCATGGTCCCTTCCTTCTCAGCCCTGATCACCGCCCTGTGCCTGCTGCCCGTCCTCGGCTGCCGCAAGGTCCAGCCGGCGCCTGCGCCCCTGCCGGTGGTCTCCGGGCCCCTGGCCTCCCCCGCCCTGGTGGCGGAACTCACGGCCCTGGACCGCCGGCTCTTCGAGCTGGTCTTCGAGCGGCAGGATGACGCGGCGCTCCGGGACCTGCTGACCGAGGACTTCCACTTCCACCACGACAAGACCGGGCTGGACAGCTTCACCTCCCCCGAGGCCTTTGTGGTGGCCATCCGCCAGGCCCATGGCCGCCGCGCCACCGGTGAGGACCTGCGGGCCCGCCGGGAGGTGGTGGCCGACACCGAGGAGATCCATCCGCTGGCCCTGCATGGCGCCATCCACACCGGCGAGCACCGCTTCTACGCCCAGGGGCCCGGCCAGCCGGATCGCCTGCGGGAGACGGCCACCTTCTTCCATGTGTGGCGCAGGGTCGAGGGCAAGTGGAAGCTGGCCCAGGTCTACAGCTACGCCCACCGCCCGGTGGGCTAGCCCATTCCCGAGAAGCCCCCGCCCCCGGCACGAAGCTCGGGCCCTACGACACCTTGGCCCCCCTCGGCGAGGGCGCCATGGGCGAGGCGTCAGGAGGCCAAGGACGGGCGGCTGAACCGCTGAGTCGCCCTCAAGGTGCTGACCGGGCCCCTGACTCGCGGGCCCGCGCCGGGCAGGGCCTCCGTTTCGGAAAAGCATCGTTTACCGAGGCTTGCGCCTCCGGGAAGGGAGTGAAACCCTGGGGGCCGAAGGTCCTAAGATGAGGGACCCCACGCCTATGCTCCTCCGCCCCGGCTCCACCCTCGGTCCCTATGAGCTCCTCGCGCCCCTCGGCTCGGGAGGCATGGGCGAGGTGTGGAAGGGAAGGGACTCCCGGCTGGACCGCTTCGTGGCGATCAAGGTGCTCCCCGAGCACCTGGTGACCAACCTGGACGCCCTGATCCGGTTCGAGCGGGAGGCCAAGGCCATCGCCGCCCTGAACCATCCGAACCTGGTGGCCATCCACGACTTCGCCACCCACGAGGATGCGCCCTACGTGGTGATGGAGCTGCTGGAGGGCCACTCACTGCGGACCCGCCTCCAGGAGGGGCCTCTCCCCCCGCGGCAAGCCACCGAGCTCGCGGCCCAGATGGCCCAGGGCCTCGCCGCCGCCCACGAGAAGGGCGTGGTGCACCGCGACCTGAAGCCCGAGAACATCTTCATCACCACCGCGGGGCGCCTCAAGATCCTCGACTTCGGCCTGGCCAAGCAGTTGGTCCCCCCGCCCTCCGGGCCCAAGTCCAGCGC
The DNA here is from genome assembly GCA_964627685.1 of uncultured Solibacteraceae bacterium. Taxonomy (GTDB): domain Bacteria; phylum Acidobacteriota; class Holophagae; order Holophagales; family Holophagaceae; genus JAFDVN01. Next base: position 3,182 of record CAZVKM010000146.1, on the reverse strand, counting down.
ATCATTGTCGTCGACAATGGCGACGGTGTGTCG
>CAZVKM010000146.1:0-3139 GCA_964627685.1 uncultured Solibacteraceae bacterium | reverse complement strand
TGGTCGCCAGCCCCGGCCCCAAGACGACCCAGGTCATGATCCTGGGCACGGTGGGCTACATGAGCCCGGAGCAGGTGCGCGGGGAGCCCAGCGACCCCCGCAGCGACATCTTCAGCTTCGGGGTGGTGCTCTTCGAGATGCTCACCGGGCAGCGGGCCTTCCGGCGCGACAACTCCATCGAGACCCTCAACGCCATCCTCAAGGACGATCCGCCCGCCCTGGAGGAGAAGCGCGCCACCCTGCCGCCGGGTCTGGTCCACATCATGGATCGATGCCTGGAGAAGTCCGCGGCGCGCCGCTTCCAGAACACCGAGGACCTGGCCTTCGCCCTCCGCAACCTCGAGTTCACCTCCTCCAGCGTGAGCCGATTCCCTGGGGTCCGGGTCCGCCGTCCCTGGCCCTTCCTCGCCGCCGGCCTCGTCGGGGCCGCCCTCGCCCTGGGGGCGGTGGGGTGGGCCCTCCGGCCCACGGAGCCGGCCCTGCGCAAGCTGATGATCCCGGTACCGGGCCTCCGGGTGGGGCTGCAGACCCCGCCGATGCTCTCCCCGGATGGGAAGCGCGTGCTCTTCGCCGCCGGTGCGGACCTCTTCGTGCGGGAGCTCGACGAGGTGGAGCCCCGTCGCCTCGTGACGGGCGGGCGCCCCACCCTGGCCACCTGGTCCCCCGACAGCCACGAAGTGGCCTACCTCATGAAGCGGGAGCTCCACCGGGTCTCCATCCTGGGCGGCACGCCCAGGATGGTGGCCACCGTCCCCACGGGACTGGGCGGCAACACCCCGGGGCTCGCCTGGCTGGCGGACGGCCGCATCGTCTTCGCCCCTTCGGCCAACGGCACGGGCATCTACAGCGTGCCCGACACCGGCGGGGAGTTCACCGAGCTGGTGGCCCGGGTCCAGGGCATCGAGTCGGACTTCCACAAGCCCTTCGTGATGCCCGATGGCACCACCCTCCTCTACGTGGTGGACAAGAACGCCTCGGGCGCCAATGTGCTCGAGGTCCTGCACGCGGGGAAGCGCAAGGAGATCCTCCACCTCCCGGACGACCTGCACGAGGTGCTGGACGCCCCCGTCTATTCCCCCTCGGGGCACATCCTCTTCCACCGTCAGGTGCACAGCCCCGGCATCTGGGCCATGCCCTTCTCCCTCGCCCGCCTCGAGGCCACGGGCGTCCCCTTCCTCGTGGTGCCCGGCGGGCGTTTCCCCTCCCCCTCGAAGGACGGGTCCCTCCTCTACTGCCACGCGGACGACAGCAAGCGCCAGGTGGTGCTCGTGGACCGGGACCGCAAGGTCACACCCCTGGGCGAGCCGGGCCTCCTCACCCAGGATCCCGCCTTCTCACCCGAGGGCCGCCGCCTCGCCTGGGCCGATGGGAACATCATGGTCGCCGACCTCCGCGACGGCGCCATCACCCGGCTCACCTTCAACGACGCCGTGAACAGCTACCCCGCCTGGATGCCCGAGGGGGACCGGCTCGCCTACAGCACCCGCACCGGGGGCGGTGGGCGCCAGATCGCCCTCCTGCCCGCCGATGGGAGTGCCGGCCCGGCCAAGGTCGCCCCGGCCATGGGGCCCCAGGAGTATGGCCTCTACCCCGCCCCCAGCCGGGACGGCAAGTGGATCGTGTTCGGCCGGACCCAGGCCACCACAGGGACCGACATCTTCGCCATGGACCGCACCCGGGGGAACCAGGTCCGGGAGATCTATGTGGCCCCCGGGGCCCAGGCCTTTCCCAGCCTCTCCCCCGACGGCCGCTACGTGCTCTACCAGGGGCAGGAGACGGGCCTGGACGAGATCCACGTGCGGACCTTCCCGGTGCCCAGCGGCCACTGGCAGCTCACCGCCAAGGGGGGTGTGCGGCCGAAGTGGAGCGCCAAGGGCGACCGCATCTTCTTCATCCAGGACGACGTGCTCATGGAGGTGGAGGTCCGGGTCAACCCCAGCTTCAGCTTCGGCACCCCGCGCCCCATCTTCGCCCTCGAGGGGAATCCCGCCTTCCAGGGCGCCTACGACGTGGCGCCCGACGGCCGCACCTTCGCCATGATCCGGGAGGTGGAGACCGGCCGCTTCGGCCCCCGCACCATGACCTTCGTGGAGCACTGGGACCAGGAGCTCCAGCGGCGCCGGAAGTAGCGGGCATGGCCTGGATCCCCAAGCCCTGCCCCGGCGTGGACCCCTTCCAGCTCCCGCTGGATGCCCGGCAGGGTTACCTCTTCACGCTCGTGGACGGCCTCCGGGATGTCGAGGCGCTGGCGCACCAGCTGGGACTGAGCGAGGCCGAGGTGACCGATGCCCTGGAACACCTCGTGGTGGTGGGGGCCCTCGAACCCGAAGCCGGCGTCGCTCCCGTGGAGGAAGCCCCCTCGGCGGACCAGGAAGCCGAGGCCCCCACGCACCGCGCCCGCTTCGAAGGGGTCCTCCGGAGCTTGGGCGCCGACGCCCGGGCCGCACGGGCCCGGGTGGCCACCGAGCCCGACCTCAGCGCCCTCTGCTTCGATCCCCTGCCCGAAGTGGTGCAGGCCCTCCTGGAGAACCCCCGTTTCGCGGCCCTGCAGGCCCGCCTCGTGGCGGCCCATCACCGCACCGCCGCGGGCCTCGAAGCCCTGGCGGGCCGCGCCGCCTTCGCCCACGACGAAGGCGTGCGCCGGGCCCTCCTCCGCAACCCCATCCTGCCCCCGGCGCTCTACCGCCGGCTCTGGTCGAACCGGCGCCTCCAGGAGCAGTTCCTCGTCGCCACCTCCAAGGAGGCGCCGGAGCAGACCCGCACCATGGCCCGGGAGCTGCTGCGCACCACCTTCATCCAGCGCCCCGGCGACGAGCGGGCCGAACTCATCGTCGCCACCGAGGGCCGCTGCCTCGCCCTGCTGCCCACCGCCACCCTGGACGGCCAGGCCACCGCGAACCTCTGCCGCCGCACCTACAGCAGCACCCTCTTCATCCAGAACCTGGCCCGCTGGAGCGCGTGCCCCCCGCAGCTGGTGGCCCACCTGAGGCGCCAGGACCTCGTGAAGCGGAACCCGGTGCTGCGTCAATTGTTGGAGCGCCATCCCAACGCCAGCTGAAGGGCGAACGAGGGCTTCCTAAGCACTGGGCATCGTTTTCCGATGGTTCAAATATGAATATTGAATATATTTCATATTTGA
>CAZVKM010000145.1:0-9498 GCA_964627685.1 uncultured Solibacteraceae bacterium | reverse complement strand
CTCGAGCTTGACGACGGGGGCGTCCTCGCTCTGGCGGGAGAGGTCCTTGACGTTGATGCCGCCTTCCCCGTCCTCCTCGTCGCTGTCGAACTCGGCGTCGGAATCCAGCTCCTGCTGGAGCGAGTCCAGGTCCAGCATCTCCTCTTCATGGAAGGCGCCGGCCGCGGCCTGGGGATCGGCCTGCGACCCGCCCATGGTGGTGGTGCCCACGGGGCGGTTGGGCTGGTCGGCCCGGAGGGCGACCCCCGAGGAGCCTCCGTAGTACCGCTCCACGGCGCGCTGGAGCCCCATCTCGGAGGAGACCACGGGATCCACGTTGTAGCCCGTGTGGAACCGGACATCGTCCATGGCGAAGATGTCCGTGGGGTCCGACATGGCCAGGGTCAGCACGTTGCCCGTGCGCTGGAGGGGGAGCACCTTGTGGCGCTGGGCCAGCTCCGCCGGGATGAGGGCGATCACCCCACCGTCGATGGTGGGCCACTGGTCCAGGTCGGCCGCGGGCACGCCGTACTGCATGCCCAGGAAGCTCACGATGTCCTGATCGGAGCAGTAGCCGTATCGGACGACGATGCTGCCGAGCTTGCCGCCCTCCCGTCGCTGGATCTTGATCGCGTCGTCAAGCTGTCCTTCGGTGATGAGGCCGGCCTTGACGAGCATCTCGCCGAGCTTGCTAACCAATGGAACCTCCGGAGGGGTGATGCATGGTAGCACCTCGGCAGGGGGCTAACCCCACTCAAGTCTCTATCTGTTAGGAGATTCCCGCTATCATCCCCCCATGTCCTCCCAGGAAGCCCCGCGCCTTCAGCAGGCCCGCCAGCTGGTCCGGGACAAGGGCCTGTCGAGGCGGGATCTGAGCCTGCTGCGTGAGATCCTGGCGGAGGGGGCCATGGACCTCGTCCCCCATGTGCAGACAGGCCCTGGACCGGAATCCGGCCCGGACGGGCTGGCTCCCCTGCGGCGGGAGCTGGGACTCTTCCTGGCCTTCCTCCAGCACTTCAGCCCCCGCCGCCTCGGGGAGGTCCGGGAGGCCATGGGCCAGGTGCTCCAGCATGCCCTGGCCCGCCTCCGCACCCAGGCCCGGGAGGCCCACCTCCACCTCCTGGAGGTCCACTCCGAACCGGCCTGGGTCGTCCGGCTGCTGGACCTCATCGCCTCCCTGCGGGCCATGTCCCTGGCCCATGCCCAGGAGGCCCCCCTGGAGCTCCAGGCCCACTGGATGAGCTTCCTGGTGGAGCACCAGGAGGCCATCCGGGAGATCCTCGCGGGCATCCAGCTCCAGGAGGGGGGCCCCATCCGCGTGGCCCGCCTCAACGACCGCCTCAAGACCCTCAACCGCACCATCCAGTCCGGCCAGGGCCGCCTCAACGACGGCATCCGCCGCTTCATCGACGCCCTCGAGGAGGCCCTCCCCGTGGACACCCAGGAGCGGGTGGCCCCGCTCCTCCTGCTGGAGCACGTGGTGGAGAACCTCCGGCTCTCCCTCGTCCGCCCCCTGGACCGGGGCATCCACTGGCCCGCGGTGGAGCAGGTGCGGGGCAGCCTCCAATGGCTCTGGCAGCACCTGGGCTGGCGCCTCCCCCGCATCGAGGAGGAGGTGCTCGGGAGGGCCCTCACCCCGGAGGCTCGCAAGGCCCTCAACGCCCTTCGTCGCCAGGCCCCGGAGGCCTTCCGGGTGGTCGCCCGGGCCCTCACCTCGCACCTCGCCGTGCTGGACCTGGTGGACCGGACCGAGGGGCTCCTGGCCGCTTCCGTGCAGGACCGCTTCGCCGCCGTTCCAAGCTTCCTCGTGATGGAAGTGGAGCTGGGGCGCCTCGCCGAAGGCCCCTACCACCCCGAGGTGGCGGATCGGCTCGTGGGGCTCCCGGAGGAGGCGAGCCGCCTGCGGGCCTACCTCCGCCAGGCCGTGCTCAGCCTCCACCAGGACCAGGCCACGGTGCGGAGCCTCCTCCAGCAGGCCCTCTCCAATCCCGATGGGGACGCCCTCCCCCAGGCCCTGGAGAACCTCCGCCTGCTCCTCATCAGCCACCAGAAGCAGGTGATGGGCGACCTCGCGGGGCTCTTCTCCTCGGATCTGCGGGAGCGCCTCTTCCCGGGCAGCCCCAGCGCCATGGAGGAGGGTGACCGCCTGCGCCAGCGGCTCCAGAGGCTCTGGGAGGGACTCCAGCCCATCCAGGAGCAGGTGCAGGTGCACCTCGAGCTGCAGGACTGGGCCCGCCTGGCCCTGGCCCTCGCCTCGGCCCACCAGCAGCTGCTGGCTTTCCGGCGGGGACCGGAGTTCGCCCTGCTCCGGAGCCATGACCGGGAGGAGGCCGAGCGCCTGATCACCCAGGTGGGCCGCCTCCTGGAGAACCCCCCGGACGTGCCCCGCGCCCTGCGGGAGGCCCTGGACCTGCTCACCGAGTTCATGCGGTTCCTCGAGCTGTTCCTCCTGCGCATCAACGCCCGGGTGCCCCTCATCCGGCATGACCTGGAGATCGCTAGGGAGGCCCTGCGTCTCGTGGCCCAGCTCCGGGCCGAGGGCTACGGACCGGAGCACACGCGACTCGCCCACAAGGTCATCCAGACGGCCAAGCGCCTGGGCGTGCGCGATCCCCAGGCCCTGACCCTCCTCAAGCGGTGGGTGCGGGCGGAGCGGAGCACCAAGGACACCGCCCTCCCCCTGGATCAGCTCGGCCGGCACCTGGAACGACTGGCCGTGCGCCTGGAAGCGGCCCTGGTTTAGCCCCCGCGCCGAGCCACCGAAAGGAGTTTCATGAGACGGATCCACTGGGTGCAGGCCGGTCCCGGCGGGGAGGACCTCCGGGAGGCCCTCCAGGCCCGGGGCTACACCTGCGTGGAGGAGCCCGGCCCAGGGTCCGCCGTCATCGTCGCCCCCCGCCCGGATCCGCGCCTCCTCCCCCCGGATGCCTCGGAGGTCCTCTGGTGGGTCCAGGAAGGGGCCCCCGAGGACGTGAGCCGGGTGCTCACCCTCCGACCGGGGTGGGCCCTGCGCCAGTCCCACCGCACCGAGCTGGCGGTGGAGGCCCTCGAGGCCCTCCGGCGGCGGGATCTCGGAAGCGAAGGCTGGCTGCGCCAGATGCTCCACCTGGCCACCCTCCCCGAGTTGCTGCGCCTCGTGCTCACCCGCGCCCTCAAGACCACCCGCGCCAAGGCCGGGGCCGTGTGGATCCGTCACGAGGATTCCTACTACCAGCGCCATGGCGAAGGCTGGCCGGAGGCCCCGCTCAGCCGGGAAGGGGCCCGGGCCATGGTGGACCGGGGGGAGGCCCTGGAGCTGGGCCCCTCCGAATCCGTGGGCATCCTCGCCTTGCGGGATCCCTCCAGCGAGCCGGAGCCCCTGCTGGGGTGGCTCCGCGACGTGGAGCCCCTGCTCGTCAGCGCCTGGCGCCTGGAGGAGAGCCGCGCCCTCAGCTTCCGGGATGACCTGACCGTCGCCCAGAACCGGCGCTGCCTGGAGGAGGAGCTGCCCCGCATCGTCCGCGAGAGCGCCGCCAAGCATGAATCCCTGAGCCTGCTCTTCCTGGACGTGGACAACCTGAAGTCGGTGAACACCCGGCACGGCCACCCGGTGGGGAGCAAGGTGCTGCAGGCCGTGGCCGATGGCGCCCATCGCATCATCCGCGCCCACGACCGCCTCTACCGCTACGGCGGCGACGAGTTCTGCATCCTCATGCCCGGCACTGGACCGACGGGTGCGGCCAAGCTGGGGGAGCGCCTGATCCGGATCCTGGGGGAGGAATCCGTCCCCACCGAGGCCGGGCCCATCCCCGTGGGGCTCAGCATCGGCATCGCCGCCTTCCCGGAGCAGGCCTCCGGAGCGGAGGAGCTGCTCGCGCGGGCGGACCAGGCCCTGCTCGCGGCCAAGCGTGCGGGCAAGGGCCGGGTCGTCGTCATCGCCTAGGCCACCCACGCCCTGAGGGCGCGATGCAGGTCCGCCTCCTCCGCCTCCAGGGGCTGCGAGGGCGCCGGGGCTTCCAGGCAGGCGGCCAGCCCAGCCGGGATGGGGACCGGGTGCCCGAGGACCGCCCCGAGGCCCTCCGCGAACTTCCCCGGATGGGCCGTGGCCAGGAAGACCCCCCGCTCCCCCGGGCGCAGGGCGCGCAGGAGAACGGCATGGCCCACCGCCCCGTGGGGATCGGCGGCATACCCGCCCGCCCACAGCGCCCGGAGGGCCTGGACCGTCTCGGCCTCGTTGGCCCAGCCCGCACGGAGCCAGGGCACGGCGCCCCCCAGCAGGGTCCTCGCCCGGGGCCAGTTGCTGGGGTCCCCCACGTCCATGGCGTTGCTGAGGGTCGGGAGGCTGGGTCGCGCCTCGTAGCGCCCCGTGCGCAGCGCCTCGGGCACCGTGCGGTTGGCGTTGGTGGCCGCCACGAAGGCCGCCACGGGAAGCCCCCAGCGCCAGGCCAGCAGTCCCGCGGCGAGGTTGCCGAAGTTCCCCGAGGGGACCGCGATCACCGGCGGTTGGGCGTCCCCCTCGGCCCGGAGGCGGTGCACCAGCTCGAAGTAGTAGAGCGCCTGGGGGAGCCACCGCGCGGGATTGAGGGAATTGGCGCTCACCAGGCCCAGCTCCCGGCTCAGGCCGGGATTCCGGAAGCAGGCCTTGACCAGCGCCTGGCAGGCGTCGAAATCGCCTTTCACGGCGAAGGCCCGCACGTTCCCGCCGAGACGCAGCTGCGCCTCCTGCAGCGGGCTGATGCGCCCCGCCGGATAGAGCACCGCCGCCCGGATCCCGGAGCGCCCCCGCATCGCCGCGGCCACGGCCGCGCCGGTGTCCCCACTCGTGGCCGTCAGCACGAGCTTGGGGCCCGGCACCGATTCAAGGCAGGCGGCCAGGAAGCGTGCCCCCACGTCCTTGAAGGCGAAGGTGGGGCCGTGCCAGAGCTCGAAGGCCCAGGTGTCCCCAGGGGCCCGCACCAACCGGAAGGGCACCTCCAGGGCCTCGGCCCATCCCGCGGGCGTCCGGTCCCCCAGCACCCGCGCGAGGATGAGGCCATTCCGCTCCCGCCAGGGAAGGCGCAGGAGGGCCTCGATGTCGGACCAGGGCTCCAGGTCCCCGGGCATCCACAGTCCCCCGCCCGGAGCAAGGTTGCAGGCCACCGCCTCCTGGAAGGACACGCGATGGTCGGGCTGGAGGGCGCTGACCCAGTCCATCCCCCTGGGCCTCGCGGAGGCGGCGGTGAGGGCGGCCGGACTCATGCCGCCACCCGCGCGCCCTGGGGATCCAGCTCGCAGAGACGCACCACACAGGCGATCCCCTCGGCCCGCCACCCCCGTGCCATGGCCTCGGCCACGGCCCCGGCCCGTTCGCGGTCCGTCAGGGCCAGGCAGGCGGGGCCCGCGCCGCTGAGGCTGCACCCGAAGGCCCCAGCTTCCAGGGCCGCGGCCTGAACCGCCCGGAATCCCGGGACCAGGGCGGCCCGGTGGGGCTCGGCCATGAGGTCCCGGAGGAGGTCGCCGACCTCCCGACCGCGGTGCAGGCGATCCACCAGGGCCGCGAGGTTGCGGGCGTGCTCCACGGCGAGGGCCCAGGGCAGCTCCTTGGGCAGCACGGCCCGGGCCTCCCGCGTGGGGAGGATCAGCGCGGGGCTGGCGACCACGAAGCGCCAGCGTCCGGGGAAGGGCAGCCGCCGTGCCCGGCCGGCAGGATCCACCAGCCGGAGCCCTCCGAGGAGGGCCGGGGCCACGTTGTCGAGGTGGACGCTTCCGCTGGCGTGCCCCTCCGCCTCACCCGCCGCCTGCAGGAGCTCCCGGTTCCCCAGGGGCCGTCCCAGCAGCCCGTTCATCGCCACGAGGGTCGCGGCCACCGAGGCGGCGCTGCCCCCGAGGCCGCTGCCCACGGGCAGGCCCTTCCAGAGCCGGAAGCGCAGGGGCGGCAACGGACGCCCCCAGGCACGGCCGAAGGCCCGGGCGGCGTGCAGCACCAGGTTCTGCTCCGGATCCTCCGGCAGGTCCGCGGCCCCGGGTCCCTCCACCTGGAGCTTCGGCCCCGGGCCCTCGGCCACCTCCACGAGGTCCCCGAGCGGAGGGCCCTCCAGCGGTCTGAGCGAGGCCCCGAGCACATCGAAGCCGGCGATGAGGTTGCCCACGGAGGCCGGCGCGAAGGCGCGCACCACGGGCCCCGGGGCCGGCGGCACCAGGCCTCGGATGGGACGGGATTCCACGGGCATGGGCTGGGGCCCCTGGAAGGCGGGAAGGAGGTGGCAGGTCATGGTGGACTCCAACAAGAAAAAGGCCCCGCAGGTGCGGGGCCGGTGGCATGAACGGAATGGATGCCTAGCGCGACCCCGACCGGCAGGTGCCGGTAATGGTGGTGGTCGCGGTGGTCAGACGCACGGCGGGGCTCCCCTGGCGGACCAGGGCCCCGGCGAGGAGACCGACCTTCATGGACATGGGCACCAGCCTAACCAAGGCGGTGCGGTGGGGCAATCACTTCCGCTTCTTCTTGCCCTTGTCGCCGTTGCCGAACACCTTGGAGAGGAAGCCCTCGTCACCCGGGGCCCCCTTCCCCTCCGTGCCCTGGAAGCTGGCCAGCAGCCGCTCGGTGAGGTCCCGCTGCTCGGCGCTGAGCTTCTTCGGCACCTCCGCACGGAGGTGGAGGTAGAGGTCGCCACGGCCGCCCTGCTGGAGGCGGGGCACCCCTCCATTCACGAGCTTCACCACGTGATCCGCCAGGGTGCCCGGCGCGAGCTTCACCTCGTCCTGGCCGTAGAGGGTCTCCACCTGCAGCGGCCCACCGAGCACCAGGAGGGCCCAGGGCACGTCCAGGCGCCGATGCAGATCGAAGCCATCCCGCTCGTAGAGCGGGTCGTTCTCCACGTCGAACACCACGTAGAGGTCCCCGTTGCGCCCGCCGTAGCGGCCCGCTTCCCCCTGGCCCTGGAGCCGGACCCGCACACCTCGATCCACGCCCGCGGGGATCCGGAAGGAGACCTTGGCCTTCTTCTCCGTGCGGCCCTCGCCCCGGCAGGTATGGCAGGGGCTTGGGATCGTGCGCCCCTTGCCCTCGCAGCGGGGGCAGGGCACGGCCATCTGGAAGGGGCCCTGGCGCATGTAGGCCTGGCCCGCGCCCCGGCATTCGGGGCAGGTCTGGGGGCTGTGCCCCTTTTCGCATCCACTGCCCTGGCAGGTCTCGCAGGTCTCGAGGCGCGGCAGGGTGAGCTCGTAGGCCTCCTTCCCGAAGACGGCATCCCTGAAGGGCAGGCGCAGGTTGTACTGCAGGTCGGAGCCCCGCTCCTCCCACGTGTTCCGGCGCCCGCGGCCCCCGCCGAAGGACTGGCCGAAGAAGGAGCCGAAGATCCCTCCGAGCAGGTCCTCGAAGTCGGCGAACTGCCCCGGGTCGAACTGGAAGCCCTGGCCCCCGCCCTGCCCGCCCAACCCGGCATGCCCGAACTGGTCGTAGGTCCGCCGCTTCTCGGCGTCGGAGAGGACCGAGTAGGCCTCGGCGGCCTCCTTGAACTTCTCCTCCGCGGCCTTGTCCCCGGGGTTCTGGTCCGGGTGGTACTGCATGGCGAGCTTGCGGTAGGCCTTCTTGATCTCATCCACGGCGGCCGTCTTGGGAACGCCGAGTACCTCGTAGTAGTCACGCTTCATAGCCCTCCAGGATACAGCTTCCTGGGCCCCGCCTATGGATCCCCCTCCCATGCAAAGGGGCCGCCCCAGGGCGGCCCCTTTGTTCAAGTTCAATGATGTTTTTAGTTGGCGTTCTCGTCTTCCTTGCCTTCCAGGCTGGCCATCATGGCCTCGCTGGCGGCGAGCACGGCGTCGATCAGGAGGTTCTGGGCCTCCAGGAGCTGGCCCTCGATGCCGCGCACCACCTCGCTGTCCTGGGCGGCCACGGCCTGGCGGGCCCGCCCGAGCACGTCACGCACGAAGGTCTGCTGCTCCTCCGTGAGGTACTTGCCGCACTCGGTGAAGCTCTTGTCGCAGCTGTAGATCAGCCCCTCGGCGCTGGCCAGGTACTTGAGGCTGTCGCGCTTCGCCTTGTCCTGGTCGGCGTTGGCCGTGGCTTCGCGGATCATGCGCTGGATCTCCAGCTCCGAGAGGCCGGAGGTGGGGCGGATCTGCATGCCCTGCTCCTGGCCCGTCATGAGGTCCTTGGCGGACACCCGCACGATGCCGTTGGAGTCGATCTCGAAGGCCACCTCGATCTGGGGCACGCCCTTGGGCAGCGGGGGAAGGTTCACCAGGTCGAAGCGGCCGAGGCTCTTGTTGAACTCCGCCAGCTCGCGCTCGCCCTGCAGCACGTGGATCTCCACGCGGGCCTGGTTGTCGGTGACCGTGGTGAAGGTGCGGCTGTCCCGGCAGGGGATGGTGGCGTTGCGGGGGATGATCTTCACGAACCCGCCGCCCTGGGTCTCGATGCCGATGGAGAGCGGCGTCACGTCGAGGAGCACGAGGTCCTTGATGTCGCCCTTGAGCACGGCGCCCTGGATGGAGGCGCCCGTGGCCACCACCTCATCGGGGTTGATGGTGCGGTTGGGTTCCTTGCCGAAGAAGTCCTTCACCCGCTGCTGCACGAGGGGCATGCGGGTCTGACCGCCCACGAGGATGATCTCGTCGATCTCATTGGGCTTCTTGCCGCCCGCCTCGAGGGCATCCTTGATGGGGCCGAGGGTGCGCTCCACGAGCCCGCGGACCATGTCCTCCAGCTCGCTGCGGGTGAGGGTGGCCTCCAGGTGCAGCGGGCCGCTGGGTCCCTGGGCGAGGAAGGGGAGGCGGATGTCCACCTTGTCGAGGGTGGAGAGCTCGCACTTGGCCTTCTCGCTGGCTTCCTTGAGGCGCTGGAGGGCCATGCGGTCGCCGCTGGGGTCGATGCCCGTCTTGTCGCGGAACTGGCGCACCAGGTAGTCCTGGATGGTGAGATCGAAGTCCTCACCGCCCAGGAAGGTGTCGCCGCTGGTGGCCAGCACCTCGAACACGCCATCGTTCATTTCCATGAGCGTGAAGTCGAAGGTGCCCCCGCCGAAGTCGTAGATGGCCAGGATCTGGCGCATGCCCGACTTGTTGAAGCCGTAGGCCAGCGCCGCCGCCGTGGGCTCGTTGATGATGCGCTGCACGTTGAGCCCGGCGATCTTGCCCGCATCCTTGGTGGCCTGGCGCTGGGCGTCATCGAAGTAGGCGGGCACCGTGATCACGGCATCCGTGACCTCCTCGTGGAGGAAGGCCTCCGCGGCCTGCTTGAGGGTGCGGAGCACGATGGCGCTCACTTCGGGGGGCGCGTAGTCCCGCTCGCCCACCCGGAGCCAGGCGTCCCCATTGGGGGCGCTCACCACGGGGAAGGGCAGCCGGTTCAGGGCCTCCTGGACCCGGGGGGCGGCGAAGCGCTGACCGATAAGGCGCTTCACGGCGAAGAGGGTGCGGGTGGGATTGGTCACGGCCTGGCGCTTGGCGATGTGGCCCACCAGCACGTCGCCCTTGTCGGTGAAGGCCACCACCGAGGGGGTGGTCCGGCACCCTGCGCGGTTGGGGCTCACCCGGGCATCGCCCCCCTCCCTCACG
>CAZVKM010000144.1:0-9570 GCA_964627685.1 uncultured Solibacteraceae bacterium | reverse complement strand
GCTCACGATCATGGAGCGGCTGGGCGCCATGAACACCTTGAAGAGGGCGTCCTCCAGCCCGTAGAGCTGGGCGGCCACGCGCCGGCGTGCCTGCATGGCCTCGAAGGGGTTGTGCTGTTCGCTCATCGGGTCTCCTGGATGAGGGGCATCAAGGCTGGACGGTGGTGCCCAGCGTGGGGTGGACTTCCGGGGGCAATTCCAACTCGAGGCCTTCCTTCCAGAGGCCTTCCAGGTTGTAGTGCGCGCGCGTCTCGGGATCCATGACGTGCACCACAAGGGCCCCGAAGTCGAGGAGGACCCAGGTGCCCGGTTCATGCCCCTCGCTGGAGAGGGTGCGCGTGTCGAAGTCCCGCTTGAGGACCTCCTCGATGGCGTCGGCGATGGCGCGGTTCTGCCGGTCGCTGCTGCCGCTCATGAAGGCGAAGGTGTCCGTGAAACTGCAGCGATCCTTCACGTCCAGGAGGCGGATCCGCAGGGCCTTCTTGGACCTCGCGGCTTCGACGACGGCGGTCAACCGGTTATCAAGGGGCATTCACACCTCAAGCAGCGTCAACGATACAGGTTTTCCCGGGAGATCGCAGCAAGGACCTCGGGAGGCAATGCCTGCGACAGGGATCCATCGGCAGGGTCCCCGGCCAACTTGGATCGGAGCGGGGTGGAAGCCAGGTCCAGGTCCGTGCCGGGCAACCAGATGAACTCGCCCGGGGCCCCGCTCCAGCGGGGGACCAGGGTGCAGGGGAGCCCCTCCGGCAGGGCGCCTTCCGCCCCGGGGCGGGGCGCCATGGCCATGGAGGCCAGCTGGAGGATGCGCTCGGGCCGCTGCCAGCGGGGCAGGAGGGCCAGCTGGTCGCTGCCCAGGATGAGGATGAAGGCCGAGTCCGGCTCCCGGGCCGAGAGGGCCTCCAGGGTGTCGGCCGTGTAGCTGGGGCCGGGCTGATCCAGCTCCAGGCGCTCGAGGCGGATCCGGGGATCCAGCTCGGCGAAGGCCGCCCGCACCAGGGCCAGCCGCTGGGCGGTGGAGATCCCGGTGGGGGCCGCCTTCAGGGGGGATTGCCCGGCGGGCATGATGCGCAGCTCTTCCAGGTCCAGGTGCTCCAGGGCCAGGGTCGCCAGCTTCAGGTGGCCGAAGTGGGGGGGGTTGAAGGCGCCCCCCAGCAGGCCGATCCGCCTCACAGGGCCTGTTCCCTGAGGGCCGCGAACATGGCGAAGGCCAGCTCCCGCAGCCCCTCGCCCGTGACGCCGCTGATGTACCAGGGCTTCTGCCCCCGCGCGGCGCAGAGCGCCTCGAAGGCGGCCTTGCGGTCGTCATCCTGGAGAGCATCCAGCTTCGTGCCCACGAGCCAGCGGGGCTTGGCGGCCAGCACGGCGCTGAAGGCGGCCAGCTCCCCCTCGATGACCCGCACCGCCTCCTCGGGCTCCTGCACCGGATCCGAGAGGTCCACGAGCTGAAGGAGCATCCGGGTGCGCTCCACGTGGCGGAGGAACTGGATGCCGAGACCGGCCCCCTGGGCCGCCCCTTCGATGAGGCCCGGGATGTCGGCGATGACGAAGCTCTCCAGCTCCGATCCGCCGAAACGGTCCAGGCTCACGACGCCCAGCTGGGGCTCCAGGGTGGTGAAGGGGTAGCCGGCGATCTTGGGCCGGGCCGCGCTGAGGCGGCTCACCAGCGTGCTCTTCCCGGCGTTGGGGAAGCCCGCCAGCCCCACGTCGGCGATCATCTTGAGCTCGAGGTCCAGGCGGCGCTGCTCGCCCTCCTCCCCAGGCTGGTGGTGGCGGGGGGTGCGGTTGGTGCTGCTCTTGAAGTGCCAGTTGCCCAGACCGCCGCGCCCGCCCCGGGCCACGCAGAGGGTCTCCCCATCCACCATGAGCTCCGCCAGGGTCTCGCCGCTGTCGGCGTCCCGCACCAGGGTGCCCAGGGGCACCTCGAGGGTGATGTCGGCGCCATCGGTGCCGTTCTTCAGGCTCCCCTGCCCCTGCCCGCCCCGCTCCGCCGCGAACTTCCGCTTGTTGCGGTAGGCGTTCAGGGTGTTGAGGCTCCGGTTGGCCCGCAGGTACACGCTCCCGCCAAGGCCGCCATCCCCGCCGTCGGGGCCACCCTCCGGGGCGAACTTCTCCCGGCGGAAGTGGGTGGAGCCCGCGCCGCCGTGGCCGGCGGTGACTTCGAGCTGGAGGTGGTCTAGGAACATGGGGGGTCCGGTTCGGGGCGAAAAAAGACGCGCAGTCCCCGGGTGGGAGCCTGCGCGTCCTGGATTCGAGGGCCTATCAGGCCTCGACGGGATCGATGTGGATGAAGCGGCCGGACTGGCCCTTGTCCTGGAAGCGCACCTTGCCGTGCACCAGGGCGAAGAGGGTGTGGTCCTTGCCCATGCCGACGTTCACACCGGCGCGGAACTTGGTGCCGCGCTGACGGACGAGGATGGAGCCGGCGGTGACGGTTTCGCCGCCGAACTCCTTCACGCCGAGGCGCTGGGAGTGGGAATCGCGGCCGTTACGGGTGGAGCCTACGCCTTTTTTGTGAGCCATGGTTCACCTCTCCTTAGGCCTTGATGCTCTTGATGCGCACTTCGGTGTAGCCCTGGCGGTGGCCCTGGGTGCGCTGATAGGTGGTGGTCCGGCGCTTCTTGAAGATCGTGACCTTCTTGGCGCGGTCGTGGGTGATCACCTCGGCCTCGACGGTGGCGCCCTTCACGGTGGGCTGGCCCACCTTCAGGTCACCGCCCTTGTCGACGAAGAGCACCTGGTCGAAGGTCACCTTCGCCTTGGGCTCGGCCTCGAGCAGCTCCACGCGGAGGATGTCGCCCTCGGACACGCGGTACTGCTTGCCACCGGTCTGAATGACTGCGTACATGGTTGCCTCTGAAATTGAGCGGCGACGGGCGGCGGTCCCAAAGGGATGCACTTGGGGCCCGGAGCCAGCAAGGTCGATCAGATTGCCACGGAATGGCCCGTGGTTCAAGGGAAAAGGGCGCGGGGCCCCCCTCACCAGCTCAGGCTCACCCCCGCGACCAGGATCCGACGGCTGAAGGTGCTCTCCTCCGGGCGCCGGGTGCTGAAGTCCGCGCTGTAGCTGTAGGCGGCCGCATTGGGGCGGTTCAGGAGGTTCATCACCTCCAGGAAGCCGACCGCCCGATGGCCCCGCCAGGCCCGGAACCGGGTCAGCCGGAGGTCGGCCCGGTGGTAGAGGGGGAGGCGGTCCCCATAGCGGGGGCCCTCCACGGGGTCCCAGCCCCCGGCGCCGTTGGGCGTGCCGCCCAGGATCGGGGTCACCGGGGCCCCGGTGGCGTAGCGCCAGGCCAGGGAGCCCTCCCAGCCCGGCCGGGGGGACCACTGGACCACCGCCGTGAGGTTGTGCGGCACGCTCGTGGGCACGGGGCCCAGGGTGAACTGGCGCCCCTCCCGGCGCCGGGTGTCCAGGTAACCGTAGCCCACCCAGCCCCGCCAGGCCCCCCGCTGCCCCTTCAAGAAGAGGTCCACCCCCTGGGCGGTGCCCCGGCCCGTGGAGGTGTAGCGGTGGACGGGATCCTCCACCACGAGGCGATCGTAGTCCTTCCGGTAGAGCTCCACCCGGGCGTTCCAGGCGGCCCAGCCCTTCCAGGCCGCGTCCAGGGCCAGGAGGGCGTGGGTGGCCCGCTGCACCCGCAGGTCCCGGTTGCCGGCGTAGGGGTCCAGCTGTTCTGGGCTGGGAGCCTGGTGGAAGCTGCCCAAGCTGGCCCTCAGGGTCAGGCCCTCCCGCAGGAGGCAGCTCAGGGTGCCGCGCAGGTCGCGGGTGACCTCGCCGGGCAGGCCGTAGCGGTCCGTGCGGCCGCCCAGGGAGAGGCCCCAGGCTGGATCCAGCTGCCAGCGCCAGGTGAGGTAGGCCCCCTCCCGCCGCCCGTCGAAGGCGTAGGCGTAGGTCCGGGCGGGGGCCCCGGGGTTCCAGTCCGCCGCATCGAAGGGCACCCGGCCCGCGGGGGTGCGGCGCAGCTGGGTGGCCTCCACCCCTCCTTCCAGCGTGTGGGTGGGCGCGAGGGCCGCCGTGACCTCGGCCCGGGCGTGATCCGTGGCCTCCCCGGCGTCGATGCCCCAGGGGCCGAAGGTCCAGGTCTGGCGGTAGGCGTTGCGGGAGGCCACGAGCAGGAGGGAGGCCCTCTCGCCCAGAGCCTGGCGCCACTGGGCGGCCCCGTAGGCGCTGTGGTTCCGATTGAGGTAGAGGCCCATCTGGTTGGCGATGCGCGTCTCCACCCCCAGGTGGCTGCGGGAGCCCAGGGCCGTGAGCTGGATGCGGCCGGGCCCCAGGTCCTGCTGCCAGCCCACCTGCCCATCCAGGGATTCGGGGGTCTCCTCGAAGGTCGCTGCGAGGCCGTACCACTTGTCGAGGAGCTCCGGTGATCCCCGCCGCAGGGAGCCCCGCAGGGCGGCCCCGCCCACCGAGGTCTCCGACATCACCCCCTGGGTGGGGATGGCGAGGATGAGGGAGCCCCCCGTGCGGGCCTCCTCCACTTCCGTGGAGAGGTCGAGCACCGCGGAGAGCGCGTCCCCATAGCGGGCGGAGAACCCCCCGGGGACGAAGCCCACCTTGGTGACGAGGGCCGTGTCCACGGCGGAGAAGAGGCCCCCCTGAACGCTCGGGTAGTGGAAGGGCCGGGCCAGGCGCCCGCCGTTGAGGAAGATCCCCACCTCCTCGGGCCTGCCCCCCCGCACGTAGAGCTCGGCGCCCTCCGTGGCGTTGCTGACGCCGGGCAGACCCTTGATGGCCTGGAAGACATCCGCCGCGGCGCCGGGCGTCGTGTAGACGTCCAGGCGCGTGAGGGTGGAGGTGCTGCCCTCCTGGCTCGTGTAGCCGCTGCCCTCGGTGACTTCCACCGTGGCCACGGCCTGGGGCTGGAGGAGCACCGTGAGGGCCTGGCCGGGCTGGGCACGCCGCACCTGGGCCTCGAAGCCCACGGCACTGAGGCGCAGTTCGCCGCCCGCGGGGAGCGCCAGGCTGAAACGCCCCTGGGCATCCGTGCGGGTCTGTCGGCCACCGCCCTCCACGAGGGCGCCCGCCAGGGGCCGACCCCCCGGCGCCACGACGATCCCCGTGACCGGCGCGGCGACCACCTGCGCGGGGAGGGCGGGCAGGCTCATCGGGAGGCCTTCCCCACCAGCCGGGGGGCCACCACGAAGCGGGCGAAGCCATAGGCCGGGTCCAGGGCCAGCGCCCGATCCACGTGGGCCTTGGCCTCAGCCACCTGCCCGGCCTCGATCTCCGCCTGGGCCAGCCAGGCGAGGGTCTCGGCCTTCCCCCAGCGGGGGACCCAGGGATCCTTCGAGGGGCCTTCCGCCTCCGCCGCCTTCAGGGCCTCGGCCAGCAGGGGCAGGGCCGCCTTCGCGCCGCCGCCGAAGAACTCGGGCATGTGGAGGACGTGCAGCCCCTGGAGCATCCGGACCCTGGGGCTCTCTGGCGCCGCGAGCAGGGCCTGCTCGAAGAAGGCCGAGGCCCGGGGCCCGAGGGTCATCCCCGAGGCGGGCGCGAGGCGGATCTTGAGCCCCAGTAGGGCGCCGTGAAGCGCGAGGCTCTCCCCGTCCTTACGCCCCTTGAGGGCGGCGAGGGCCTGATCCAGCAGGGCCTCGCCGCGCTTGGGATCCTGGTCCATGGTCTGGGCCACGATGCCGTGGGCGACGAGGCCTTCGAAGTAGACCTTTGCGGGGTTCGGCTCCAGGGCCAGCTCGCCCTGGAGCTGGCGCAGGGCGTCGGGGCGCAGCCTCTGGGCGGCCTGAACCCGCTCGGCGAGGGGGGCCGCCGGCGCCTGGGCGGCGAGGAAGATCGAGAGGGCGGGCAGGAGGAAGGGGGTTCGCATCGAGGGCTCCAGCGCATCCACGCGCTGGAGCCAGCTTCGGAAGGGGAGCCGCCCCCTCCAGGGTCCGGTGGACGAAGGGCGGGTGTCGGGCGACCAAAGGAGGTCAACGCTCCCCGAGCCGCCTCCTCACTTCGGCCATGCGGTCCCGGCTCACGGGCACCCGCGACTCGTCCTGGAGGCGCAGCTCCCCGAAGCCTCCGGACTCCGGGACCAGCTCCTTCACGGCATCGAGGGCCACCATGGCGGAGCGGTGCGTGCGCTGGAACCGGGGCGCCAGCAGGGTCTCCAGCTCATCCAGGGTGCGGTCCAGCACGAAGCGGCCCTCGGCGGTGTGCACGAAGAGGAGGCGGTTCTCCGTGCGCAGGTGGGTCACGTCGGCCCAGGCGAGCACCCGGAGGCGCCCCTTCACGAGCACGGTGAAGCGCTCCGGGGCCCGCTGGTGCTGCACCGCATCCAGGGCCTGGAGGAGCCCCTCGGGATCCACCGGCGGCCGCACGCGCCCCAGGGTCTCCAGGAGCTGCTCCCGCGCCACCGGCTTCAAGAGGTAGTCGCAGGCCGCCCAGCGGAAGGCTTCCACGGCGTAGCGGTCGAAGGCGGTGATGAAGGCGAGGGGGGGAAGGGCCAGACCCTCGGCCTTCGCCTTCCGGAGCAGGCCGAAGGCCCCTTCCGGTGGGAACTCGATGTCGAGGAAGAGGAGGTCGGGCACGCGGGCACGGAGGCAGGCCAGGGCCTCCAGGCCATCCGCCGCCTCGAAGAGGCAGGTGGCCTCCGGGGCCAACTCCGCCAGCAACCGTTTGAGGCGGAGGCGGGCGGGCGGTTCGTCCTCCACCAGCGCGTAGGTCCTCATGGCAGCTGGACCTTCACCGCGCAGCCCGCGTTCACCTGTGGCCAATTGAGGGTTCCACCGAGGGCCTCCAGCCGTTCGCGCACCGTGCGGAGCCCCAGGCCCTCGGTGGCTTCGGGGGCCCGGCCCACCCCATCATCCTGGATCAGCACCGTACCCGCCGCCGCGGCGACCATCAGCCGGCAGGTGCCCACCTTGGGGCGGAAGCCGTGCTTCAGCGCGTTCTCCACCAGGGGCAGGAGGAGGAGGGGGGGCACTTCCCGGGCGGCGTCCCCGGGATCCAGCTCCAGGGCGGTCTCCAGGCGGGCACCGAAGCGCAGGCGCTCCAAAGCGAGGAGGTCCTCCAGCACGGAGAACTCCTCGGTCAGGGTCCACATCTCTCGCTCGAGGGCGCCCATGATGCGGCGCAGCAGCCGGGAGAGGGCCTCCGTGGCGGCTTCGGCTTGGACGGGCTCGCCCGGGATGAGGGCCGCGATGGTGTTGAGGGCGTTGAAGAGGGTGTGGGGTTGGAGCTGCGCCTGGAGGGCCAGGAGGCCGGCCCGGGCCTCGGCCCGGGCCCGGGCCCCCTCGGCCTCCATCACGTGGACCAGCGCGTGCTTGGCCATCATGAAGTTGGTGATGGCGAAGCCCAGGGCGAAGGTCAGGGCGGCGACCGCGGGATGGATCAGCAGGTTCAGGCCTGTGAACAAGCGGATCAGGCCGATGCAGAGGGCCAGCATGCCCACGTACATCACGCTCACGATCCCCATGGAACGCAGCGCCTCCCGCTCCGGGGGCCGCCCCGGACGGGGCTGGTACCAGGTGTGCGCCCACTCGAAGCCGCCCCACATCACCACGGCGAAGGTGGTGCAGATGGTCACCGAGGTCCGGAAGCTCCCGGACAAGCGCAGCACCCACAGGAGGGTGCCGAGCCCCAGGCCCATCAGGAGGGCGCGGGGGAGAAGGGTCCGGATCCGATCCATGGCCCCCAGGATGGGCTGGCCCCACGCGTCCAGGCCAGGAAAAGCCGACGAAGGGCGGGAAATGGCACACTAAGGGCATGGCCAATGACCTCCGCGCCTTCCTCAAGCAGCTTGAATCCGCGGGCGAACTCCACCGGGTGAAGGTGGAGGTGGACCCCCACCTGGAGATGGGGGCCATCACGGACCGCGTGTCCAAGGAACCCGGGGGTGGTAAGGCCCTGCTCTTCGAGAAGGTGAAGGGGCACCGGATCCCCGTGCTCATGAACGCCTACGGGTCCAAGCGCCGCATGGCCATGGCCCTGGGCGTCGAGAAGGAGACCCGGGGCATCGACGCCATCGCCGACCGCATCGAGGGCCTCATCAAGGAGGCCCTGCCCAAGCCCGGCCTGGGCTTCTTCGACAAGCTGGCCAAGCTGCCCATGCTCGCCGAGGTGGGCAACTGGATGCCCAAGACCGTGAAGAAGGGCGCCTGCCAGGAGGTGGTGTTCACGGGGGACCAGGTCAAGCTCAGCGAGCTTCCCGTGCTCACCACCTGGCCCGAGGACGGTGGCCCCTTCATCACCCTGGGCATGAGCCACACCCGCAACAAGGAGACGGGCCACCGCAACGTGGGCCTCTACCGCCTGCAGGTCTTCGACGATCGCACCCTCGGCTTCCACACCCAGCTCCACCACGATGGCGCCCGCAACCGCCACGGCTATTCCCGCGACGAGAAGATGCCCGTGGCCGTGAGCTTCGGCGGCGACCCCAACCTCACCTACTGCGCCACGGCCCCCCTGCCCCCCTTCGTGAGCGAGGTGATGTTCGCGGGCTTCCTGCGGGGCGAGGGCATCGAGATGGTGAAGTGCGTGACGAACGACCTCGAGGTGCCCGCCGACAGCGAGATCGTCATCGAGGGCTACGTGAACCCCGGCGAACTGCGCCGCGAGGGGCCCTTCGGCGACCACACGGGCTACTACAGCCTGGCCGACGACTACCCGGTGCTCCATGTCACGGCCATCACCATGAAGAAGGAGCCCATCTTCCCCGCCACCATCGTGGGGCGCCCGCCCCAGGAGGACGAGTGGCTGGGCTACGCCACCGAGCGCATCTTCCTGCCCCTGCTCCGCATGGTGTTGCCGGAGGTGCGGGATATGCACCTGCCCGCGGCCGGGGCCTTCCACAACCTGGTGATCGTCTCCATCCGGAAGGAATACCCCGGCCACGCCCAGAAGGTCATGAGCGCCATCTGGGGGACGGGGCAGATCATGTTCACCAAGTGCGTGGTGGTGGTGGACGAGGACATCGACCCCCACGACCTGAACGAAGTCCTCTTCCGCATCACCAGCAACGTGGACCCGCGCCGGGACATGCTCTTCACCGACGGCCCCCTGGACGTGCTGGACCACAGCAGCGACCGCTTCGCCTTCGGCAGCAAGGTGGGCATCGACGCCACCCGCAAGAACAAGCCCTTCGACGGTTTTCCCCGCGAGTGGCCCCGGGACCTGGTCTTCCCCGAGGCGGTGCTGGAGCGCGTCACCGCGCGATGGAAGGACTATGGGCTCTGAAAAAAGGGACGGGGCCCCGCCCGGGGCCCCGTCCCTGCGCCCGGCGAAGGGCTAGAACCGGTAACTGGCGCTCAGCTGCACCGCGGCGGCATTCACGTCCCCGCCGCCCGCGTTCTTGAACTTGCTGGCGGTGTAGCGGGCCTCGAAGCCGATGTTGCGGTTCAGGTTGTATCCCACGCCGGCAGCGCCACCCACCTGGTTGGCCGTCTGCGAGGAGGAACCACTGACCGTGACGTTCCCGATCTTGTAGGTGTAGTCGTAGTCGAACTTCCACCGGTTCCAGGAGAGCCCGCCGGTGACGTAGAAGCCCGTGTCCTTGCCTTCGAAGAAGTAGAGGTAGTCGGCGCCGGCAGAGAGGTTGTCCAGCTTGGATTTGCCATTGGCCGTGGCGGAAAGGG
>CAZVKM010000143.1:0-9585 GCA_964627685.1 uncultured Solibacteraceae bacterium | reverse complement strand
CGGCCCGCAGGGCGTTCTTGATGCCCTCGGCGCCATGGGCATGGGCGGTGACCCGGGCGCCGTACTTCGCCGCCTCCTGCACCGCCGCCCGCAGCTCCGCCTCGCTGAACTCCGGCACCCCCGGGCGCGTGCCCTTCGTGAACACCGCACCCGTGGCCATGATCTTGATGAAGTCCGCCCCGCCGTTGAGGAGCTGGCGCACCCGGGCCCGGACCTCGGCTTCGGAGTCGGCCACGCCCAGGCGCATGTCGGCGGGCAGGCGCACGTCCGGCGCAATCCCCGTGAGGTCCCCGCTGCCGCTGCGGGTGGTGATGTAGGTGCCGCAGACCGCCATGCGGGGGCCCTCCACCGTGCCCTCGGCGATGGCGTCCCGCAGGGTCACGTCCGTGAAGGCCCTCAGGGTGCCCACATCCCGCACGGTGGTGAAGCCCGCCCGCAAGGTGGCCCGGGCGTGTCGGAGGCCGGCCACCAGGTCCTGGGCGCCCGTGCGCTCGAGGGGCGCGGCGGCGCTGGCCCCCTGGATGTCCCCCACCAGGTGGGTGTGGGTGTCGATGAGCCCCGGGAGCACGGTGTAGCCCGAGAGGTCCAGCGTCGTGGCCCCGGCGGGGACCGCCGCCGAGCCCGCCTCGACGCGGACCACACGCCCCTCCCGCACCAGGATCGTCCGATCCTGCAGCACCTGGCCCCGCACCACGTCCACCAGCCGCCCCACCCGGATGGCGAGGGGGGCCTGGGCCACCAGGGGGAGGGCCAGCAGAAGGGCCCCGAAGGCACGGTTCATCGAGAACTCCAAGGGGGATGGATGGGGTCTCCATGGTCCCGCCGGGGCGGCAAAAGTCAACGTGGGCGCGCATCCGTGCGAGGGGCGAACGGCCGCCTGGGGTATGCTGGGCCAACTTCCCTGGGATCCCCATGAGCGCGCCCGGCTACCGCCGAGACATCGGACTGTTCTCCGCCACCATGCTGGTGGCCGGCTCCATGATCGGCAGCGGCATCTTCCTGGTGTCCGCCGAGATCGTGCGCACGGGACACACCGGGGGCTTCCTCATGCTCTCCTGGGCCCTGGCGGGCCTGCTCTCCGTGGCCGGGGCCCTGAGCTTCGCCGAGCTGGGCTCCGTGCACGCCAAGGCCGGCGGCTACTACGTGTTCCTGCGGGAGGCCTTCGGGCCCCTGGCGGGCTTCCTCTGCGGATGGACCAGCTTCCTCGTCATCGAGTGCGGCTCCATCGCCGCCGTGGCCGTGGGCTTCGGCCGCTACCTGGGGACCTTCTTCCCCGCCGTGAACGACACCACCTGGTGGATCGGCCCCGTGCAGATGGCCACCTGGCATCCCTTCCCCGGCTTCGCCCCCTCCTTCGCCCTGGGGCCCTACAACCTGGGCCTCACCCCCGCCCGGGCCGCGGGCATCGCCCTGATCCTCGGGTTCCTGGCCATCCACGCCCGGGGCGTGAAGCTGGGCGCCCGGGTGCAGAATGTCTTCTCCATGGGCAAGATCGTGGCCCTGGGGGCCCTGATCCTCCTGGGCCTCGTGCTGAAGCCCCAGGTGGCTCCCTCCACCGCGCCCGTGGTGCCGGAACCCGGCAGCCTGCCCCTGCTTGCGGGCTTCCTGGTGGCCCAGGTGGGCTGCATGTTCAGCGGCGACGGCTGGCAGTACCTGGCCATGGTGGGAGGGGAGATCCAGGAACCCAGGCGCACCCTACCTCGCGCCATGCTCCTGGGCACCACCCTGGTGTTCGTCCTCTACCTCCTGGCCAACGTGATCTACCTGAAGGTGCTCGGCCCCGCGGGCATCGCCCACGCCCCGGGGGATCGCGTGGCCTCCACGGCCCTGGGCGCCCTCCTGGGGGGTGGGGCCGAGTGGCTCATGGCCGGAGCCATCCTCATGAGCATGGTGGGCTGGATGAACGGCGGCACCCTCACCTCCGCCCGGGTTTACCAGGCCATGGCGGCCGACGGTCTCTTCTTCCCCGGGGCCGCGAAGCTGAACGCCCACGGAGTGCCCATGGCCTCCATGGGGATCATGGCCCTCTGGGCCTGCGTGCTCACCCTCACGGGCTCCTACAGCCAGCTGCTCGACTACATCATCTTCAGCGCCCTGCTCTTCTATGCCAGCACCGCGGCGGGTTCCCTGGTGCTCCGCCGTCGGCAGGAGGCGGGGGAAGGTTACCGGGCCCCCGCCCCGCTCACCCTCTTCTACGTGGTGGGCAGCGGCGCCATCCTCGTCTCCCTGCTCCTCTACCGCCCCTCCTTCTCGATGCCGGGCCTGGTGCTCGTCCTCCTCGGCATCCCCGCCTACCTCCTGCTGCGGCGGCGATCCGCCGTGGTAGCTTGAAACCACCACACATACGCATTCCGGGGCATCCATGAACAGCGGCTACCAGCGCCACGTCGGTCTCTTCTCGGCCATCATGCTCATCGCCGGCTCCATGATCGGGAGCGGCGTGTTCATCGTCGCGGCTGACATGGTCCGCGCCGGCCATTCGGGCTCATTCCTGCTCTGGGGCTGGGCGCTCACGGCCCTGCTCACAGTGCTCGGCGCCCTGAGCTACGGCGAGCTGGCGGGCATGTTCCCCCACGCCGGTGGCCAGTACACCTACCTGCGGGAGATCTACGGACCCCTCACGGGCTTCCTCTACGGGTGGACGTTCTTCGCCATCATCGAGTGCGGCACCATCGCCGCCGTGGCCGTGGGCTTCGGCAAGTACCTGGGGATGTTCTTCCCGGCGGTGAACGACGCCACCTGGATCGGCCCCCACCTGGACCTCCCGGTGT
This sequence comes from uncultured Solibacteraceae bacterium, assembly GCA_964627685.1. GTDB lineage: Bacteria > Acidobacteriota > Holophagae > Holophagales > Holophagaceae > JAFDVN01. The sequence continues at coordinate 6,814 of CAZVKM010000143.1, read as the reverse complement.
GGCAGGTCACATCCTCCATCGCCGTGGGCCCCTACCACCTGGGCCTCACCCCCAGCCGCCTGTCGGGCATCGCCATCGTGGTGCTCCTCTCCGCCGTGAACCTCTACGGCGTGAAGCTGGGCGCCCGCATCCAGAACCTCTTCACCGTGGCCAAGATCGGATCCCTGGCCGCGCTGATCCTCCTGGGTCTCTTCCTCACCCCCGCGACCCCGGTGGACGCCGCCGCCTACGTGCCCCCCACGGGCACGCCCCAGCTGGGCTTCCTGGCGGCCCTGCTGGTGGTGCAGACGGGCAGCCTCTTCAGCGCCGACGCCTGGAACAGCGTCACCTTCATCGCCGCGGAGGTGAAGGAGCCCCAGCGCACCATCCCCCTGAGCCTCCTCATCGGCACGGGCCTCGTGTGCGGCCTCTACGTGCTCGCCAACGCCATCTACCTGAAGGTGCTCGGCCCCACGGCCATCGCCAACGCCCCCAGCGACCGGGTGGGCGCCGCCGCCCTGCAGGCCATCCTGGGGTCCAAGGGCGGGCTCATCATGGCCGGGGCGGTGCTGGTGTCCATGTTCGGCTGCGTGAATGGCCTGGTGCTGGCCGGGGCCCGGGTCTACCAGACCATGGCCGCCGATGGCCTCTTCCTGAGCCAGGCCTCGAAGCTCAACGGCAACGGCGTGCCGGCCTTCGGCATCGGCATCCAGGCCCTCTGGACCTGCCTCCTCACCCTCACCGGCACCTACGGCCAGCTGCTGGACTTCGTCATCTTCGCCGCCTTGCTCTTCTACGTGCTCACGGTGGCGGGCGTCATCTTGCTCCGCGTGCGCCGCCCGGAGGCCGAGCGCCCCGTGAAGGTGTGGGCCTACCCCCTGGTGCCCGTGCTCTACCTGGTGGGCGCCCTGGCCATCATGGGGGCCCTCTTCATCCACAAGCCCAGCTTCACCTGGCCGGGCCTGGCCCTGGTGGCCTTGGGCCTGCCGCTCTACGCGCTCACGCCAAAGAAGGCCTGAGCCGGCCAAGGGGAGGCGGGACCTGGTTCCCGCCTCCCCTTCAAGGGTCACGTCCAAGCCTTCCTGTCCGATCCGGGAGGACTGGGATCATCTCCTGAGAGGCACCACCAGCTACCCTTGTCGAGCCCGACCACCCCGATCCATCGTCCCCCACCCATCACCCTTGGGAGGCCCCATGACCCGAATGGTCGGTTGTTCCCTCGCCCTCCTCGTGGGCCTGCTCGGCTGCAGACCCGTGAGCACATCGTCTCCGACATCCTCCGAGGCCGGGCAGGCTGAGATCAGAAGGGCCCTGGACGCCTTCAACGAAGCCTCGGGCCGTGGCGACCTGGCGGGCGTGATGGCCACCTTCGATGAGCAGGCCGACATCCTCCTCGTCGGCTCCGACACGGGGGAAGTCTACAAAGGTCGCGACGCCACGGAAGCCCAACTCGGTCGATGGTACAAATCCAGCGGCTTCAGCTGGCAGATGGACCGGGTGGAGATCAGCCGGAGCGGCGACACGGCCTGGGCCTTCGTCGAAGGCAAGATGAAGGTAACCAGCAAGGCGACGGGCCAGCTCCGGTTCAGCGCCCCCTATCGCTTCTCGGTGGTGTTCGTGAACCGGGGGGGGCGGTGGCTCCTGCACCTCTTCCATGGATCCGCCCCACGACCGGAGTGAAGCCCGGGGCTCAAGCCCCTGGCTCGCGGACCAGGATCCAGGCCTTCCGTGCGATAGCCGCACGGCGCCTGCCCTGCGGCCGGGACCCGGGGGGTTCGAGGTACCCTGGAACGTCCCACCACAGGAGTTCCCATGTCCCACGTTGTCGTTCTGGGTGCCGGTCGCGTCGGAGCCGTCATGGCCCGGGACCTCGCACCCGACTTCAAGGTCACCGTCGCGGACCGCTCCGAGGAGGCGCTGGCCCGGGTGAAGGGTTGGGGACTCTCCACGCGCGCCGCGGACCTGGGCTCCCCGGAGGGCGTGAAGGCCGCCGTGGCGGATGCGGATCTCGTGGTGGGGGCCGTGCCCGGCTTCATGGGCTTCGCCACCGCCAAGGCCGTGCTGGAGGCGGGCAAGACGCTCGTCGACATCAGCTTCTTCGATGAGGACTGCTTCGAGCTGGATGCCCTGGCCAAGGCCCAGGGTCTGACCGCCATCGTGGACGTGGGCGTGGCGCCCGGCTGCGGCAACATCATCCTGGGCGACACCGCCCGCCAGCTGGACAAGGTCACGAAGTTCGAGTGCCTCGTCGGCGGCCTGCCCGTGGTGCGCACGTGGCCCTACGAGTACAAGGCGGGCTTCAGCCCCATCGACGTCATCGAGGAGTACACCCGCCCCGCCCGCTACGTGAAGGAGGGCAAGGTGGTCACCTTCCCCGCCCTCTCCGAGCCGGAGCTCCTGGATTTCGAAGGCGTGGGCACCCTGGAGTCCTTCAACACCGACGGCCTGCGCAGCGTCATCAAGACCTTCCCCGGCGTGCCGGACATGAAGGAGAAGACCCTGCGCTACCCCGGCCACATCGAGAAGATGCGGATGATGCGGGAGACGGGCCTCTTCTCCAAGGACCCCATCACCGTGAACGGCCAGTCCGTGGTGCCCCTGGACCTCACCACCGCCCTGCTCTTCCCCTTGTGGAAGTTCCAGGAGGGCGAGGCGGACCTCACGGTCATGCGGGTCACCGTGGAGGGGGAGAAGGCCGGGAAGCCCGTGCGCCGCGTCGTGGAGGTGCTGGACCACTACGATCCCGCCACGAAGACCACCAGCATGGCCCGCACCACCGGCTTCACCTGCACGGCCGCCGTCCGCCTCTTCGCCGCCGGGCAGTTCAGCCGCAAGGGCATCTGCCCCCCGGAGTACCTGGGGCAGGAGGCCGGCGTGTGGGACTTCATGAAGGCCGAGCTGGCGAAGCGGAACGTGGTCTACCGCGAGCGCTGAGGGACAGTGGAAGGCGCAGGCGGGTCAGCCCGCCTGCTCCCGGTGCCTCACCGTGAGCGTGGGGTAGTCCTTCCGGAGCCGCCGGCCGAGGATCTCGGCGAGGGCCACGCTGCGGTGCTGGCCTCCCGTGCAGCCGATGGCCACGGTGTGGTAGGCCCGCCCTTCCTGCTGCACCAGGGGCAGGCTCCAGCGCAGCCATTCCTCGGTCTTCGTGAGGAAGGTGTTGAAGTCCTCCGAGGCCTCCAGGAAGCGCTGCACCGGCTCATCCCGGCCCGTGAGGGCCTTCAGCTCCGGCACATAGTGCGGATTCGGCAGGAAGCGGGCATCCAGCACCACGTCGGCCTCCGTGGGGACGCCGAACTTGAAGCCGAAGGAGATGATGCGAACTCGGGTGTCCCGCCCCGGCAACCCGGGCAGCAGCTCCTGGAGCCGCTGGCGCATCTCCGAGAGGGTCAGGCGCGAGGTGTTCAGCACGGCGGAGGCCCGGGCCCGCACGGGCGCCAGGAGCTGGCGTTCCCGCCGGATGGCCTCGCTCACGCTGCCGCCATCACCCGCCAGGTGGTGGACGCGACGGGTCTCGGAGAACCGCCGCAGGAGCACCTCGTCGTCCGCCTCCACGAAGATCACATGCACGGGCTGACTGCGATCCTCGAAGCCCCGGAGCATCGGCTCGAACTCCGCGCCGAAGTCCTCATGCCGGCTGTCCATGCCCACGGCCAGGCGGGTGCGCCCGGGATACAGGTGGTCCTCCAGCTCGATGAGCGGCTCCAGGAGCCGGGCGGGCACGTTGTCCAGCGCCGTGAAGCCGCAGTCCTCCAGCGCGCCGAGCACCGAGCGGCGGCCCGCACCGGACAGCCCTGTCACCACCACGAGTTCCATGGGGATGAAGCTACCAGCTGTCCGCACCCTGAGGCAGTGAAAAGGCTGTCAGGCTACTCGCGCCCCAGTTGCTCGAGGTAGGCGTGCAGGTGCTCCGCGACCCGGTCCATGCGATGGAAGAACCGAAACCGGGGGACCGGCTGGCCATCCCGGCGGATGATCTGGAGGTCCCAGAGCCCGAGGAAACGCCCCAGCAGGGTGGACTCAAGCCGCAGCTCCGCGATGTCCGTGGGGTGGAGCTCCACGTTGCCCACTGTCTTCGACCGGCTGAGCCCCCTGGTGGCCAGGCACCAGCTCACCCCGCGGGTAGCGCTGATGCGGACCCAGGAGCCGGCGATGTAGGCGAGGGCCCAGCCGAAGGCCCCGGCGCAGAGCCCGGCCCACACGGGGAGCAGGGTGAGGAACCAGCGGCCGGCCACCATGCGGAGCACCGTGGTGCCGAGGGCGGCCAGCACCGCCACTCCCAGCAGGAGGCGCTGGGAGGGCTGGTGGTGCTGGTCTTCGATGAGGAGGCGGACCGTCATCAGCTGCGGCGGAGGTAGCTGTCGTCCTCGTCGTCCAGGCCGCCGGCGGTGAAGCGGAGCACCCGCTGCACCTGCTCGCCCTCACCGCCGGTGAGGTTGCCCTGCTCATCGGGCCCGAGCTCGATGACGTGGGCGGGCTCCCGGAAGAAGTCCTCTTCCGACATGGGGCTGTAGACCTGGGGCTCCACCCGGTACAGGTAGGACACGATCTCGTCCTCGTAGCCGAAGCGCATCTGCTCGAAGTACTCATAGCTCTCGCGCTTGTACTCCACGAGGGGGTCCTTCTGGCCGTAGCCGCGGAACCCGATGGCCTCCTTGAGGTGGTCCATCACGAGGAGGTGGCGCTTCCAGGCGGCATCGATGATCTGCAGGATGGCCACCCGCTCGTGCCAGCGGAGGACCTCAGGGGAGCCCAGGCGCTCCTCCTTCTCCTGGTAGGACGCCCGTACCAGCTCCGCCAGGGTTCGGCCCGTGGCCTCGCCCCGCAGGGAGGGGACCGCATCGACCTTCTCGCCGGTCAGGGCGAAGAGCTGCTCCACGCGCTCGCGGAAGGCGGCCTCGTCCCGCTCGCCCTTGTCGGGGATGAAGTCATGGCAGAGCCCTTCGGCGATCTCGCCGGCCACCTGCAGCACGTAGTCCTTGGTGTTGCCCTTCAGGATCTCCGTGCGGAGGTTGTAGAAGAAGATGCGCTGCTTGTTCATCACATCGTCGTACTCGAGCAGGTGCTTGCGCACCTCGAAGTGGTGGGTCTCCACCCGCTTCTGGCTCTTCTCGATGGACTTGCTGACCATGCCGCTCTCGATAGGCTCCTCGTCGTTCATGCCCATCATGGACATGAGGCCCTTGATGCGGTCGCCGCCGAAGACGCGCATGAGGTCGTCCTCGAGGCTGAGGTAGAAGCGGCTGGAGCCGGGGTCACCCTGGCGGCCGGCGCGGCCACGCAGCTGGTTGTCGATGCGGCGGCTCTCGTGACGCTCGGTGCCGAGGATGTGGAGGCCGCCCGCGGCGATCACCTCCTGCTTCTCGGCTTCCGTGGCCCGCTTCATCTCGTCGATGAGGGCGAGGTACTCCGGAGTCTCCAGACCATCTTCGGTGTAGATGGCCACGCTGCGCTTGGCGGCCTCGTGCTTGGCCATGCCCTCGGGATTGCCGCCCAGCAGGATGTCGGTGCCACGGCCGGCCATGTTGGTGGCGATGGTCACGGCGCCCCGACGGCCCGCCTGGGCCACGATGTCCGCCTCGCGCTCGTGGTGCTTGGCATTGAGCACGACGTGGCGGATGCCCGCACGCTTCAGCTCCTCGCTGAGCTTTTCGCTGCTGTCGATGCTGGCGGTGCCCACCAGGATCGGCTGGCCCTTGGCGTGCAGATCGCGGATCTCCGCCACAATGGCCTTGGTCTTCCCCTTCTGGGTGGCGTACACGGTGTCGGCGAAGTCCTTGCGGATCATGGGCCGGTTGGTGGGGATCACCACCACGTCCAGCTTGTAGATCTCCCAGAGCTCCTTGGCCTCGGTCTCGGCGGTGCCCGTCATGCCGCCCAGCTTCTTGTACATGCGGAAGAAGTTCTGGAAGGTGACGGTGGCGAGGGTCTGGTTCTCGGCGTTGACCTCCACGCCCTCCTTGGCCTCGATGGCCTGGTGGAGGCCGTTGGACCAGCGGCGGCCCGGCATGAGGCGGCCCGTGAACTCGTCCACGATGACGACCTCCATCCCGCGGCCGTCCTCCTTCTCCTTGACCATGTACTCCACGTCCAGCTTGTAGAGGTTGTGGGCGAGGAGGGCCTGGCTCAGGCCATGGAGGGTCTCGATGGCGCCGGGGTCGTAGAGGTTGGGGACGCCGAGCAGCTCCTCCGCGTGGCGGATGCCCTCGTCGGTGAGCATGACCTGGCGGTCCTTCTCCTCCACCTTGTAGTCCACGTCCTTCTTCAGCTTCGGGATGATGGCGTCGATGCGGAAGTACTTCGAGGTGTCCTCTTCCGAGGAGCCCGCGATGATGAGCGGCGTGCGGGCCTCGTCGATGAGGATGGAGTCCACCTCGTCTACGATGGCGTAGACGAAGTCACGCTGGGTGAACTCGGCGAGGTCCCACTTCATGTTGTCGCGCAGATAGTCGAAGCCCAGCTCGTTGTTGGTGCAGTAGGTGATGTCGCAGGCGTAGGCGGCGCGGCGCTGGTCGTCGTCCAGGCCGTGCTGGATGACGCCCACGCTGAGGCCCAGCCAGTGGTAGAGGCGGCCCATCCACTCGGCGTCGCGGCGGGCGAGGTAGTCGTTCACGGTCACCAGGTGGGCGCCCTTGCCCGCCAGCGCGTTCAGGTAGAGCGGGAGCGTGGCGGTGAGGGTCTTGCCCTCGCCGGTACGCATCTCGGCCACCTTGCCCTCGTGGAGCACCATGCCGCCGATGAGCTGCACGTCGAAGTGGCGCATCTTGAGCACGCGGCGGGAGGCCTCCCGGGCCACGGCGAAGGCCTCGGGGAGGATGTCCTCCAGGGTCGCGCCGGC
>CAZVKM010000142.1:0-9619 GCA_964627685.1 uncultured Solibacteraceae bacterium | reverse complement strand
AAGGTTCTTCCTATTCACTATCCGGTTGTCAAAGATGCCTGCCCGCCGCTTCCGGCGATTCCGTTGCGGCCTCAACCGCGCAGATATTCAGCCTATCACAGGGGTGGAGGAAGGCAAGCGGAAATTTTCCGGGAGCCCTCATCGCCTGTGATTTCCAGCCGATGAGGCCCCTGCACGGATGCGCGCCACCCAGGGAGGGGACCATGGCGGACATGGGGATTTCCAGCGGCCCGACGTCGGGTTGGCAAAGCAACCTCAGTCCTTTGAAGGCTTCGGATCAGATCCTCCTCAAGGTCGCCTTGGAGGGGAAGTCCTACCAGGAGGCCCTCGAGGAAGTCCGGACCCAGACCTCCGCAGAATCCGGCGGCCCGGATCCAAGCGGTGCCGCCCAGCCGGCCGCGGACACCCTCTCCGTGGACCTCCTGGAGATCCATGCGGAGCGATGGGAGCTGCACCTGCAGGATGGTCAGGGGCGCACGCTCGACGCCTCCGGAACGCACGTGAGCTTGCGTGCCGCGCGCCTGCGCGCAGAGGCCTCGGCCCAGGCCCCGCCGAAGGATCCCCTCGTCATCGACTTCAGCGGAGAAGGCCCCACCACCACGGGAGCCCGCGGAGCGAAGGTCTTCGACCTCGGCGCTGAAGGCCAGGCCGCTCCGACCTCCTTCGTCAGCGGTGATACGGCCTTCCTTGTCCTGGATCGGAATGGGGACGGGATCATCAACGATGGCGGCGAGCTCTTCGGCGATCAGCATGGCGCGGTGGACGGCTACGCGGAGCTCGCCACCTTCGATGCGAACCAGGATGCGCGCATCGATGCGGAGGATCCCGTCTTCGCCGCCCTGGAGCTCTGGAGATCCGATGGCAGCCGGACCCCGCTCGCCGCCTCGGGCATCGCCTCCCTCGACCTGGTGGCCACGGCCCTGGCGGATCGCACCAGCGGCGGGGATGCCATCCTCGCGAGGAGCCTGGCCCGGAAGGTGGGGGGTGGGGCCTATGCCACCTACGCCCTCGGCCTGCGGCAGTTCGACACGACCGCGTAGAATCCTCCTTCGGGAGGGTGCATGGACGTCCATGTCATCGGGGCCGGCCTCGCCGGATCGGAAACCGCATGGCAGCTGGCCCGACGCGGCTGGAGGGTCCGTCTTTCGGAGATGCGGCCGGAGCATGGCACCCCCGCGCACGCCACGGGAAAGGCCGCGGAGATGGTGTGCTCCAACTCCTTCAAGAGCGACGACCCCAACAGCGCCACCGGGATCCTGAAGGCGGAGATGCGGCGCATGGATTCCCTCGTCCTTCGCTGCGCTGAAGCCACACGGGTGCCCGCCGGCAACAGCCTCGCGGTGGACCGGGAGGCCTTCTCCGAGGCCGTGACCACGGAGCTGCGGGCCCTCCCGAACCTGACCTGGCACGCGGGGCTGGTGACCGAGGCGGACCCCGGCGTGCCCACCGTGATCGCCACGGGCCCGCTGACGGCGGATCCCCTGGCCACCTGGCTGATGGCGGTGACCGGCAGCGAGCGGCTCCACTTCTACGATGCCATCGCCCCCATCGTGGAGGCCGATTCCATCGACATGGCGCGCGCCTGGCGCGCCGCGCGCTACGACAAGGGCGGTGCGGACTTCATCAACTGCCCGCTCACGGAGGACGAATACACCCGCTTCGTGGCGGCGGTGCTGGCGGCCGAGAAGGCCCCGCTGCATGCCTTCGACACGCCCTACTTCGAAGCCTGCCTCCCCATCGAGGTGATGGCGGAGCGCGGCCCTGAGACCTTGCGGTTTGGCCCCATGAAACCCGTGGGTCTGGATGATCCCCGCACGGGCCGCTGGCCCCATGCCGTGGTGCAGCTCCGGCAGGACACCCTGGCCGGGGACCATTTCAACCTGGTGGGTTTCCAGAACCGCATGAAATGGGGCGCCCAGAAGGAGGTCTTCCGGATGATCCCGGGGCTGGAGCAGGCCGAGTTCGTCCGCTTCGGCTCCATCCACCGGAACACCTACGTTCAGGCCCCGAAGGTGCTCGACGCCACCCTCCAGGTGAAGACCCGCCCCAACCTCTGGATCGCGGGGCAGCTGAGCGGCGTGGAGGGCTACCTCGAGAGCGCCGCAGGCGGCCTGGCGGCCGCGTTCGCCGTGGACCGCCACCTGCGGAACCTCGAGCCCACGCCCTTCCCCAGGGTGACGGTCCTCGGGGCGCTGCTCCACTACCTCGCCCATGCGGACCTGAAGGACTTTGGGCCCACCAACGCCATGATCGGCCTCCTCCCCGACCTCCCGGAAGGGACCCTCGATGCCCGGGCGGCCAAGCGCGCAGGGGGCCGGGCGGGCCTCAAGCAGGCCAAGGGCGCCGCCCATCGGGCCCGGGCCCTCGCTACCATGGAGTCCTTCCTGAACACCGTGGAGTAGACGCATGCGGAAATCGGTCATCGGGGCCCTGGCCCTGGGTCTGGTGGTCATCGGAGGCGGCCTCTGGCTCGCCCGGCGAGGGGCCGCTGCGGCCCCTGTGGAGGATGAGGCGGCCCTGTTCACGGCCAAGCCCGAAGGCGCCGGCCAGAGCCTGCAGCTCGACGCCCGGGAACCGCTCCGGGCGGTCCGGTGGCTGCCCCCCATGGCCGGAGGCCTCGCCCTCTGCCAGGTGAGCACCCAGTCCGATCGCCAGCTCCTGGCCCTCTTCCAGGATGGCAATCCCCGCACCCTCATGGCCCTGCCGCGACCCGAAGGGGTCTCCGAAGGCTACTTCCGCCAGGCGGAGGTCCGGGATGCCCATTCGGTCGGGGGAGCCCTCGTGCTTCTCCTCAAGGCGGATGGGGGACGCCGGGAGCTGCCCGTGGTCATGGCCCTCGATGCGAAGGGGGGCCTGCTCTGGACCCACCGGGCCCAGGGGGAGCACCTGGCCCCGTTCGATGGGGCCCTCTGGATCTGGGGCCCCTCCTCGGCCCAGCGGCTGCCCCTGGGCCCCGCAAGTGCCGCGAAGCCCCTCCCACCCGCCGTGACCTGGCCGGAGGAGGTGCCTCCGCCCACCGCCTTCCTCCCCACTTCGGGAGGATTCCTTGTGAGCCACGCCAAGGGGCTCAGCGCCTGGAGGGGGGAAGGCGCCTGGACGCACACCCCGGCGCCCGCCCCCTCCCCGCTGGGCTTCTCGGAGCCCAAGGGCACCCTGCTCAGAGTCGCCTCCACCCTGTACTGGCAGCCTGAGCCAGGGACGCTCCTGAAGGTCTCTCCCGAGGCCCAGGTGGCGGCCCCCGAGGCCCTGCCCGCCCCGGAAGGCCAGGAGAAGGATGGTGCGCTGCTCCGGCTCCTGGGAGCGGATGCGGAGGGTCGCCTCTGGTTCGGCCTGGCCGCGCCCCTCCTCCCGGCCGCCTCCACCCAGCCCCTCCCCACGCCTCCCGCCGCGTAGGCCGAGGCGACTGCGCCCGCCACGCCCTCCGAGGAGGGATGGAAGGAAGAAGCCCCGGCCACCGCCCCGGCACCGGTGCTCCCCCAGCTCTCCCCGGAGCAGCGCGAGGCCTATGAGCAGCTGCTCAAGGCCCCCATGGATCGCCTCTACGCCTGGAAGCCAGGCGGTCGGAGCCTCCAGGCCCTCGTCTGGTCCTCCCGCTGGCCCCGCCTCGGGGCGCCCGCGGGCCTCCAGCCACCGCCCGGAGATGGCGCATTGCGCCCCGAAGCCGGAGCCTTCCTGTTCGGCACCGACCAGCACCGCTGGTGGCTGCCCCTCTCGGCGCTCCGCTGACTCAGCCGATGAAGTCCAGGAGGTTCACCTTGCCGATCTTGGCGAGGCTGTTGAGGGTGACCTGCTGGGCCGTCTGGCCATTGGAGAAGCGGGTCACCGCATCCGGGTAGTCCGTCTCCTCCACCGTGTTCTGGATGCCCTGGAGGGTGAGGTTGTAGGACTCCAGATCCTCCTTCAGGGAGGAGATGCTGGCCTGGCGGCCCCCCAGGTCCGTCTGCACCGAGGTGAGGCGGGACATGAGCGCCTGCAGGTTGGTGTAGGCGGTCTGGATCTGGGCGGTGTTGTTGTTCACCATGCCATCCCGGAGGTCCGTGACCTGCTGGAACAGGTCGGTGGTGCTCCCCTGGCCACCGGGGCCGAAGAAGAGGCTGTCCCCCGGGATGTTGATGTCCACCGTGGTGCTCGCGGCCACGTTCTGGGTGATGAGACCCGCATTCCCCGCGTAGACGATGGGCCCCGCGGCGGGGCCGCTGAAGGGCACGGTGAGGGTCGCGGTCCCCGCGAAGAGGTACTTCCCCTGCTCCTGGGTGTTGGCCAGGGAGATGAAGTTGGAGCGGATGCCGTCCACTTCCTTGGCCAGGTTGGCCCGGGGGATGCCGGAGTTGGTTCCCGAGAGGGCCTGCTGCCCCACCTCGAGGATGCGCGTGAGGTCGTTGGTGATGGACCCCAGGGCGCTCTCCGTGCCCTGGAGGAAGCTCAGGGAGCCGTCGATCTGCTTGATGTACTGGTTGTTGATGCCGATGGTGGCCCTGAAGTCCACGACGGCCGCCGCCCCCGTCGGGTCCTCGGTCGGGGTGTTGATGCGCTTGCCCGTGCTGAGCTCCCGCTGGGAGAGCGCGAGCCGCTCCTTGGTGCGCTCCAGGTCCAGGAGGGTCTGCCGGTTGTTGATGGATACGGGGCTTCGGAGCGTCATGCACTACCTCCCGAACTGGTTGACGAGCTGGTCCGTCAGCTCATTGATCACCGAGATGAACCGGGCCGAGGCCTGATACCCACGCTGGAAGTTGATCATCGAGGAGGCCTCCTCATCGAGGTCCACCCCCGAGATCCGGTCCCGCTGGTTCTGCAGGGCGGTGACGAGGTTCAGCTGATTGTCCGAGGCCACCTGATAGCCCTGGCTCTGGGTGCCTACCTTGTTCACCAGCAGTCCGATGAACTGGCTGTAGGGGCCGGAGTCCCCCACGCCATCGGCATTGGTGTCCACCGTGTTCACGGTGTTCTGGAGGTTGGCGATGGCCTTGGCCACGGTGTTGTCGCCTGGGGCGTTCAGCACGCCGGAGGCCGCCACGAGCCCCGGGTTGCCCACCACTGCCGCATTGATGGTGAGGGAGTTCACCATGCCCTTGTAATTCGTGGCCGCGGTGATGGAGGTGGGCAGGCCGTTGGCGCCGTTGGCCACCGCACCCGAGAGGAAGAAGTCGGTTCCCGTGATGGTTCCGGAGCGATCGTAGCCCGTCCGGTGGAGCAGGTTGACCCGCCCGGAGAGGCCCGCCGCCAGCTCGTCCAGCTGGGTCTGATAGCTGGGCAGGATATTGTCGCGGAGGTCCAGGTTCGCCCCGAGGGACCCTTCCGTGATGCGCTGGGTGACGTTGATGATCGCCGAGCCCATCACGGAGTCCACCCGGTAGAAGTTGTTGAGGGTGGGATCGGCCGTGGCGGTGAGGTTGTAGCTGTTGCCCCCGCTCACCAGCGTGGCGGCTCCGGAGTCCAGGGTGATCTCGTACTGCTCGTGGGTGCCCTCGTAGACATGGATCCCGATGAGCTTCGAGAGCTTGTCCGTGAGCACCTTGCGCTGGTCCCGGGCGTCGCTGTCGGCCCCGGGGCTCGGCTCCGCGGCGATGCGCTTGTTGATCTCCGCGATCTGCGAGGTGAGGGTGTTGATCTCCTGGATGTTGCCGAGGATGGTCTTGTCGCTGCGGAGGCGCTGGTCATCCAGCTCCTTGTAGCGGTTCTGGAGGGTGGTGATGAGGTTCTGGGCCCGACCGATGAGGTTCTGGCGGAGGCTGAGGTCCTCCGGCTTGAGGGACAGATCCTGGAAGCCCTGCATGAACCGCTGCACCTGCCCGCCGAGGCCCGTGTCCCCCTCATCCGCCAGGGGGGCGCCCACCACCTGGAGGCCTTCGTAGCGGGTCTGGGAGCCCGACTGGCGGGCCTGATCCGAGTAGAGCTGCAGCTCGAGGAGGCGGTCCCGCACCCCCTGGATGCTCCCCAGGGTGACGCCCGGCCCATAGCCGAACCCCCCGAAGAACTGCGTGTCCATGGTCCCGAGGTCCGCCCGCTGGCGGGCGTAGCCCTCGGTGTTCACGTTGGCGATGTTGTGGCCGACGACGTTCAGCGCGCTCTGGTGGGCCTGGAGGCCCGAGAGGCCGATGTAGAGTCCTGAGGTGAGGCCGGGCATGGGTCCTCCTAGGCGCGGCGCAAGCCGGGGCCGTAGCCCTGGGTGTCCCGGAGCTGGGAAAGGGTCGCCCGGAGGGGGGCCTGGAGGCCCTCCACCAGGACCTGGAGCCGCTGCAGGCGGGCCTTGAGGGCCTGGGCCTGGTCAAGATCCTGGGGCCACCCCACCAGCTCCGACCAGCGGATGCCGGTCAGCAGGGGGAGGGGGTCCTGGCCATGGACCAGCTGGGCCTCGAGGGTGTCCAGCAGATCGGGCAGGGAGTGGAGCATGGCTTGCCTCCGGAAAGCGGTTCCGCTTTCGGAAGGGCAAGCCTCAGGCCAGGAAGTCCAGGTGCTTCTCGGCAGGCTCTGCAGCCTCCTCCGGATCGTCCTCGGGGCGTTCCTCGGAGTGGCCCCGGCGCTGTTCGCGCCGCTCCTCGAGCCGGAGGGCTTCCACCTCCGCCACGTCATGCACCTCGTCGGCCTCCTCGGCCTGACGCACCTCCACCGCATGACGGCGGGCCTGCTCCCGCTGCACCTGCTGGCTCCCGTCCAAGGCCTGGCGCACGGCCTCCATGGCGGCGGTCTGGAGCACTTGGCGCTGGGTCAGGGGGGTGATCACGTCCTCACATCAGGACCTCAGGCCTGTTCCAGGGGGCTGTGCTCCTGGATCAGGCCATGGGCCACGGCCTCTCCATCGGGGGAATAGGCTTCGGAGTCCAGGCGGGCCCTCAGGGCCTCCACCTTCTCCGTGCGCACATCAGGCACCGCGGCCAGGGCCGCCTGGGCCACGGCCATGAGCCGGGCCCCCCCGCTCACCTGGAGGGCGTCGCCGGGGGTGGTGCCCGCCACGGGTGCGGGAGCAGGCGAAGACGCAGGAGCCTTGGAGGCCGAGACCCCCGTGCTGCTTCCCACGCCACTGCTCTTGCCCGAAATGCGCATGCTTCACCTCGATGGATTCCCTATCGGCAGTTTGCCCGGTTCCGTGAGGGGCGTGGCCTCCTTTCGTGCATCGCTTGCCTGTTTCCAGCTCTCGGACAGGCGCGCCGCGAGCCCCCAGCTCCGCCCCCCGCCCACGGCCTTGTCCACCAGGGCGTGGTCCAGCAGCATCTCGTAGGTGCTTCGCGACTGGCCCCCGTCCCCCAGTAGGCCACTGGGCTCCACCGTCTTCCGCAGGGTCTGGAAGAGCAGGCTCATGACCATGCCCTCGAACTGCCGGGCCGCGGCCTCGGTCTTGTCGGCCGAGTCAGGAAGGTTCCTCTGGAGGAGGGCGGCCGGGTCCGCATCGACCTTGAAGGAGAGGGGGTCCGGCATCAGAGGATCCGCAGCTCCGCCTGGAGGGCGCCCGCATCCTTGATGGCCTGGAGGATGGCCACCATGTCGCGGGGGCTCACCCCCATGGCGTTGAGGGTTTCGGCCAGCTTGCCCACGGAGGTGCCCGGCTCCACGTTGACGTTCTTCCCCTTCTCCTCGGTGGCGGTGACCTCCTTCTTCTCGGCCACCACCGTCTTGCCCTGGCTGAAGGGCTTCGGCTGGCTCACCAGCGGCGTCGACGTGACCTGGATGCTGAGGCCGCCCTGCACGATGCTCACGGCCCCCAGCTTCACCTCGCTGCCGAGGATGATGGTGCCGGTCTTCTCGTTCACCACCACGCGCGCCTTCGGCTGCAGCTGCACGCCCAGGTTCTCCAGGCGGGCCACCAGCTCCACGGCCCGGCCCTCATAGTCCTTGGGGATCTTCACTTCGACGGTGCGGGAGTCCTCCGCCTTCGCGGCGCGTTCCCCCAGCTCCTCGTTGATGGCATGCACCACCCGCACGGCCGTGGTGAAGTCCTCCTCCAGCAGGCTGTAGCGGAGGGTGGGCCGGGCATTGAAGTCCCCGGCGACGGCGCGCTCCACCAGGCCCCCCTCCGGGATCCGGCCCACCGTGGGGTGGTTCTTGGTCACGCTGGCCCCGCCGCCCCCGGCGCTGAAGCCGCCCACGAGCAGCGCCCCCTGGGCCACCACATAGGTGGCGCCGTCGGGACCCTGGATCGGGGTCATCAGGAGCGTCCCGCCCGCGAGGCTCTTGGCATCGCCGGTGCTGGAGACGGTGACGTCGATGCGGGTGCCGGGCTTGGCGAAGGGCGGGAGCTCCGCGGTGACCATCACCGCCGCCACGTTCTTCACCTTGATCTGGGTGGGGTTCACCGTGATGCCCTGGCGGCCGAGGAGGTTGGCGAGGCTCTGTTGGGTGAAGCGGGTCTGATCCTTGTCGCCGGTGCCGTCCAGGCCGACGACGACGCCGTAGCCCATGAGCTGGTTGCCCCGCACGCCCTGCAGGCGGGCCACTTCCTTGAGGCGGCTCTCCACCTTCTTGTCCTTGGCGGCCTCTCCGGCGAAGAGGAGGGCGGGAAGCAGGAACCACATGAGGCGTCGCATGGGGACCTCAGAAGGGCCAGACATAGGCGAGGAGGCGGCTGATGAAGCCGGGCTTGAGGGTCTCGTCCACCACGCCCTTGCCGCCGTAGCCGATGCGCAGCTCCCCGACGCTGGCCGAGGAGATGGTGTTGTCCTTGTCCAGGCGCGCGGGATCGATCATCCCGGCCACGTAGAGGCGCTGGGTCTCGTTGTTCAGCTGGATCTCGCGGTAGCCCTCGAAGATCAGGTTCCCATTCCCGAGCACCTTCACGACGCGGGCGGTCACCGTGGTGGTGAAGGTGGCGCTCCGGCCCGTGGTGCCCGTGCCCTTGTACTTGTTGGTGGTGGCGGTGGTCCGGTCATCCGTGCCGCCCGACCCGACCCCCACGCTGTTGAGGAGCCCGAAGAGGGTGGAGCTGTTCAGCTTGTTGGAGCCCTCCCGCCCCGTGGAGACATCGGCCTTGGAGATGGCCGTGGTGGCCTCGCTGATCTTGATGGTGACCAGGTCGTTGAGGCGGGAGGCCCGCAGGTCCCCAACCAAGGTGCGGTCCCGCCAGAGGCTGCCCTCGCTGAGGGGGCCCGGCTCCTTCACCTCTTCCACCAGGGGGATGGCCGGTTTCTGAAGCAGCAGGGGGTCGTGCTTCCGGGGGATGGAGCAGGCCACGAGCCCACCCAGGAGCAGGATGATGGGCAACTTGTTCCGCATGGCGCACCTCGACGCCAGGGTCAGGGCGAGGCCTATGCCAAGGCGATGAGGATCCGATCGTGCCCAGCCAAGTCTTGATGGTTCATGGCTTTGGCCCACCCGCCCCCCAGGGCCCGCCGGCAGAGCTCGCCCCCCTGCCCGGCCCCGATCTCCAGCACACAGGCCCGGGCACCCCGGGCCCGGGCCTGCGTGAGGATCCGGGTGGGATGCTCCAGGCCCCGGTCCGGGCTGTAGAGGGCCATGGCGGGCTCAAAGGCCAGCTCCCGCTGCAGGGTGGGCCGGTCGGCCTCATCCACGTAGGGGGGGTTCGACACCACCAGCTCCAGGGGGTCCGGCACGGGGTCCAGCAGGTCCCCTTCCAGGAAGGTGAGCGTGGCGCCATGGGTCTCCGCGTTGGCCCGGGCCACGGCCAGGG
>CAZVKM010000141.1:0-9664 GCA_964627685.1 uncultured Solibacteraceae bacterium | reverse complement strand
GTCGTCAACGGCATGAGCAACGCGGCCCGCGACTCGGGCTTCGCCAACAGCGGCATCGTGGCCAAGGTGAACACCGCCGACTTCGGCAGCGACCACCTCCTCGCGGGCATGTACTTCCAGCGGAAGTGGGAGCAGTCGGCCTTCCGGGCCGCCAAGGAGAGCTACGGGGCTCCCGCCATGAGCGTACAAGATTTCCTCAGGGGGCGGGCCACGGGCAAGCTGCCCCGCACCAGCTTCAGGCCCTTCGCCGTGCCCTCGGACCTGCGCACCTGCCTGCCGGACTTCATCCAGGAGCAGCTGGCCGGCGCGCTGCCGGTCTTCGACCAGAAGCTCCACGGCTACGCCTCCAGCCAGGCCATCATGCTGGCCATCGAGAGCCGCACCAGCAGCCCCATCCAGTTGCTGCGGGGTGACGACGGTCAGAGCCTCAACCACCCCGGGCTCTACCCCTGTGGCGAGGGGGCCGGCTTCGCCGGCGGCATCACCTCGGCGGCGGTGGATGGGATCCGGGTGGCGGAGTGGATCGCCCAGACCGCGGGCGCCGCGGTGTTCGCCCCCTTCGAGAAGCAGGTGCGGGGGGCCGACCTGGCCAATGAATACTGAGTCGCGCCCGCGCATGCGGAGCTGTGATCACCATCCAAACCCTGATCACCCGGCTGGCCGATGAGTCCCCTCTCCGGAGGTGGACCATGGCATTCGTCACCTGGAACGACAGCTGCAAGGTCGGCGTGAACATCATCGACGACCAGCACAAGACCCTCTTCGAAGCGGTGAACACCCTCTTCGATGCGATGAACGCGGGGCATGGGCGGGAGAAGCTGGGGGAGATCCTCACCTTCCTCGGGAACTACACCCACGATCACTTCCGCACGGAGGAGGAGCTCATGCGGAAGACTTCCTATCCCGCCAGCGCCGACCACAAGCGGATCCACGACGACCTCCTCCACAAGGTCCAGGAGCTCGTGGCCAAGCAGGCCAGCGGCTCGAACCTGCTCAGCCTGGAGGTCCTCAAGTTCCTCAAGGACTGGCTGGCCCACCACATCTCCCAGGAGGACAAGCGGCTCGCCGAGCACATCCTGAAGACCCTTGGTCCCCAAGGGGCTTCCGCCCGCTGAAGACCCGGTGATCTGACGCACAGCGTCTGGCCCCCTTCGGGCCGATCTTGGGTCAGGTCCGCCCGGAGAGGCCATGTTTGAGGCGGTTGAGCTGGGACGTAAGGTGGCCAAGGCCGAGTTCGAGCGGCGGGAGGCGGAGCTGCGGGAAGCCCTCCTGGACGCGCAGATGGAGCTGCTGGGATCCAAGGGCTTCGCGGTCGTGGTGCTGGTCGGTGGCGTGAAGGGGGCGGGCAAGCGGGAGGTCCTGGCGAACCTGAACGCCTGGATGGATCCGCGCTTCATCGCCACCCATGGGCTCCGTGAGCCCAGCGATGAGGAACGGGAGCGGCCCCACATGTGGCGCTTCTGGCGGAAGCTGCCGCCCCGGGGTCGCATGGCCTTCCTCCACGGCTCCTGGTACACGTGGCCCATCTACGAGCGGGTCTTCGGCCGAACCAAGCCGGCGGACCTGGATCGGGACATGGAGACCATCCGGCGCTTCGAGGCCATGCTGGCCGCGGAAGGGGTCCTGCTCCTCAAGTACTGGATGCATCTTCCCAAGGCCGTGCAGGCCCGCCGATTGAAGGCCCTGGAGAAGGACCCCCTCACCCGGTGGCGGGTGACCGGGCAGGACTGGCGCAACTTCGAGCGCTACGATGCCTTCGTGCAGGTCAGTGCACGGGCGCTTCGACTCACGCATGCGCTCGAGGCCCCCTGGGTGCTGGTGGAGGCCACGGACTCCCGCCACCAGTTGCTGGCGGTGGGGGACCACCTCCTGGCCACCCTCCGCGACCGCCTGAAGGAGCCCCGGGCCCCCATGCCCGCCCTGCACCTGCCGCCCTTCCGCCAGGAGGCCGAGTCGGTGAACGTGCTGCGGGCCCTCGATCTCTCGGGAAGGGTGCCCAAGGCGACCTATGACCGGGAGCTGGAGGCTCTCCAAGGGCGCCTGGCCAAGCTCACCCGGAAGAAGGCCTTCCAGCGGCGCAACCTGGTGCTCGTCTTCGAAGGCATGGATGCGGCCGGGAAGGGTGGGGCGATCCGGCGCGTCGTGGGGGCCCTGGACGCGGGGCGGGTGCAGGTCATCCCCGTGGGGGCACCCACGGAGGAGGAGCGGGCCCAACCCTACCTCTGGCGTTTCTGGCGGAATCTGCCTCGGGCCGGCAACGTGGCCCTCTTCGACCGCAGCTGGTACGGGCGCGTGCTGGTGGAGCGGGTGGAGGGATTCTGCTCCGAGGCGGACTGGATGCGGGCCTATGGGGAGATCAATGACTTCGAGGACCAACTCCTGCGCAGCGGCAGCCTGGTGGTGAAGTTCTGGCTGCACATCAGCCTCGAGGAGCAGCTGCGCCGCTTCCAGGCCCGTGCCGACACCCCCTTCAAGCGGTTCAAGATCACCGAGGAGGACTGGCGGAACCGCGAGAAGTGGCCCCGTTATGAGGCCGCGGTCTGCGACATGGTGGAGCGCACCGGCACCGAGTCCAGCCCATGGACCTTGGTGCCGAGCGAGGACAAGGCCGCTGGTCGGCTGGCGGTGCTGAGGACCCTGGTGGAACGGCTGGAGGCCGGGCTCTGAGCCCGTGTCCATGCCACCGTCGGTCGCTTGGACATGCCCCTAGAGGTCCTTGGTCATCTCCTGATGGGGGATCGAGACTTCCACGAAGGGCCCGCCCACTGCGGCATATCCCAGGCGGAGGTAGAACCCCACGGCGGTGTCCCGGGCATGGAGGATCATCTGCCGGAAGCCCCGGCGGCGGGCTTCGGCCTCGCTCTCCCGCACCAGGGCCATACCCACGCCCGAGCGCTGGAGCTCCGGCTCCACGCAGACCTGTCGCATCTGGACGACGCCGCCGCCCCGATCCGTGAGCAGGAGGCACCCCTGCAGGCGGTCCTCCTCCCAGGCTCCGAGGTGGAGGTCCGCGGCCTCGCCCGCGAGCTGCCCGGGCGTGAAGTCCAGGCCCAGGGGAAGGCGGAGCACCCGGCGGCGGAGGGCCACCAGGGCTTGGTAATCAGGGGAGCCATGGGGCACCCAGCGCAGCGCCATCAGGCCCCCCGCTCCTTGCCGTACACGCGATCCAGCACCAGACCCGCGGTCTCCTCGATGCTGCGCCCCGTGACATCGAGGATCGGCCAGCGGCGGTGCTGGCGGAACACGGCGTCCGCATACTCCAGCTCCTGGAGGATCTGGCCCAGGTCCGAGTAGGTGTCGCTATGGCCCGCGGCGCCCATGCGCTTGAGGCGGTGCATCCGGATCTCCTGGAGGCGCTCGGCCTGGATCGTGAGGCCCACGATGCGACCCTGAGGGATCTCATCCAGCAGGGCCGGAGGGCGGACCCCGGGCACCAGGGGCACGTTGATGACCTTGTGACCTTCCATGGCCAGGTACATGGAGAGGGGCGTCTTGCTGGTGCGGCTCACCCCCACGAGGATGATGTCCGCTTCGCGCAGACCCTCGGCATCCTGCCCATCGTCGTATTTGAGGGCGAACTCGATGGCCTCGATGCGCTTGAAGTACTTCTCGTCGAGGGCGTGGAAGAGGCCCGGCTTCTCATCGGGCTGCTCGCGCAGGTAGAGCGAAAGGGTGTCCAGGAGGTTCGCGAACAGGTCGACCTGGGTGAGCCGGAGTTCGGCGCAGCGATCCTGAAGGTGGTAGCGGAGCTCCTTGCTCACGGTGGTGTGGATGATCACGGCCCGCTTGTCCGCGGCCTTCAGGAGCACGGCATCAAGGTCCTCGCGGGTTCGCACGTTCTGGAAGCGGCGGATGAGGGCACCATCCCCCTGCCGGAACTGGGTGAGGGCGGCCTGCACCATCCGCAGGGCCGTCTCGCCACTGCCGCCGCTGACCACGTAGATGGGGTGCTGATCCATGGCTCCATTCTGGACCAGCTGGCGCGCGGCGGGGCCCTCCCTTCCGGCGGGGCCGGGGCGGGGGCATCCTGAGGGCATGCAGCAGCCCTCGCCCCTCCTCACCTGGCTCTTCCTGGCCATCCCCGCCGTCGCCGTGGCCTGGGGCCTGGCGGTGTTCATGCTGCGCTGGATCCGTCTGAGGCGGCCCCGGGCCGTCCCTGAGGAGCTGGTGCTCGGGGCGGTGAGCCGAAGCCTCCATGAACGTGGGGAGCTGGCCGCCTCCCTGGGGACGCTGCGCACGGTCCATGAGCGCCTCCTGGATGCCCTCCCCTCCGGCCTGCTCTGGGTGGACCAGCAGGGGCGGGTGGCGGCCCTCAATCGTCGGGGCCAGGAGCTGCTCGAGGTCACCCAGGGGGTGGTGGGCCTGGAAGCGGCCTTCGTCCTGGAGCCGCACCCATGGCTCCGGGAGGGGCTCGCCCGCCCCGAGGGGGTGGAGGTGCGGATGGAGGCCCATGGCCGCGTCTGGAAGACGCACCGGATCCAGGCCCCCGATGTGGTGGGCTCCCTGCTCCACTTCGAGGACATCACCGAAGCCGAGGCCGAGGCCCGGCGGAGTCAGCTGCAGGCCCGGTTCGCGGAGCTGGGTGAGATGACCGCGGGCGTGGCCCACCAGCTGAAAAACGGGCTCGCCGTCATCCACGGGCACGGGGAGCTCCTGGTGCGGGCCGGGCACCGGGAGGCAGGCGAGGCGGTGCGGGAGGAATCGGAGGCGCTGGCCCAGGTGGTGCAACGGTTCCTCCAGTGGGCCAAACCCCTGGAACCGCGGCGGCAGGCCCTGGACCTCCGGGAGATCTCGGAGGGCGCCCTCGGCGAGGTCCGGAAGCGCCCGTTGAGTGTCGGACGCCACCTGGTGGTGGAAGGGCAGGGCGGAGCGGAGGGCGATCCTGTGCTGCTGCAGCAGGCGCTGGTGAACCTCCTGGAGAATGCCTGCCAGGCCACGCCCAGTGGAGGGGAGGTCCGACTCCGGGTGGGGCCGGGCCTCGTGGAGGTCCTGGATCAGGGGCCTGGGATGGGCGAGGCCACCCTGGTGCGGATGCTGCGCCCCTTCGAGAGCGGCCGGCCGGATGGGACGGGGCTGGGCCTGCCCCTGGCGCTGAAGTGGATCAACGCCATCGGGGCGGACCTTCAGCTCCTTCCCAGACCGGAAGGGGGGACCCTGGCCGCGATCCGGTGGTGATAGCGTGTCCTCATGCGCCTTGCCCTCCTCCAGCTGAACGCCCGCCTGGCGGATCCTGAATCCAACGGCCGTGCCCTCGAGCGGGCCTATGCGGAGGCGGTGGCCGCCGGGGCCGATCTGGTCCTCTCGCCGGAACTGGCGGTGGTGGGCTACCTGGCCAAGGACCGCCTGTGGGAGCCGGCCCTCCGGGGGCGGATCGAACGCGAGAATGCGCGCTTGGAGGCTCTGGCGGGTCCGGTGCCGCTGGTCTTCGGCACCTGCGCCCCGGCGCCTTCGGGCCGGCTCTGGAACGAGCTGCGGTGGGCCCAGGACGGGGCCGTGAAGGCCGTGGCGCGGAAGCGCGTGCTGCCGAGCTACGACGTGTTCGAGGAACATCGCTGGTTCGAGCCCCATCCCGGCCCCTCCCCGCTGGTGTCGCATCGGGGCGCCCTCGTGGGATTGACCATCTGCGAGGACCTCTGGACCGATCCTGAATTCGGCAATGCTCCGCTCTCCTACACCGCCCAGCCGGTGGCGGACCTGGCGCGGGCGGGGGCGACGCTGCTCCTCAATGCAAGCGCCAGCCCGGGCAACCTCGGCTCCTGGGTCCCCGAGGGGGCGGCGCCGAGCTGGTCCATCCCGTCCAAGGCCGCCCAGAGAAAGCGGCTCCTCCAGGGGCTGGCGCGGAAGCATGGCCTCCCCATCGCCTACGCGAGCCGGGCCGGGGCGGAGAGCTGGCTCCTCTTCGATGGCGGCACGGGGCTGGTCCAGCCCCGGGGGGGATGGCAGGGCATGGGCCCCTTCGAGGAGGGGATCCTCTATGTGGAAACGGAAGCGCCCGGAGGGGCCTTCCAGGAGCCCGGGGAAGCCACCTGGCTCCGGACCGCCCTGAGGGTGGGCCTCCAGCAGAATCTGCTGAAGCAGGGGCTGGAGGGCGTGGTGGTCGGACTCTCCGGGGGCATCGACAGCGCCGTGGTGGCGGCCCTCGCCGCGGAGTCCCTGGGATCGGAGCGGGTGCTCGGGGTGGCCCTCCCCACGAGGTACAGCAGTGGCACGAGCCTCGCCCTGGCGGAGGAGGAGGCGGATCACCTGGGCATCCCCTTCCTGAAGCTCGATGCGGATCGCCCCTTTGCCGGCGCCGTGGCCTCCCTCGAAGAGGCCTTCCCGGACCGGGCCTTCAGCCTCACGGACGAGAACCTGCAGAGCCGGAGCCGTGGGCTCCTGCTCATGGCCCTCACCAGTGAACCGGACGTGCAGAAGCGCCTGGGAACCGGCAAGGTGGCGGTACTCAACACCGGCAACAAGAGCGAAGCCGCCACGGGGTACTTCACCCTCTACGGCGACGGCATCGGCGCCTTCGGGTTGCTGGGGGACTGCCTCAAGGGTCGCGTCTTCGCCCTGGCCCGGGAGCTGGGGCCGGCGATCCCCCGGGGGGTCCTGGAGCGTCCCCCCACGGCGGAGCTGCGACCTGGTCAGACCGACGAGGCGAGCCTGCTCCCCTACCGCCAGCTGGATGCGATCCTCGGCGCCCATCTCGAAGCCGGTCGCCCTGAGGAGGGCCTGGGCGAGGACCTGGGTCAGCTCCTCGAAGGCGCGGACCTCGAAGGGGCGCGGGCGGCCCTCCCGAGGGTGCTGCGGCTGCTCCGTCAGACGGAATTCAAGCGTCGGCAGCTGCCTTTCGCGCTTCGCGTGAGCCCCAAGGCCTTCGGGTGGGGACGTCGCATCCCGCTCACGGGCGTTTGAGCGCGGCGGTGGCTGCGGTAGACTGGGGATTCCTGCCGGCGTGGCGAAATTGGTAGACGCGCTAGACTCAAAATCTTGTTAGGCGACCCCTAGTGCCGGTTCGAGTCCGGCCGCCGGCACCAGAGGAACGGCCCCGCGACGCGGGGCCGTTGCACGTTGGTTCGGTGCGCTACTGGCGCTTGCTGACCTTGAGGACGGCATCGGGAAGGGCGGCTCCTGAAGCGGAGAGGTTGCCCGCATGGATGATCATCTGGGGCTTGTCCCCCTCCAGCACGATGACGAGGGTGGCCCCGGAGCCGAGCCACTCCAGCTTGCTGCCCAGCACGCACTTGCCCGCGGCCTTCAGGCTCTTCACTTCCCCTTCGGAGGCGGCCCAGGCGAACTTGGCCGAGGGATCGATGGCCACGCCGGCCTTCGTGAGCTCCGCGGCCATGTCCGCATCTTTGCAGGCCACCTTGCCGCTGCTGACGATCTTGACGAACTTCGCCAGGGTGGGGGGAGGGACGTCCGCGGAGTGGAGTGGGGCGAGGGCGATCAGGAGGGCGGGGATCTTCAGGGCGCGCATGATGGGTTCCTCAGAAGCGGTAGGAGAGGGTGAGGCCGGACTCGCGGCGGGCGGACATGAGGTAGGCCACGCGGGTCGGGCCGCCGCCGCCCTGGTCGGTGTAGTCCTTCAGGGCATTCCGGGAGTAGACCGCCAATCCCCAGCCTCCAGGGAAGGTCTTGGCCAGGTGGAGGTTCAGCTGGTTGATGGCATCCCGCTTCACCAGGGGGGAACCCGTGCCTGAGATGCCGAGCACCTCCATGTCCACCTCATCCACATGCTGGAAGGCGGCGTAGGCGCTGAGGGATCCGGAGGTAAACCGGGCCCAGAGGTTGGCCTTCAGCTTCGGCGTGTAGGTGGGGGTGGTTCCCGTGGCATCCAGCTTGTAGTCGAGCCAGGTCCCGTTGAATCCGCAGGTCCACTTGGGATCAGGCCGCCAGGTGAGGGCCAGCTCAAGCCCCTTGTCCTTGGCGTCGCCGGTGTTCACGTACTGGTTGGTGACGACGAGCTGCACGGGTACGCCGATCACCGTCTGCTGGCTCTTCTGCACCTGGGTGATCAGCTTCGTGAAGTTCATCTGGAAGGCCGTGATGTCCAAGCTCACGGATCCCAGGATGTGGCGGTACCCCACCTCCATGCTGGTCACCTTCTCAGGTTCGAGGGCCTGGTTGGGCACGATCCGGAAGACCCCGATGGAGCCCGGAGGCAAGGGCGGGATGGGCGGGGTGAAGGTGTTCGTGAAGTCCACCCGGCTCTCCAGCACTTGGGGACTCCGGGAGGAACTGTAGTACCCCACTCGGAAGGTGCTGCTCTTGCTGGTGTTCCACAGGATGGCGAAGCGCGGGCTGGTCCGGGATCCACCCAGGCTCTCGTTCTCGGCCCGGGCCCCGGCGCTGACCGTCATGGTGTCGGTGGCGTTCCAGTCCAGGTTGATGAACCCGCCCGAGGCGGATTCGTCGTAGGTCTTCGGGAATCCGATGATGCTCGAGGGCTCAGCGGAATAGGTGCGGCGATCCAGCCCACCCACCACGTGGAAGGTCTTGGATGGGTCCCAGTTCAGCTGGAACTCGATGAGGTTGCTGGTGAAGCTGGCCCAGATCTTCTCGGCCAGGTAGCTCGAGTCGCCTGTGATGCCCGCGATGGCCGGGGAGGGGCCGAAGGCGTCCTCATGCTTGAGGTGGCTCCAGCGGAGTTCGGTTCGGAGGTTCGAGGCCCAGGCCTGACTCCAGCCCAGGAGGGTGGTGCTGGTCGTGAACACCTGGTAGGGCGCGTTGTCACCCTTGAAAGTGCCGGCCCACTTCTCCGCCGCTCCGGCGCTCAGCCAGAGGGAGGCCTCGCCCACGTTCCACTGGCCGCGGGCGTAGGTGCTGCGTTGGTGGCTGTGGTTGTCGTCGTAGACCTGGGGGGCTCCGGTGTTCAGGCTGCTCCCGGGCTGGTTCGTGGTGCCCAGGGAAGCCCCCTGGTACCCGACGGTGAGGCCGAGGTCCTTCGTCCCGAAGGCGACATCCGCGGACCCGCGAGAGGTGCTGTGGTCCGCCTTGGAGGCCCGGAGTCCACCGTTGAAGCCGTCCCCCGGACGCCGCGTGGTGATGGCGATGACGCCCACCACGGCGTTGGCTCCGTAGAGGCTGGAGGAGGGGCCACGCACCACCTCGATCTTGTCCACCAGATCCATGGGCACCGGCAGGTTGTCGATGTCGACCGAAGCGATCTCGGCGTTGTAGAGCGGAACCCCATCCAGGAGGATCTGGGCCGTGCGGGGCTGTCCCTGCTGCATCGCGCCGCGCAGCGTGACATTGGTTACGAGGTTGTCCAGTTCCAGCACATCCACGGAGGTCATGAGCTTCAGCGCATCGCCGAGGCGATACACGCCCATGGCCCGGAGTTCATCCCCGGAGAGGACCTCGATGGCCTGGGGGCTGTCGATGAGGCGCTGCTCACGTTTGGAGGCCCCTTGGATGGGGGTGTTCAGCAGGGCCGCGAGCTCCTTCTCCAGGTCGTCGGCGGATTGGGCCGCGAGGGCCCCGCCAAGGGTGAGCAGGAAGGCGAGTCGGGTGAGGCGGGGGTAGGACATGGATGTCTCCTAGGATCAGACCTTGAAGCGGGCCACGAGGGAGCTGAGTTGCTCGGCCAGGTGGCTGAGTTCATCGACGGTGCGGGTGGTCTCTCGGATGGTGGCGGCCATCTCCTCCATGGCCGCGGCGTTCTGTTCCGCGATGCCGG
>CAZVKM010000140.1:7814-9708 GCA_964627685.1 uncultured Solibacteraceae bacterium | reverse complement strand
TCCGGGTCTCCTGGATGAGGGTGAACCCGCGCCCGTGGCCCACGGCGACCCCGTGCCCCTTGAGGTCGAGGATGAAGCTGATGGCGTCATCCGGCAGGCCCTGCTGATAGCCCTGGGGGTTCCAGCGCCCGCCCTCGAGCACCCAGAGGCCCCGCGAGGCACCCACCCAGAGGCGCCCCCGGGCATCGGTCTCGATGGCGGAGATCACCTGTCCGAAGAGGGGGCTGTCCATGTACCGTGCGGTGAACTTCCCCTCCGCGAAGCTCGCCAGGCCCCGGGAGAGGCCCACCAGCAGCGCGCCCTGGTAGGTGTGGAGGGCGCCGATGGCGTGGGAGCCCAGGTCCGGGGGCACCAGGCTGTGGGTGAGCACCTTCCCCTGGGGGTCCAGCTCGAAGAGGCCGCGGTCGGAGCCCGCGAAGAGGTGTCCCTGGTGCCAGAGCATCGTGGTGACGGCGGAGCGCTTCAGATCCGGGTGGGGCGGGAGGGTCTGGATGCGGCCGTCGCGCCAGCGGGCGATGCCGGTGTCGGTGCCCACGAAGACCCCCCCGGCCCCATCGGGGAGGATGGACCAGCAGGAGGTGGTGGGCAGGCCGTCCTTCCGGGCCCAGTGGCGGACCACCTCGTCGGCTCGGACCTCGAAGAGCCCCTGGCTCCCGGCGAGGAGGAAGTGGCCCGGGCTCAGCTCCACCACCCCCATGATGGCGCCGAGGGGGATCCCGAAGCGGCGGAGGTCCAGGGTCAGGGAGCCGAGGGCGGAGCGCGGCAGGCCCACCAGGCCGCTGCCATCGGTGCCCACCCAGAGGGTGCCGTTCAGGTCCTCCGCGGCCACGTTGACCTTGTCCAGCGGGAGGGCCTTGCCGGTGGCGTAGAGATGGCCCCCGAGCTTGGGATCCGACACCCAGAGGCCCACGTCGTCCATGCAGAGGAAGGTGCGGCCCCCCTGGCCGAAGGTGAGGTTGGTGATCCGGACCCCCGTGGGGATCCCGGGCAGGGGCACCGGGATCCAGGCCCCCTTCTGCCAGCGGAAGAGGGCATCGGGGTAGAGGGCGTAGACCCGTCCCTGGGGGTCCCGGCGCAGGTAGGAGATGTCGTTGGGTCGGCGGCCCGCCGGCGCCGGACGGACCTCGAAGCGACGCCCGTCCCAGACCCCGACCTGGTCCCGTCCCAGCATCCAGAGGCGATCGCGGCCCTCCAGGGCGAGGGAGAAGATGCGCTGGTCATCCAACGTGGTGCCAAGGGGGGTGCGGGTGAGCACGCCCTCCCGCATCACCCAGAGCCCCTTGACGCTGGCCACCGCCACGCCGCCCCCGGGCGCCGGGCCCAGGTCGAAGCAGCCCGTGGGGCCGAGCCCCTCCTCCGAGGGGAAGTTGATCACCTGATTGCCGCGGATGGCGCTGAGGCCCTCATCCCGGCTGGAGACGAGGATGGTCCCGTCCTGATCCTCCCAGAGGGCGGAGACCTGCCGGGCCACGAGCCCCTGGGCGGCGCCGAAGGTCTGGAAGCCGTTGGCCCCGAGGCGGGCCACCCCGCCGGCATTGGTGCCCACCCACACGAAGCCCCGGGAGTCCCCCAGGATGGAGGCCACCTGGCTCTGGGGGAGCCCCTCCCGCAGGCTCAGCTGGCGGTAGGCCGGTGCGATCTGGGCCCCCAGCGGGCTGAGCAGGATCAGCAGGAGCCAGGCCAGGAGGCACGGACCGAGCCGGTGCCCCCGAAGGGACCAGGCGTCAGGTGGCTGGGGGTCCTGGGACGTCATCGGCTAGAAAGGCGTTATCGGCGGGCCCGGAGCGGCCTGAAAGATCGAACGCACGCCCCTCTTCCGCCCGGGAGTGCTTGGCGGGCTTGGCGGGGAGCTTGGCGAGGAAATTGGCGCGGAATTCCGCGTCGTGCAGCGCGT
>CAZVKM010000140.1:5911-7804 GCA_964627685.1 uncultured Solibacteraceae bacterium | reverse complement strand
CTGTACTCTGGGGGAAGGCCATGCTCGTCGATGCCCACTGCCACCTTACCGGATCCTACGTCGAAGGCGTGGCCGCGGAGCCCCTGCTCGCCCGGGCCCGGGCGGAGGGGGTGGAGGGATTCATCGCGGTGGGCACGGACCTGGAGGACAGCCGCCAGGTGCTGGCGCTGGCCCGCGCCACCCCGGGGGTGCAGGCCTCCCTGGGGGTCCACCCCCATGAGGCCAAGGGCTGGAGCGCCGCGGTGGAGGCCGAGCTGGAGGGCCTCTGCGCGGATCCGGCCGTGCGCTTCGTGGGGGAGACGGGCCTGGACTTCCACTACGACCTGAGCCCCCGGGCCGAGCAGGAGGCGGCCTTCCGGGCCCAGATCCGGCTGGCGAAGCGGCTGGGCAAGCCCCTCATGATCCACACCCGCTCGGCCCCGGCGGACACCCTGCGGGTGCTCCGGGAGGAGGGGGCCTCGGCGGGGATCATCCACTGCTTCAGCGAGGACCGGGCCTTCGCGGAAGGGGCCCTGGACCTGGGCTTCCACCTGAGCTTCTCGGGGATCCTCACCTTCAAGAAGGCCGAGGCCATCCGGGAGGTGGCCGCCTGGGCCCCCCTGGACCGCATCCTCGTGGAGACGGACGCCCCCTTCCTGGCCCCGGTGCCCTACCGCGGCAAGCCCAACGAGCCCGGCTTCGTGCGCTTCACGGCGCAGGCCCTGGCGGAGCTGCGGGGGCTGGAGCCCCGGCGCCTGGCGGAGCTCACCACCTCGAACCTGGAGGCCCTGTGCGGCTGGGCGCCCTGATCCCCCTCCTCCTCGCCCCGGCCCTCCTGGCTCAGGGGGAGTCCAGGCGCACCCTGCCCTGGGAACAGGCCGCCCGCCTCCCCTGGCAGCCCCTGGATCGGGTGCCCCCGGAGGTCCCCTTCACGGCCTCGGCCTCCCAGGGGGCCCTCACGGTGAAGATGGATCCTGATGGCACCCTCCGGGTCCTCGAGGGCAAGGGGCTGCGACGCCTGCAGGTGGGGCTGCCGGGTCGCCCCGTGCAGGCCTGGCGGGACGGGGGCCTTCCCCTGGCCCAGCCCGCGGGGACCTGGAGCTTTCCCGCCGAGACCCCCCTCTCCCACGGGCTGGGGGCCCTGGCCTGGGAGGCGGAGGACCTCCGTCCCAGCCTGGAGGGCCTCCTCTGGATCCTGGAGGATGGGGAAAACCACCTCACGGTGCTGCATCCCGCCACAGGCCGCCTCGCCCACCTGCCCCTGCCCTCAGGTGAGCGTCACCAGATCTCCTTCGAAAAGGACCGCCTCGTCGTGCGGACCGGAGGGCGCCCGCCCGCCTGGAGCCTGCCCTGGGTGGCCCTCCTCCCCACCCTGATCCACCTGGGGGCCCGGGACAGGCTGCCGCCCCAGGGCACCGTGTTCAACCCTTTCTGACCCTTCAGGTCGGTTGGCATGACCATGGCTTGAAGCAGTACTGAACCGTATCTTTATCCAGGAACCTTCCCCCCCGGAAGGCCCACCCTGCACCGGGAGACCGTCATGCGTGACCCCCTTCGCACCTCCATCCTCGCGGCCCTCATGGTGCCGGCCCTGTTCACCCCCGCCCCCGCCCAGGAGGGCCCTCGCGCCCCCGAAGGCCAGGACGACGAGTCCTACCAGGGCGAAGCCCCCGAGCGCTACGCCCGGGTGCGGACCCTGGAGGGGGATGTGCGGATCCGGAAGGGGGACCTCGAGGAGGCCCTGGACCGGGGCACCCCGGTGGCCGAGGGCGACGTCCTCGAGAGCCGGGGCCGGGGCGTGCTCCAGCTCGGGGATGGCACCCGCGTGGCCTTCGCCGGGGCGACCCGCTTCACCGTGGGGGCCCTCTTCAAGGATGCCAAGGGCGAGCGCCAGGTCCTGCTGCGCCTCGACTA
>CAZVKM010000140.1:0-5811 GCA_964627685.1 uncultured Solibacteraceae bacterium | reverse complement strand
GAGCTGCGCTACTACGCGGATGATCTCGATGAGCACGGCCGCTGGGTGCGCAGCGACGAGTACGGCTGGGTCTGGAAGCCCGGTGTGACGGACGACGAGTGGCGGCCCTACTGGCGCGGCCGGTGGGCGGCCTATCCCGGGGGCATGACCTGGGTGAGCAGCGAGCCCTGGGGCTACCTGACCTACCACCACGGCCGCTGGGCCTGGGGGGCGGGCCTGGGCTGGTACTGGATCCCCGGGGTCTACTACAGCCCCGCCTGGGTGGCGTGGCGCTGGCATGACGGCTACTGCGGCTGGGCCCCCCTCAACTACTACAACCGACCCTGCGACTGGGGCTATGGCTCCTGGCACGGCTACGGGGCCTGGAACGTGGTGCGGGTGAACCACATCAACGTGGTGAACGTGAACGTCCACACCTTCCGGGATCGGGCGGTGATCACCTCCTTCCATCCGACCGGGGGCACCACCTGGAACGGCGGCGGCGGGCGCAGCCTCCAGGCCCCCTGGAGCCGGACCCCCCTCATGGTGCGGTCCACCGACCTGAGGAATCCCGCGGATGTCCAGCGGGCCTTCGATCGCGATGTGGCCCGGACCCGGTTCAACGACTACGAGCGCTCCGCCCGTGAGAGCACCGGTCGCACCATCTACCGCCGCGAGCTCTCACGGCCGGTGGCGGCGCCCGGCTCGGGCAACACCGGTGTGGTCCCCCCCCGGCGTGACGACGCCCGCATCCCCTTCGAGCAGCCCTTCTCCCGGGAAGGGGACCGGGGTCGCGGGGTCTTCAAGCCCGGCACCGTGGAGCGTCCCGTGGAGCGGCCCATCGAGCGCCCGGCCGATCGCCCGGTGGACCGCACCCAGGGCAAGCCCGTGGAGCGGGTGCCCGACCATGGTCGCACCCTCCCCACGGAGCGCCCCATCGAGCGCCCGGTGGAACGGACCCCGGAGCGCCCGGTGGAGCGGACGCCCGAGCGTCCTTCCGAGCGCCCCTGGGACCGCCGCACCGAGACGCCCCGGGAGCGCCCCATGGAGCGCCAGGCGGACCGCCCCGTGGAGCGTCCCGCCGAGCGTCCCCGGGCCGAGGAGCGGGCCCCCCATCGGGAGGAGCGGCCCCCGGTCCGCGAGGAGCGGCGCAGTGAGCCGGCCCCCCGCCGGGAGGAACGCCGCCCCGAGCCTCCCCCCCGCCGGGAGGAGCGCCCCGCCCAGCCCAGCCGCGGCGCGGAATCCCCCCGCTCCCGGAACCGCTGACCTCGGAAACCCAAGACCAGGGCCCGGCAGATGCCGGGCCCTCTGCTTTACTGGAAGGTGGAGGTCGCCGTGCCCGAAGGGAAGCAGGTCCAGCAGATGTTCAGCGCCATCGCGGGGCGCTACGACCTGCTCAACCATGTGCTGAGCGGGGGCATCGACTTCTACTGGTGGTGGCGCATGGCCCGGAGGAGCGGCGCCGCTCCCGGGAAGCGCATGCTCGACGTGGCCGCGGGAACGGGTGATTCCTCCGTGGCCCTGGCCCGGCGGGGCGCCGAGGTGGTGAGCACCGACTTCACCCACGCCATGCTGGCCCTCGGGCCCGCCAAGTTCCGGAGGAAGGGGATGGAGGGGCTCATCTGGGCCAGCTCCGATGCGGACGCCCAGCAGCTCCCCTTCAAGGACGCCACCTTCGATGGGCTCACCATCTGCTACGGCATCCGCAATGTGGAGCAGCGGTCCAGGGCCTATGCCGAGTTCCTCCGGGTGCTCCGGCCCGGCGGTCAGCTCACGATCCTCGAGTTCAGCAGCCCCGTGGTGCCCGGCCTCAAACCCCTCTACGACTGGTACAGCCTCAAGGTCCTGCCCCGCATCGGGGCCTGGATCAGCGGGGATGCCGAGGCCTACACCTACCTCCCGGAGAGCATCCGGCAGTTTCCCGATCAGCAGGGTCTGGCCTCGGAGCTGGAAGCCGCGGGCTTCCGCCAGGTGGGCTGGACCAACCTCACGGGGGGCATCGTGGCCCTCCACACCGGCGTGAAATAGGAGAACCCCATGGCGACCAAGCCCCTCGTGCCCCTCGACCTGCTCAAGACCGTGGCCTCGGCCAAGCCCTCCGAGACCGAAGCCGGCCAGCCCACCCACAAGGCCGCGCCGAAGGCCCCCGCCCCCAAGGTGAAGGCCAGCACCAAGCCCGTGAAGAGCACCGTGAACCAGACCCGCAGCACCAATCGCGGGAAGTAGCCCGGGGACCCTAGAAGAGGCTCACGCCCTCCATCTCCGCCGGCTGGGCGAGGCCCATGAGCTTGAGCAGGGTCGGGGCCACGTCGGCCAGGGTGCCGCCGCTGCGCAGCTGCTTCTGCTCGAAGCCGGCGGCCACGATGAGGCCGGGCACGGGGTTCAGGGTGTGGGCGGTGTGGGGGTTGCCCGCCTCATCGCGCATGCACTCGCAGTTGCCGTGGTCGGCGGTGAGGAGCAGGGCGCCCCCCTTGGCCAGGGTGGCGGCGGCGATCTGGGCGATGCAGGCATCCAGCACCTGGCAGGCGGTGGTGGTGGCGGCCAGGTCGCCCGTGTGGCCCACCATGTCGCCATTGGCCAGGTTGCACACCAGCAGCTTGTAGTCCCCGCTGTGGATGGCCTTCACGAGGCCACCGGTCACCTCGGCGGCGCTCATCTCCGGCTGCAGGTCGTAGGTGGCCACCTTGGGGCTGGGCACCAGGTTCCGGTCCTCGCCGGGGAAGAGCGCCTCGCGGCCCCCGTTGAGGAAGAAGGTCACGTGGGGGTACTTCTCCGTTTCCGCCGTGCGGAACTGCTTGCCGCCGGCGGCCGCCACCACCTCGCCCAGGATGTTCGTGAGGGCCTGGGGCGGGAAGGCCGTGGTCACGAAGGGCTCCAGGGCCGCGTCGTACTGGGTGAGGGTGAGCAGCTTCACGGCGGGGCGGTGCTTGGCCTGGAAGCCGTCGAAGGCGGGGTTCACCAGGGCGTGGCTGAACTGGCGGGCGCGGTCGGCGCGGAAGTTGAAGAAGAAGACGCCATCGCCATCGGCGATGGGCTGGAAGGCGGCCAGCTTCGTGGGCTTCACGAACTCATCGGTCTCGCCGCGGTCGTAGGCGGCCTGCAGGCCCGTGAGGGCGTCGGGCGCTTCGAAGGGGGCCTCGTCATCCACCATCAGCTTCCAGGCCGCCTCCACGCGCTCCCAGCGCTTGTCGCGGTCCATGGCGTAGTAGCGGCCCTGGAGGCTGCCGACCGTCACCAGGGAGCAATTGCGCAGCTGGAAGCCCAGCCACTGCAGGAAGCCATCGGCGCACTTCTGGGCCGTGTCCCGGCCATCCAGGAAGGCGTGGATGGTGGTGGGCACGCCCAGGTCCTGAGCCCACTGGGCGAAGGCCACCAGGTGGTTCTGGTGGCTGTGCACGCCCCCATCGGAGACGAGCCCCAGCAGGTGCAGCCGCTTGCCCGAGGCCTTCAGCTCCCCGAGCAGCGCCCCGATGGCGGCGTTGCTGCGCAGCGTGTTCTCCCGGATGGCCTTGTCGATGCGCGTGAGGTCCTGCCACACCACCCGGCCCGCGCCCATGGTCATGTGGCCCACCTCGGAGTTGCCCATCTGCCCCGGCGGCAGCCCCACCGCCTCCCCGCTCGTCTCCAGCTGCGTGCAGGCGTACTTGGCCCGCAGCTCGTTCAGGTGCGTCATCCCCGCCCGCAGCGTCGCATCGAATGCATTGCGCGGCCCGTCGCCGAAGCCATCGAGGATGAGGAGGGTCACGGGGCCGTTGATCATGGGGAGCCTGTGGGAACGCGAATGGCGCGAATGAAAGCGCGAATAGCGCGAATGGGGATGGGGAAACCGTGCCGACTACTTGAACTGGGTGAAGCGGGGGTGCTCCGGAACGAGGAAGCTCTCCAGAAGGTGCACCTCCTGACCCACGATTGTAAGGGTGCTGCTGAGACCTGCCCGTTCCGCGGCCTCCAGCACGGATCGGCGGTAGGCTTCGGGATCAGGCGTAACCACTGTGAACCTTAGCTGGCCCTTGAAGAACAGCCCTAAGTTGGGACCGAAGTCCAGACCATAGCCACCCTTCCAAGAGCAAAGGGAGGCATTCAAGGCTTCGGCGGTGATGGGGGGACGGGGGGGCGTTCCCGATTCGAGGGCTCTGGCTGGGACTTCGCCAAGAAAGAGCTGGGTGATGCACTCCGTGAATCGAATGAGCCGATCCACGGAACCTTTCATGTCTGCCTGCCCATCCGTGATCTGCGGCTGTTCGGGATGGAGCACGGAGCCGCAGGAGAGCGGAATGGGGGTGCAATCCAGGAGCGGATCCGCTGAGGACTTTCCCAGGGCCCGCCGCTGCAGGTCCTCAGCCCACGCATTCACAATGGTGTGAGCTAGGACCATGGCATTGCCGGAGTAGGGTAGCTGTTGGGTGAAGATCCTTGGGGCGTTCACACACCATGCGTGGGAGGGGTTGGGGCCTTTGACGAACTGGATTTCTAGGTGAAGTCCCTTGGGTGTTCCGCCCACATAGCCTGGCGCAAAATCCGAAGTGACGCCCCCGGGAACGCCCATGCGCATCCAGGTGATCAGGGAATTGCGATTCCTTGGTTTGCTGCGTTCTGAGTCAGGGATCTCCGCCCGAATCGCGCGCACCGGAAAGCACGGGTTGGCCGCCGGCTGGCTGGGCAGGGAGATCGGTTCCAGGAATGGGGCCTTCCAACCACTGGCCTGGATATGGAGCAGGCGGGCCAAGGCTGGGCCTGGGAGTGAAGCCAGTTGAGCGGGCCACCCCGTTCGAAACTCGGCAAGGTGGTCCCACCAGGTTTCAGGGATCGATTTGGGGCCGAGAACGGCACTCCAATGGGTCCGTTCGAGGCGGGGGATGGCTCCTGGGAATTCCCACACCAGAGCGAGGGCTGTCCCTCCTCGCGGCATCAGCCGGAGATGCGGGGTGACATGGGAAGGGTTCGATCTGGGCGTTTGGGCAAGGCCCACTCCTGCGGCCCACAACCTGAGGGACCGCTCACCCTCCGATCCCCAAGGCTCTTCGGTCTCAAAGGTGATGCGGGTGGTCGGGCCGGGGATGTACTCAAAGCCATAAGCGGGAGATCCAAGCTGAGCAAAAGCCTTTGGCAGCCCGCCGTATTCCCCAGGTGGGGGCGGCTTCCTCTCTCGACTTTGGGATATCAGGCAGGCGCAGAAGATCCCGGCGAACAGGTGGATCAGGCCGCGCCTGGAGTTCAAGGGACCAGTTCCCCATGCGGGTGGCACAGGAGGAACATCACGGCCATGCGGACGGGCACGCCGTTGGTGACCTGGTCGAGGACGAGGCTGTTGGGGCCGTCGGCGACGTCGGAGGTGATCTCGAGGCCGCGGTTGATGGGGCCGGGGTGCATGACGGCGACGTCCTTCTTGGCGCGCTTCATCCGGGCGGGGTTGAGCTGGAAGAACTTGGAGTACTCGCCCTGGCCTGGGATGTAGGCGCCAGTGCCGCGCTCGAACTGGGCGCGGAGCATCATGATGGCGTCCTGCTCAGGGAGCACGGCGTCGAAGTCGTGGCTGATCTCGATGCTGGGCCAGGTGGCCTTGAGCTCCTGGGGCACGAGGGTGGGCGGGCCCACGAGGGTGACCTTGGCGCCCATCTTGGTGAGGAGCCACATGTTGGAGCGGACCACGCGGCTGTGGCGGATGTCGCCCACGATGGCCACCTTGAGGCCCTCCAGCTTGCCGAAGCGCTTGCGCAGGGTGTAGGCGTCCAGCAGGGCCTGGGTGGGGTGCTCGTGGGCCCCGTCGCCGGCGTTCACGATGGAGGCCTTCATGTGGCGGCTCAGCAGGGCGTGGGCCCCGGGGGCGCTGTG
>CAZVKM010000139.1:0-9771 GCA_964627685.1 uncultured Solibacteraceae bacterium | reverse complement strand
GTGCCCGCCCACGTTGAGCGCGCCTTCGCCTTCGCGAAGAAGTTCCAGCTCCCCATCCAACAGGTGGTGAGCGCGGATGGGTCCAAGGTCGAGGGGGAGCTCACCGAGGCCCTCATCGCGGATGGCGTGGCCGTGAACTCCGGTCCCTACGACGGTCTGGCCACGGAGGCCTTCAAGGCCCGGGTCATCGCGGACCTCGAAGCCAAGGGCATCGGCAGGAAGCGGGTGGAATACCGCCTGCGCGACTGGCTGATCAGCCGCCAGCGCTACTGGGGCGAGCCCTTCCCCATCTACTTCCCCGTGGAGACCGACGGCGACCCCCGGAAGGGTGCCGCCCACACCATCCGCTACGACCAGCCCATCCCGGTGGCGGAGTCGGAGCTGCCCCTGCGTCTGCCGGAACTGGAGGACTTCAACCCCGGCGATGACCCTGCGGGCACCCTGGCCCGGGCCATCGACTGGCGCTTCTTCCAGAAGGACGGAAAGTGGTTCGCCCGGGAGACCAACACCATGCCCCAGTGGGCGGGCTCCTGCTGGTACTACCTCCGCTTCATGGACCCCAAGAACCCGGACGCCGCCTGGAGCCGCGAAGCCGCCCAGCGCTGGCTGCCCGTGGACCTCTATGTGGGCGGCGCCGAGCACGCCGTGCTGCACCTCCTCTACGCCCGCTTCTGGCACAAGGTCCTCCTCGACGAAGGCCACGTCCACGTGCCCGAGCCCTTCGGCAAGCTGGTGCACCAGGGCATGATCCTCGGCGAAGTGGAGTACACGGCCTTCGCCGATCCCGCCGGCACGATGGTGAGCCGCGAGCTCGCCGTGGCCCAGGCCGAGGGCGGCTACCGCCACAGGGACACCGGCGTGGAGCTCTTCCCCCAGCGCGTGGCGGAAGAGGCCACGGAGAAGAAGGGCCCCGCCGTGGTGCTCAAGGCCGACCCCAAGGTGCAGGTGGATGCCCGTGCCTTCAAGATGTCCAAGAGCCGGGGCAACGTCATCAACCCCGACGAGGTCATCAAGGCCCATGGTGCCGATGCCCTGCGCCTCTACGAGATGTTCCTGGGCCCCCTCGAGGCCACCAAGCCCTGGAGCACCTCCGGCATCCAGGGCGTGAGCCGCTTCCTGGAGCGCTGCTGGAACCTGGGCCAGAAGCCCCTCTCCGACGCGGCGCCCGAAGGCGACCTCCTGCGCCTCCTCCACAAGACCATCAAGAAGGTGGGCGAGGACATCGAGGCCCTGCGACTCAACACGGCCATCAGCGCCATGATGATCCTCCTCAACGACCTGGCGAAGGCGGACCCGCTGCCCCGCCAGGGCGTGGAGACCCTTGTGCGCCTGCTCCATCCCTTCGCCCCTCACCTGGCGGAGGAA
Source organism: uncultured Solibacteraceae bacterium (assembly GCA_964627685.1). Taxonomy (GTDB): domain Bacteria; phylum Acidobacteriota; class Holophagae; order Holophagales; family Holophagaceae; genus JAFDVN01. The sequence goes on along the minus strand of CAZVKM010000139.1, from coordinate 8,406 downwards.
CTGTGGGAGACCCTGGGCCACGCCCCCTCCCTGCAGGCGGTGCCCTGGCCCGAGTACGACCCCGCCCTCTGCGTGGATGAGGCGATCACCGTGGTCGTGCAGGTGAACGGCAAGGTGCGCGGCCGGCTCACCCTGCCGGCCGACGCCAGCGAGGAGGACCGCCGCAGCGCCGCCCTGGCCTGCCCCGAGGCCCAGCCCTACCTGGCCGGGAAGGACCTCCTGAAGGTGGTCGTGCCCCCCGGGGGCAAGCTCGTGAGCCTGGTGGTCAAGGGGTAGCCCCCCGGCCCCCTCCGCTTCTTCGATCCGGATCTGTTCGACCCGGGCTTCGGGACCGACCGTAGGCTCAGCCTTCACCCGGAGCCCTGATGTCCCACGACCGCGATTCCCTCGATCGGAGATCCTTCTGCGCCTGCGCCATGGCCGTCACGGCCATGGCCTGCGGGGGCGGGGGGGGTGGAAGCGCCGCCCCGGGCGGCGGAGGGGGCGGCACGCCTCCGCCCACCACCGGACCGAAGACCACCACCGACACCAAGGGCGGCCTCCTGGCCACCGCCTCGGGCACAGTGCGGGACTACCGCGACCTGGGGGCCTTCTGGCTCATCCGCGATGCCCTCGGCATCTACGCCATGACGGCCATCTGCACCCACCAGGGATGCACCATCGCGGAGGGCGGCAGCGCCTTCGCATGCCCCTGCCATGGCAGCCAGTACGACCTCAATGGCGGGAACACCCTGGGCCCCGCCGTGAGCCCCCTGGTGCATTTCGCGGTGACGGAGGCCACGCCCGGCGGGGCCCTCGTGGTGAACACCGCCTCCACCGTGGCCGCGAGCACCCGCTTGACCTGAGTCGTCCCCCGGGCCGATTACCATGGAGGCTCCGGAGCCCCCATGAGCCAGCGAATCGTCGAGTGCGTCCCCAACTTCAGCGAAGGCCGGGACAAGGCCAAGATCAAGCAGATCACCGACGCCCTGGAGGCCGTTCCCGGGGTGCGTCTCCTGGACGTGGATCCCGGTGCGGACACCAACCGCACCGTGGTCACGATCGTCGGTGATCCCGAGGCCGTGCTCGAGGCGGCCTTCCAGGGTGTGAAGAAGGCCGCCGAAGTGATCGACATGGCCCTGCACCATGGCGCCCATCCCCGCATGGGCGCCACGGACGTCTGCCCCTTCATCCCCGTGGAGGGCGTCACCATGGAGGACTGCGCCGAGCTGGCCCGGCGCCTGGGGCACCGCGTGGGCCATGAGCTCGGGATCCCCGTCTACCTCTATGAGGCCGCCGCCAGCCGCCCCGAGCGGAAGAACCTCGCCGTGGTCCGGAAGGGTGAGTACGAGGGCCTCGCGGAGAAGCTCCAGAACCCGCACTGGGTGCCCGACTTCGGCCCCGCCGCCTTCAACGCCCGCACCGGCGCCCTCATCACCGGGGCCCGGGAATTCCTCATCGCCTACAACATCACCCTCAACTCCAAGGTTAAGGACCATGCGACGGACCTCGCCTTCGAGCTGCGCGAGAAGGGCCGGGTGGCCCGGCGGGGTCAGACCAACGCGTTCTACAGCAGCGGCGAGATCCTCTTCTACGCCGAGGGGAGCTTCCCCTGTGGGAACTGCGACCACGACGCCCCCACCTTCGCCGCCCTCGCGGACCACTGCACCTCGGTGCATGGGTACGACCTGCGGCACCTGCTCTCGCTCAACGACCTCGACGCCTCGGAGTCCCTCGTCGGCAAGAAGGCCTACCGGGCGGGGCTCTTCAAAGACTGCAAGGCCATCGGCTGGGTGGTGGAGGAGTACGGCCGGGCGCAGCTCTCCATCAACCTCACCAACTACAAGGTCACTTCCGCCCACGCCGTGCTGGAGGCCACCCGGCGAATGGCCACCGAGCGCGGTCTCGTCGTGACCGGCAGCGAGATCGTGGGCCTCGTGCCCTACGCCGCCCTGCGGGAGGCCGGTCAGCACCACCTCCGCACCATGGGCCGCAGCCCCTTCGTGCCGGCCGAGGACGTCCTCCGGACGGCCGTCTTCTCCATGGGCCTCGCGGATGTCGCCCCCTTCGACATCCCCGCCAAGGTGCTGGGCTTGCCCAAGGCCTACGACCAGGGGCTCGGGGGCATGACGGTGAAGGCCTTCACCGAGGAGGTGAGCCGCGACACGCCCGCGCCGGGCGGCGGCTCCATCGCGGCCCTCTGCGGGGCCCTGGGCGCGGCCCTCGCCTCCATGGTGGCCAACCTCACCCAGCCCAAGGCCACTGGGGAGACCGAGGCCGAGCTGCTGCGCATCGCGCAAGGCTGCCAGACCGTGAAGGATGCCCTGGTGCTCGCCATCGACGAGGACACAGCCGCCTTCAACGGCTACATGGACGCCCTCCGCATGCCCAAGGGCACGGACGAGGAGAAGGCGCGCCGCAGCGCCGCCATGCAGGCGGGACTGAAGGAGGCCGTGGCCGTGCCCCTGGCCACCGCCGAGCGGAGCCTGGAGGCCATGAAGCTGGCCCAGGCCGTGGCCAAGGTCGGTAATCCCGCCTCCCTCACGGATGCACTGGTCGGCGCCGCCGCGGGCTTCGCCGGCGTGCGGGGCGGCCTCTGGAACGTGCGCATCAACCTCAAGGACATCAAGGACCACGCCTTCAATGACGCCATGGAGGCCCGCTGCGCCGCGATTCTCGCCGAGGCCGAGGCCCTCATGGCCACCGTGGCCACGGAGGGGGATGCCCGCCTCACCGCCATGATCCAGGCCAAGCGGAAGTGATCCACCCCGCCCTGGTCCCCGCCGCCGACGTCTTCCGCTCCCGGAACGACGCCACGGACCCCCGGGTCGGGGATCTCGTCCGCCCCCTGAAGGCGCTGGAGGACCTCCGCCCCGGGGATCTCGTCCTCCTCGGGGTGTGCAACGAGAAGGGAGTGCTCGCCAACCACGGCCGCCCCGGGGCGGCCCAGGGCCCCACGGGCTTCCGCCAGGCCTTCTTCAAGCTCACCGCCCCGGCCCTCCTCGGCCGCTCCGCCTTCGACGCCGGGGACCTGCCCGAGGACCTGCCCTACGCCACCCGCTTCGAGGCCCAGGGCGAGGTCGTGGCCTCGCTCCTCCGCCGGGGGGGGATCCCCGTCGTCATCGGCGGCGGCCACGACTGCAGCTACGGGAACTACCTGGGCCTGGCCGCCCTGGAGGACCTCAGCCCCCTCCGCCCCCCGGCCGTGGTCTCCGTGGATGCCCACCTGGACCTGCGCCCGGAGCACGGCCCCAACAGCGGCAACCCCTTCTTCCGCATGCTGGAACACGGACTCCCCGGCGAGGACCTGGCCATGGTGGGCCTCGTCCCCTGGGTCAACGCCGAGTCCCACCACCGGTACGCCCGGGGGAAGGGGGCCTCCCTCCACTGGCTGGAGCCCGGCGGGGAAGGGGATGCCCTCCGCGCCGCCCAGGGCGCCCTCACCCGCTTCGAGGGCCGGGGCCGGCGGGTGCTGGCCACCCTCGACCTGGACGCCTTCAACGCGGCCGCCCTGCCCGGCGTCAGCGCCGCCAACCCCTGGGGCCTCTCCGCCGACCTGGGACTCCAGCTCGCGCGGGCCTTCGGCCGGTCCCCCGCCGTCGCCCTGCTGGACCTCATGGAGCTGGCCCCCCCCCTGGATCCCACGGGCCGCAGCGCCCGCATGGCCGCCTTCCTGGCCGCCGCCTTCCTCCAGGGCCTGGAGGGCCGGACAAACCCGTGATTTCCAAAGGAATCCCGGCCGGTAAAATGGAATGTTTGGAGTGGCCATGTCCCAGGTAGCCGTGAAGCGTTCCGCCCCCGTCGTCGAGTCCGTGCTGGAGCTGGTGGGCCACACCCCGCTCCTGCACCTCAACCAGTTCGGCAAGGGCCTCGACCTCTGGGCAAAGCTCGAGTACCTGAACCCCGGCGGCAGCGTGAAGGACCGCATCGGCGTGGGCATGATCCAGGCCGCCGAGAAGGCCGGCCTCATCAAGCCCGGCGTCTCCACCATCATCGAGCCCACCGCCGGCAACACCGGCGTGGGCCTGGCCATCGCGGCCAAGGCCCTGGGCTACCGCTGCATCCTCTGCGTGCCCACCAAGTACAGCCGCGAGAAGATGCAGCTCATGAAGGCGCTCGGCGCCGAGCTGGTGCTGATCCCGAAGGCCGATGGGATGAAGGGCGCCATCGCCAAGTGCGCGGAGCTGGCCGCCTCCATCCCGGACGCCTACGTGCCCCAGCAGTTCGAGAACCCCTCCAACCCCGACAGCCACTACGCCACCACCGGCCCCGAGATCTGGGAGCAGACGGGCGGCAAGGTGGATGCCGTCGTCTTCGGCGCCGGCTCCGGGGGGACCTTCACGGGCATCGTGAAGTTCCTCAAGGAGAAGAACCCTCACCTCCTCGCCGTCTGCGTGCAGCCCGTGGGCTCGGTCTTCTGCGGCGCCCCCGTGGGCGAGTGGAAGGTGGAGGGTGTGGGCAACGGCTTCATCCCCGGAAGCCTCGACCTCGCCCTGGCCGACCGCGTGATGGATGTGAAGGATGAGGACAGCCTGGCCACGGCCCGGGAGCTCATCGGCTCCGAGGGCTGCCTCGTGGGCGGCTCCAGCGGCGCCAACGCCTGGGCCGCCCGCGAGCTGGCCCGGGAGCTGGGCCCCGGCAAGCGCGTCGTCACCCTCTTCCCCGACGGGGCCGAGCGCTACATGAGCAAGTTCCCCGTGGCCGACCTGGTGCTCCCCGAATGAGCGCCTCCCTCACGCCCGAGGAGCTGGTCGCCGGCCTGCTGGACGCGGGCGCGGTGAAGCTGCGACCCCAGGAGCCCTTCACCTGGTCCAGCGGCCTGAAGGCCCCCATCTACTGCGACAACCGCCAGCTGCTGGGGCAGAGCGAGCTGCGACGCCGCATCGCCAACGCCCTCGCCGAGGCCGCGGCCAAGCTGCACCCCAGCCTCATCGCAGGGACCAGCACCGCGGGCATCCCCTGGGGCGCCCTCGTGGCCGAGCGCCTGGACCTCCCCTTCGCCTACGTGCGCCCCGAGCCGAAGAAGCACGGGATGGGCCGCCAGGTGGAAGGCCCCAGCGCGACGGGGCACCGGGTGGTGCTGATCGAGGACCTCATCAGCACCGGAGGCAGCAGCCTCAAGTGCGCCCAGGCGGTGCAGGCCGAGGGCGGCACCGTCGCCGCCGTGCTGGCGCTATTCAGCTACGGCCTGCACGCGGCCACCGACGCCTTCCAGGACGCGGGCATCAGCCTCCAGGTGCTCGGCACCTTCGACGCCCTGGCGGCGGAGGCCCAGGCCCGTGGCACCGTGGATGGCGCCGGTCGCAGCGCCCTGGGCGTGTGGCAGATGGATCCCGCCGCCTGGTCGAAGGCCCACGGCGGGGCCTGATCCGGACAATGCCCGCCGCCCCTTGGCGGAGGCCCTGGACGGGACCACACTGGCCCCATGAAACTCTATACGCGCGCCGGCGATCAGGGCTCCACGGGCCTCTTCGGTGGGGACCGGGTGACCAAGAGCCACCCCCGCCTCATGGCCTACGGCACCCTGGATGAGCTGAACAGCGTGCTCGGCCTGCTGCGCCTGCACGCCAGCCCCTCGGTGGTGGGACAGGATCGCCTTCAGCAAGTTCAGCATGACCTCTTCGTGCTCGGGGCGGTGCTCGCCACCCCCGAGAGCCGCCAGGACCTCCTCGGAGAGAAGATGAGCAAGCCCACCTGGAGCCTGGAGGCCATGGAGGCGGACATCGACCGGCTCTCGGAACTGGCCCCGCCCATGAAGGCCTTCGTGCTGCCCGGCGGCACCCCGGGCGCGGCCTGGGCCCACCTGGCCCGGACGGTCTGCCGCCGCGCCGAGCGGGAAGTGGTGGCCATGCGAAGCGAGGAGCCCGTGGATCCGGGCGTGGTCCAATACCTGAACCGCCTCAGCGACTGGCTCTTCGCCCTCTCCCGGGCCGAGAACGCCTCCGCCGGGGTGGCGGACGTGGAGTGGCAGCCCCGCTAGGAAGGGGGCTTCAGGCCGGATCCCCGGCCACCTCATCCCCGGGGTACCCGCGCAGCCGCTCCTCGGCGAGCCGCAGGAGGTGCTCCACGGCGAGGACGCCATCCTGGTGGCGCAGGCGCTGGAAGTGGCCCCGGAGGTGCAGCAGCGCCCTGGGGATGGCCGGGGCGAACCGGGCCCTCCGCCGGTGGACCAGCTGATGCCCGAAGGTGCCCAGCGCCTTCAGGTTGCGCTGGATCCCGCTGAGGGTGAGCTCCTCCCAGACCTGGGCCTCCCCCCAGCCGAGCTCCACCTGGACCCGCTGCATCAGGTGGTGGGTCGCCTCCCGGCTCCAGTCCCAGTAGGCGTCGAAGAGGATGGAGGCCAGGTCGTAGGTGGCCGCCCCGCGCCGCGCATCCTGGAAGTCGATCACCACGAGGCGGTCCCCCTGCACCATGAGGTTCCGCACGTGGAAGTCCCGGTGGGCCAGGAAGGCCGCCCGGGTCTCGAGGGAGGCGTGGATTTCCTCCATCATCCGGTCGAGCCAGCGCGGGGGATCCTTCTCCAGGAAGTCGTTGAAGAAGTTCTGGCGGCAATAGGCCCACTCGAAGTCGAGCTTGGGGACGTCGAAGGCGCGCTGCATGAAGAAGGCGGCGGGAGGGGCTCCGAAGGTCAAGGGCCCCAGGAAGGTGGCCAGGATCCAGCCGGCCCGCTCCGCCCAGGCGGACTCCTCCTCGGGATGGGTCATGAGCCGCCGCTCGAGGGTCACGTCCCCGAGGTCCTCCTGCAGGAGGCAGCGGTACCCATCATCCACCTGCAGCACCGTGGGCACCGCGAGGACGGGATCGAGGTAGGCCTGGAGGGCCCTGAACTCGTAGTGGGTGGGGTCGTTCTTGGCGGGCTCATCGAGGGGGTTGAGCACCACCACGGCGGTGCCCAGTTGGGGATGGGCCACGCGGTAATAGCGGCGAGAACCCGCGTCCCCCGTCAGGCGGGTGGGGTTCGACAGGCCCCATCGGTCGAGGGCGCGCTGCAGACGGACATCCATGGGTGACAGCATAGGCCCCGAGGGGGCGACGGAGGTCAGAGTTCCTTGAGGATCTCCGCCTTTTTCGCGTCGAATTCCTTCTTGTCCAGCAGCCCCTTCTTGTAGAGGTCCTGCAGCTTCTTCAGGCGTTCCTCCGCGCTGGCGCGGCCCTCCCCCCCCGTCGGTGCGGCCGTCGGCGCCTTGGCCGGGGTGGCGGGTCGGGCGAGGGCGGCGCTCCGCTCCTCCACCTTCCGCATCTGGGTCTGCAGGTCCAGCGCGTCGAGGCACTCCTGGTAGGCCGTCTTGAAGATGCTGGCGTCCGGCTGCATGTCCAGGGCCTGCTGCAGGTGGGGCCGGGCCTCCTCGTAGTTCCCGAGGATGAAGTGGATGATGCCCACGTTGTACCAGGTCCTCGGGTAGTACTTCGGCTTGCGCCCCTTCTCCTGCTTCGACTGCTCCAGCCCCCGCTGGGCCAGCTCCAGGGCCCCCCGGTAGTCCCGGGCCTCCAGGCGGGAATGGGCCTGGTCCATGAGGAACTCCTTGTCGTCGAAGAAGGTCAGCCGGCGCGTCTCATTCCAGGGCAGCAGCATCTGGAGGATCCGCCCCTGGGCCGTGTCGTAGGCCTCCCGGCGGACATCGCCCTCGCGGGGGTAGGCCGGCCAGCCATCGTAGGAGCTGGAGTAGCGGCTGGGATTGGCTTCGATGCGCTGGGCGCCGAAGATCTTGCCCGTGGCCAGGTCCACCACCTGCACCGCCGCGGTGAAGTCCAGCGCGGTGATCGCGCGCTTCTCGATGCGGATGTGCTCGACGCCCTGCTTGTCCTTGGTCCGCTCCTCCTTGGTCGCCTGGTTACGGGAGAACTCGCAGCGGTTCACGTTCACGATCACCAGCGCGGTGGGGCCCAGCAGCTTGCCCAGGGAAGCCACGGTGGCGGGGTCGATGTAGCCGCTCTGCCCCAGCTCCTGTTCCCGGAGCACCGAATCGAGGTGGCTCCGATCCACCACCTCCATGGACCGCTTCTGGACGATCCCGGCCGTGAGCTGGTCCGCCAGCTCCCGGGAGTTCGTGTCCTTGCCCGGGAGGAAGGCCACCCGGTCGATCTTGAGGCCGAGGCCCGGGGGATGGGTCAGCACCACCTCCACCTTGGGATTGGCGAGTTCACTCCAGAACTGGGCCGCAGCCGGGAGGGCGGCCAACAGGATCAGGGCGGCAAGGCGCATGGAAACTCCGGACGGGGGCCTCAGCCTAGCAGGCCCCTGTGGCATCCTGGGAGCCCTGGAGCCCGCCATGCCGCACCGCTACCCCCTCACCCTCTCCTGGCGCGGAACCACCGCCAGCGCCGACTATTCCCGCAACGCCGGGGTCACCAACCCGGGCAAGCACGACCTGGCCGTGAGCAGCGCCCCGGAATACGCCGGGGACGCCACCCGCTGGAACCCCGAGG
>CAZVKM010000138.1:0-9834 GCA_964627685.1 uncultured Solibacteraceae bacterium | reverse complement strand
CGAGCTCCCCCAGGGCAACACCGGCCTCGGGCTCGCGCTGCTGGGCGCCACCGCCGACGAGGTGCTGCCGGCGGAGGTGTACGCCAAGCTCAAGGCCGAGGCCCTGGCTTCCGTGCGCGGCACCGTGCAGGCGGACATCCTCAAGGAGGACCAGGCCCAGAACACCTGCATCTTCAGCGCCGAGTTCTCCCTGAAGGTCATGGGCGACATCCAGCAGGCCTTCATCGACAAGAAGGTGCGGAACTTCTACTCCGTGAGCATCTCGGGCTACCACATCGCCGAGGCCGGCGCGAACCCGATCACCCAATTGGCCTTCACCCTGGCCAACGGCTTCACCTACGTGGAGTACTACCTCAGCCGGGGCATGCACATCGACGAGTTCGCCCCGAACCTCAGCTTCTTCTTCAGCAACGGCGTGGATCCCGAGTACTCGGTCATCGGCCGCGTGGCCCGCCGCATCTGGGCCGTGGCCATGCAGGAGAAGTACGGGGCCAACGACCGCAGCCAGAAGCTGAAGTACCACATCCAGACCTCGGGCCGCTCCCTGCACGCCCAGGAGATCGACTTCAACGACATCCGCACCACGCTGCAGGCGCTGTACGCCATCTACGACAACTGCAACAGCCTGCACACCAATGCCTACGACGAGGCCATCACCACGCCCACCGAGGAGAGCGTGCGCCGGGCCATCGCCATCCAGCTCATCATCAACCGCGAGCTGGGCCTGGCCAAGAACGAGAACCCCCTCCAGGGGGCCTTCGTCATCGAGCAGCTCACGGAGCTGGTGGAAGAGGCCGTGCTCCTGGAGTTCCGCCGCCTCACGGACCGCGGCGGCGTGCTGGGCGCCATGGAGACCATGTACCAGCGCGGCAAGATCCAGGAGGAGTCCATGCACTACGAGCACCTCAAGCACGATGGGCGCCTGCCCATCATCGGGGTGAACACCTTCCTGAACCCCAACCCCGCCGAGCTGGGCGCCCCGGAGCTCATCCGCAGCACCGAGGCGGAGAAGCGGCAGCAGATCGACAACCTCGCCGCCTTCCACGCCCGCAATGCGGCGAAGGCGCCCGAGGCGCTCGCCAAGCTGAAGGACGTGGCCCGCAGCGGCGGCAACCTCTTCGAGGAATTGCTGGAGGCCGTGAAGGTCTGCAGCCTGGGCCAGATCAGCGCGGCCCTCTACGAGGTGGGCGGGCAGTACCGGCGGAACATGTAAGACCGGCCGAGGGGGAGCGGATAACCTTTCATGGTGTCTGACCTCCCCATCGATGCCTTCACCCAGCGGGATCTGGACCACCTGCGGCGGGTGGGTCAGGGCGGGGTGTGGGTTGGCCCCCTGCTCTTCTGCCTCTGCCTCCTGCCCCCCAGGGATGTGAGCAGCGCGGCCGGTTGCCTGGTGGGCCTCCAGATGTTCGTGGATGGGTACCACCTCAAGGCGCGCCCCACGCGATCCGTCGTGAAGCGCTTCCTGATCGTGGGGTTGCTCCTTTGGGCCGGGTGGTTGGCGGCCTGGGCCTGGAAGGGGATCCAGCACTCCGACTGGGGATGGTCCACCCCCCTGTTCTTCGTGGTGGGGCTCCCCTCGGAGTTGAGGCTCCTGGGGATCCTCCGATCTAGGCACCCACTCCCAACGGAGTCGCCATGACCCAGCTACCCGACCTCCTCGGCACCGCCCTCGATGGCGCCTCCCTGCGCCTTCCGTCGGACCTGCCCCCCATGGCGACGGTGCTGCTCTTCGGATATCAGCATGAGGCGCGGCAGGATGTGGGCGCCTGGAAGCGGGCCCTGGATGCGGCGGGCCTCCCCTGGATGAGCCTGCCCGTGGTGCAGGACGGCACGGATCCCGCCTCCCTCGCCGGGGTGGTCCAGGCCATGAAGCACCATGCCCCGGAGCGGGACTGGGGGCACACGGTGCTCGTCCACGAGGGGGGCACGGCCCTGCTCATGGCCTTCGGCTGGGTGCCGGACGCCACGGCCAAGGTCCTGCTGGTTGAGGCGGATGGGACGGTGCTGGCCCGCCATGCCGGGCCCTATTCCGATGCGGCGGTGGAGGCCCTCACCTCGGCGCTGTGAGCTCCCCGTAAAAACGCCAGGAGGGCTTGAAGGGGGCCCCGAGGTCCAGGCCGAGCAGCTTGGCTCGGAGGAGCTCCACGGGGATGGGGCCGTTCATGAGGACGGCGTCGTGGAAATCCGGCTCGCTGAGCTTCCCCGGGCCCACGAGCTCCCGGTGCAGGGCCCGGTATTGGAGGCCTCCGAGCATGTAGGCGGCCTGGTAGAGGGGGCCGTAGCCGCCCTGGAGGCTCCGGCGGACCTCCCCTTCGGCGTTGGCCCGCTCATGCCCCACCTGGGTGACCAGGAGGTCCACGCAGTCCTGGGGGCTGAGCTTCCCGAGGTGGAACCCGAAGGAGAAGAAGATGCGGGCGCAGCGGTGCATGCGCCAGAAGAGCATCCCCATCCGCTCCTCCGGGGTGCGGGCGAAGCCCAGGTCCCAGAGGCGCAGCTCCCAGTAGAGGGCCCAGCCTTCGATGCTGAAGGGCGTCTCGAAGAGGCGCCGGTGGGCGGCGTGGCGGGCGTTCATGAAGAGCTGGAGGTGGTGGCCGGGGATGAGCTCGTGGTGCACGACGGCCCGGCTGAAGGCCGGGTTGTTGCCGCGCAGGCTCATGAGCTTGTCGCCATGGGCCATGTCCGCCGTGGGGTAGCTCACGAGGATGCTCTCGCCCCCGAGGAAGAAGGGGGCCACCTTCTGGCGCTCGGCGCTCATCATCTCCATGCGCCAGTCCTCCTTGGCCAGCGCCGGGATGCGGATGAGCTGGCGGGCCTCCAGCCACTGCACCGCTTCGTCGGCGAGGGTCCGGATGAGCTCCGGCTGCGCGCCCGGCGCCACGTAGGTGCGCTTCACCTTCTCCAGCGCGGCCCGCCAGTCGTCCCCACAGCCGAGCGCCCGGGCGGCCTTCTTCAGCTCCGCTTCGCACCAGGCCATCTCCCGACGGCCGATCTCGAGGATCTCCTCCGGGGAGTATGCGAGGCTCTCCTCCGCGAGGGCCCGCACGAGCGCTTCGCGGCCGATGGGATCCCCGGCGATGGCGTCCTTCTGCTTGGGGTCCAGCCCCCCGAAGCGGGCCTTCAGGAGCTCCGCGTGGGCCCCGAGCCCCGCCTCCAGGGCCTTCACCGGCTGGGCGCACCACCAGGTGAAGAGGGGGTCGTAGCCCTGGGTGTAGTCGGCCCAGGCCCTGAGCTGCAGCTGGAGCTCGGTGGCCTGCCGGGCGGCCCGCAGCGCCGGCACGGCCTCCACCTTCCGGCCGCCCCGCTCCAGCTCCCGATCCAGGGACTCGAGGCCCTTGGCGAGGGCGTGGAGCTGCTCGGCGCAGGCCTGGGGATCCTGGGCCTCCCGGCGCCGGCGGGCTTCGCAGAGGCTGCGGAGCTCCTCTGCGCCGGGAAGGAGGGGGACGAGCTCCAGGCGCCGGCGGTCGGCTTCCCGGGCGGCGGCCCCTTCGGCGGCGAGGTGCCGCCGGAAGAGGAGGAGGTCGAGGCGGTCGTCGCCTGAGAGGGGCCGGAGGTCCACGGTCTCGAGGGCGCGGGTCCACTCGGTGCGGAAGGCCTCGAAGCGGGCGCGGCGGGCGGGGCCCTCCGGCACCGTCCAGTGCCGATCCAGGCTCTCGCGGTCGGCTTCATAGCGGGCTAGGACGCCGGGCATCACGGCCGGGGAGGCCTGCCAGGGCTGGGAGGGCACCTGGGCGAGGAGCGCGGCGGGGAGGAGGCAGAGGGCCGTTCGCATCACGCGTTCCCCAGGGGCAGGTGGTCGCCCCGGAGGGCGGTCAGGAGGTTCTGGCCATGGGGGGATCCCAGGCCGGTGCAGGCGCTGTAGCGGGGCTGGGCCTGATAGTCCCCGTTGCCGCCCTGGAGGATCGGGACCAGGGCCGTCCGGGCCTTGGGATCGCCGTAGAGGTAGGGGTGGAGGAAGCCGCAGGGCGCGCCCAGGGCCTCGTTGCACCGGGCGATCAGCGCGGCCCAGAGGGGCGCCGCCGCGGAGGTGCCGCCCAGCACGGCCCAGGCGCCATCCACGAAGACCCGGTAGCCCGTGGCGCGATCCGCGTCGGCCGCCACGTCGGGCACGCCGCGCCGCACCTTCCCGTCGTTGTGGGAGGGCGGGACGGGATGGTCCTTCTGATAGTCGGGCCGATCGAAGAGGTCGCTGATGCCGCCGCCGGTGGCCCCGGGATCGGGAGCGCTGTTCCAGACCACCTCCTCCGTGTCCGAGAGGCGCGTGCCCCCGCAGCCCAGGACCCAGGCGCTGGAGGCGGGGAAGTTCACGTGGGCCTTGTCGCCCTCGAGGCCATCCCGGGAGCCGGCATCCCCCGAGGAGGCGATCACCGTCATGCCCGCGGCCGCTGCCTGCTTCAGGGTGTCGTCGAAGAGGAGGAGGTCGAGGGGGGACCAGTGGGTCTCGGCGCTCCCCCAGGAGATGGAGAGCACGTCCGGTCGGCCCTGGGGATCGTCGAGCGCGGCCTGCACGGCCTCCATGAACCCCGCGTCCGTGTTGGGGGCGAAATAGATCACCACCTCCGCCTCGGGGGCGAGGGCGGCCACCACCTGCAGGTCCAGCGTCACCTCCAGGCGCTCCGCCAGGGGGCTGGCGGGTGTGTTCACGGCGCCCTGGATGGAGACTTCCCGGATCCTGGGCACCGGGGACCCGAGCGCGGCGCAGAAGGCCGCCAGATCCGCCGGGGCATAGCCCCCACCCAGCTCGATGAGGCCGATGCGCTGCCCGCGGCCGGTGCCTTCCGGGAAGGCATAGCGGTCGGCGAGCTCAGGGAGGGCGTAGCCGTCCGCGGCTCCGGGCACGCCCACGGCCGCGGGATCGTGGTGGACATGGGGGCGCAGGCGCGGCCGCGCATCCAGGCCCAGGACCCCCGCGACCCTCGGGGCCAGCGCCGCGGGGAGGCTCAGCTCGCCGAGGGGGACGCGGCGCCCCCCCACCAGCCCCCAGGTGAGGCCGAAGGCGGTGGCCACGGCCTCCGCGGCGCCTTCCAGCACCACCACGCCCCGCTCGGGCCTGACCTCGGGAAGGGCGAGGCCATGGTCGGAGGCGAAGGTCCGGACCGCGTCGACATCCTCCGGCCGGGCCGCCTGGGACGCGGCCAGCGGGCGGCGGCGGACGGGGGGCAGGGCGCCGTGGGCCAGCAGGGCCTCGGTGGCCAGGGGCTCGGCGGGTCGGAGGTGGAGGGTGAGGCGGAGCACCTCGAGGGGATCGGGGTCCTCGGCGAGGGCGTCGAGGGCGCGGGCGCTGCCGGGCAGGGTCTGTCGTTCCATGGGGCACCGGGGGTGGGTTCCCATCATGACAAAGGCGGGCCCGGATGGGCCCGCCTCTCCCGGCTTCCCGGGGTGGATCAGTTCGGCTTGGGGGTGGCCTTGGGGGTCTTCCCGGCCTGCCGCTTCAGCTCCTCCACCTGCTTCTGGAGCTCGGCCACCTGCTTGCGGAGGGCCTTCATCTCCTCGGTCTCGGAGCGGCGGAACATCACCGGACCGCCCGCCGGATGCTCCATGCGCCAGCTGAAGGGCCGCTCGGCGAAGTCATCCTGGGTCCAGAAGGACTCCCCGGAGCCTTCGGTCTCCACGATGACGGCCTTGCCATCCTTGCCGCGGGCGGTGCGGATCCGGGGCATGGCGATGACCTGCTCCTCCACCTTGTCGCCGCGGCGGATGACGATCTTCTTCACGCCGTCCCCCTCCTCGACCTTCACATCGGGAACCACGTCCTCGGTGACCACCTTCCCGTCCTGCTTCACGACGATCTTCCGCATCCCGCCCTCTTCGGTCACCTCGACCTTGGGCACGACGAGGACCTTCTCCTCGACCACCTTCCCGTCCTTCCGGGTGACGATCTTCTGGTGGTCGCCGTCCTGGATGACCTCCACCTGCACCCGGCGGGCCTCCTTGGCGGCCTCCTCGGCCCCCCGGCGCACCTCGATCTGCATGCGCTTCAGGTCCTCGTGCATGCGCTTCTGGTCCTCGCCCATCCGCTTGGCGTCTTCGGCCATGTGTTTCGCCGCGGCTTCGTGGGCATGTCCGGTCTTGGCTTCCGCCCGGGCCTTCTCGGAGGCGAGGAGGGAGGCCTTCAGCCAGGCCTCGGCGTCGGCATCGAAGGGTCGCTCAGTCCCGTCCACCGTGTAGACCTTCTTCTCGGGGGTCACGTCCAGGCGCCGGACCTTGCCGTCCTTCTTCTCCGAGAGGCGGAAGCGGGAGCCCGGGGTGAGGGCGAGGGGCTCCTTCTCCTCGGGCTTCACGGTGACGTCGCCCTCCGTGCGGATGGCGAGGGCGCGGCCGTCGTCCAGCTTCTGGACCATCACGGAGCGCTTCTTCTCCTCCTTCTTCGCCTCCTGGAGGGCGAGGCCGGCCGCACTGAGGGCGGTGGCGGTGAAGGCGGAGAGGAGCACGGTGCGGAGGGTGGGCGTGGGCAGGAGCTGGGGTTGGATGAGGCGGGCGATGCGCTTCATGAGGGATCCTCCATGGGAAGCCAGGGCGAGGGTCGGAAGGGGGGCGCGGAGATCGTCGAGCACGGCGAGGGCCCGGGCATAGGCGAGGGCATCGCCGCAGAGGGCCACGGCCACGTCGTCGCAGGCCAGCTCCCGCTCCTCGCGGATGCGGGCGTTGAGCCACCAGACGGCGGGGTGGTAGAAGAGCAGGGCCTCGACGCAGGTCTGCAGCAGGTTCACGGCGAAGTCGTGGCGGCGCACGTGGGCGAGTTCATGGGCGAGGATGGCCTCCAGCTGACCCGGTGTGAGCTGGGTCAGCGCGGCGGCGGGAAGCAGGATCACCGGCTTCAGCCAGCCCACCACGGTGGGGACATCCACCCGGTTGGAGCCGAGGAGGCGGACCTGGCGGGGGATCCTGAGCTCCCGGCACAGGCGGCTCAGCACGAGGTGCCACTGGGCGGGGACCGGGGAGGTGCCCTGCTCCTTGAGCCGCTGGATCACGAGGAGGCCCCCCGCCAGCCGCAGCCCGAAGAGCGCGACCCCGACGAGCCAGCCCGTGGTGAGGGCGGGCAGCCAGGGCGCCAGCTGGAGCTGGGCCCGCAGGAGCACCGGCAGGCCCGTCGGAGCCGGGGCTCCGAACGCCGGCCCCGGGGCGCTCCCGGAGGGGAGCACCACGAGGAAGGTGAGCACCGGGGCCAGGGCCATGAGCCCGAGGAGCGAGACGGCCCAGAGGTAACGGGCCTGGGGGCTCCGCCGGGTGAGGGCCTGGAGGCCCGCCCAGGCCAGGAGGCCCAGGAGGGCGCCCTGCCAGAGGAAGTGGAGCAGCGTCCAGGCCAGGGCCTGGGCGGCGGGATGGCCGAAGGCGTTCATCGCTTCCCCTCCGTGGCGGATTCCAGCAGCTGTCGGATGGCGGCCCGCTCCTCCTCGCTGGTGCGGCGGTCCTGCAGGGCCCGCATCACCAGCTGGAGGGCCGAGCCCCCGAAGGCCTTGTCGAGCAGATCCGAGACCAGGTGGCCCTGGGTCTGCTCCCGGGAGGCCACGGCCGCGTAGATGTGGCTGCGACCCTGCTCCTCCCGGGCCACGAGGCCCTTGTCCGTCATGATCTGGAGCATCTTGAGCACCGTGGTGTAGCCGAGGTCGCGCGCCTCGGTCATCACCTCCAGCACCTCGCGCACGGTGCTGGGCCCCTTGTCCCAGAGGACCCGGAGGATGGCGAGCTCGCCGTCGGTGGGCTTGGGCAGGATCGGACTCATGGAGGGTCTCCGGGAGTGGCTACGAAACAATGTGTACGATGTTTATCGTAGGTTTCAACGAAATTTTTCGTAGATAGAGCCCTCGGCGGCCAAGGGGCGACCCAGCCTATCCTGGCCCCATGGCCCGCCGACCTGCTCCCAGCCCAGCCCCCGTTCCCGCGGATGGAAGCACCCTGGAGCCCCGTCCGGTCCTGAACCGCTCGGCCCTGGAGGGCATGAGCACCAAGCTGCTCATGGCCCTCCGGACGGAGATCTCCCTGGAGCTGGACCGGCGTCGCCAGAAGGGCGAGCGCTGAGGGGCTGGGCCCCGGCCGCCTAGACCAGGGCGACCAGCTCGATCTCGACCTTGGCGCCCCGGGGCAGCGCGGCCACCTGCACGGTGCTGCGGGCGGGCTTGGCCCCTTCGAGGTGCTTGTCGTAGAGGGCGTTGAAGGCGGCGAAGTCGGCGAGGTCCGTGAGGAAGACGGTGGTCTTGACCACGCGGTTCCAGCCGGTGCCCGCCTCCCGGAGCACGGCGTCGAGGTTCCTGAGCACCTGCTCCGTCTGGGCCTCGATGGGGCCGGTGACCATCTCCATGGACTCGGGGACCAGGGGGATCTGGCCGGCGGTGAAGAGCAGTCCATTGGCCACGACCGCCTGGCTGTAGGGGCCGATGGCGGCGGGGGCGTGGGGGGTGTGGATGGTCTTCATGGCGGAGTCCTTCTTCGGATTCGGGGAGGGTCGGCCTCGATGGGACCATCTTCCCAGGTCAGCGCCCTTTCGGGGATGCCACGGGGGGCCTCAGTGCTTCCACTTCCGCTTCTTGTGACGCCAGCCCCTCGCGGGCTTGGCCTGGAGGGGGGCGCTGGCGTCGAAGGGACTGGCCGGGGCCTCCCCTTCAACCGGGGCCTCCTCGAGGGCGTGGGGGCCCTCCTCGAACTGCTGCTGCACCCACTGGCCGCTGCGGTGGAGGAGGGCCGCCAGGCAGAGGCTGGCCTCGATGCGCGCATGGGGCAGGGGGCCCAGCATGGTGAACACGGCGGGATCCGAGGGGATCACGCGGGGCACCGTGATCTCCGGCAGGGGCTCGGGGTGGGCGTCGAAGCCGTCGGCCCCCGTGGGGGCCCAGGGCTCCTGGGCCTCCTGGTCCTGCCGCAGCAGCTCCAGCACCGTCACCTTCTTCTTGGGGGGGCGCCCCCGCTTCTTGGGCGCCGCCTGCTCCGCCGCGGAGAGGGCCCCCTGGAGTGCGGCCATGACCGCCTCGCGGCTCTTGCCCCGGAGGTCGAAGAGGAGCCAGGGGTCCCGGTCCAGGGCCTCGGCCATGACGAAGCAGACGGCGGCCACGTGCTTGCAGGGGTTGGCCCAGTCGGGGCAGTCGCAGTGGGTCTGGAGCTCCTTGGGCACGCGGGGGTAGAGGCTGGCCCCGGCTTCCCGGAAGGTCTCATCGAGGCCCTGGGGCATCTCGCCCGCCAGCAGGGAGGCCACGAAGCGGCTCTCCTGGGTGATGCGGGCGAGGGCGCGCTCCCACTGGGCGGTGGTGAGGGCCGGGAGGCCGAGGGTGACGTTGTAGGTCTTGCGCCCGTGCACCCGGGCCTGGATCTCGCCGGGCTGCACGGAGAAGTGGCTCACGTGGCCATCCTCGGCGTACTTGAGGCCCCGGGGCAGGCGGTTCTCGTAGTCGTCGCCCAGCTGCTCCAGGCCCTTGATCCAGAGGCGCCCCCACCAGGTGGCGCCGAAGCGGTTGGAGGCGATCATGGGCGCACCTCCGGTGCGGTCTTCGGGCGTCGGTCTTCGTTCTTCGGCAGGAAGCCGACCCGCCCGGCGAGTGCCCACACTGATCCGGCGGGTCGATCCGCGACGACCGACGACCGACGACCGACGACCTCCATCGCGCAGGCGCTCATTCCAGCACCTCTTCCACTTCCGGCTTCACGACGGCCATCTTCCGGGCGGCGGCGAGGTCCACCTTGCCTCCTTCTTCCTCATCGAGCACTTCGGCGTCCA
Organism: uncultured Solibacteraceae bacterium; assembly: GCA_964627685.1. GTDB lineage: Bacteria > Acidobacteriota > Holophagae > Holophagales > Holophagaceae > JAFDVN01. The sequence continues at coordinate 128 of CAZVKM010000138.1, read as the reverse complement.
CATCCAGGGCCACGAGGCGGCGCAGGGCGTCGTCGTCGAGCTCCGTGAGCCAGCCCTCGCCCGTGCCGACCACGCGATCGGCCAGGTCCCGCTTGCTCTCCAGGAGGGCGTCGATCTTCTCCTCGAGG
>CAZVKM010000137.1:0-9886 GCA_964627685.1 uncultured Solibacteraceae bacterium | reverse complement strand
CCCGCCGAGGGCAACCCCTTCTTCCTGGACGCGGAGCCCCGCCCCGGCTGCGCGGCCACGGTGGTGCTCTCCGGCACGCGCCCCATGGTCGTGGAGATCCAGGCCCTGGTGGCCTCCGCGGGCCTCGGCATCCCGCGCCGCACGGCGCTCGGCATCGACGGCCAGCGCCTCGGCATGCTCTGCGCCGTGGCGGAGCGCCGGGGCGGCGTGCAGCTCCACGACCGCGACGTGTATGTGAACGTCGCCGGGGGCCTGGAGGTGGAGGATCCCGCCGCGGACCTCGCCGTCATCGCCGCCCTGGTGAGCAGCGCCACCGGTCGGGTGCTCCAGCCCAAGTGCCTCTTCATGGGGGAGGTGGGCCTCACGGGGGAGGTGCGCCCCGTGAGCCAGCTTCCCCTCCGGCTCCAGGAGGGCCACCGCCTCGGCTTCGCCGCCGCCGCCGCGCCCCGGATGGGCTTCGAGGGCGGGAGCCCCCTGGAGCTCCACCTGGAGCGGAGCGTGGAGCGGCTCCGGATGAAGGGGTGGCTGCGGGAGGTGGCGGAAGCCGAGCGGGAGTGAGGTCTGGGTGGGCCTCCATGGGACCATGGACGGACCCGCCCCTCTCCCCAGGAGTCCCCGCATGCAGGCCCCCGTCTCCCCCCTCTCCGCGGCCCTCTCCCTGACGGAGCTCTGGTCACCCCGTGTCCTCGGCGAGGTGGATGATTCCTACGTCAAGGTCGCCAAGGTCCAGGGCTCCCTGGCCTGGCACCACCACGAGCACGAGGACGAGCTGTTCTTCGTGCTGAAGGGGCACCTGCGCATCGAGATGGAACAGGCCTCCGTGGAGCTGTCGGAGGGGGAGCTGTACGTGGTCCCCAAGGGGGTCCGCCACAATCCCGTGGCGGACGAGCCGTGCTGGCTGATGCTCTTCGAGCGCAAGGCCACCCGCCACACGGGGGATGTTCAGCTGGCGCAGACCCGCTCCATCGCGGAGCAGCTCCGCCCGCTCTGAGCCCTGTTCCGGGCCCCCTTCAGTGGTGCCCGTAGTCCTTCTCCCCCGCTTCGATGGCGATGTCCATCACGTTGGACTTCGGCGGCAGGGGGCAGGTGGCGAAGGTGGTGAAGGCGCAGGGGGGGTTGTAGCTGCGGTTGAAGTCGAGGATCACCTTCCCATCCTTGGGGGGCTCGGCGTAGACGAAGCGCCCGGCGGGGTAGGTGCCGTGGCCGCTGGTGGCGTCCTTGAAGACGAAGAAGAGCTTGCCGTCGCCCTCGTCCACCGGCTGCAGCGTGAAGGTCTTCCCCTTCAGCGTGAAGGTGACGGTGCCCCAGGCCTTCATGGGCTCAGCCACCCCGAGCACCGTGGGGATCATGACCTCCTTGGGCTGGGGATAGGCGGTCCAGGTGCCCTCCACCCGGTAGGCGGCGTTGGCGGGGTAGGTCTCGATGCCCTTGAAGCCCGTGCGCACCGGGCTCTGGGGATCCTTGACCCGGACCCCCACCTTCTCGCCGCGGCGGATGACGTAGAAGGTGCGGCTGCCCAGCTTCAGGAGGTCGGGGGCGCCCTCCGCATCGGACTTCAGCACCTGATCCCTGGCCGGCTGGCCGTTCACGGTGAGCGGGGATCCCGCCACCGCTTTGAGCCGCACCTGCTTGCCCTCGAGGATCAGCACGCCGGCGCGAGCCGGGCTCATCTCCTTGGGGAAGCCCACCACCGAGTCCTCGGCGGAGCCGATGGGGTTCTCCCCTTCAGCGAGCCAATCCAGGCCCACAAGGGTCAGCCAGCCGTTCTCGGACTTCAGGCGCTCGATGCGGCCCTTGTGCCAAGCCGCGATCTCGGCGGCGTGATCCATCGGGGCCTGGGCCATCAGCGGGAAGGCCAGGAGGAGGGGGAAGGCACGCATCGGAGCTCCATGGGGATGCCCCAGTGTAAGAGAGGCGGCCCTCCGCTTCCCGGATGGATTCCGGGCCTTCGCCCCTCCACCGGACCGGTCAGAATGGACCCATGCGCTCCATGACCGCCTATGCCGACCTCATCCGCCCCCTGCCCAGCGGCCGGTTGCGCCTGGCCTTGCGCAGCGTCAACGGGAAGGGTCTGGACCTCTCCCTCCGTCTGCATCCCGCCCTGGCCCCCCTGGAGCCCGCCCTCCGGGCCCAGGTTCGCGGGGCGGCCCAGCGGGGCAAGCTCGACCTCACCGTGGAGCTGCAGGAGGATGCGCGCCTCGAGCCCCGCCTCAACCGCCCCCTCCTCCGGGCCGTGGCCAAGGCCTGGGCCGAAGATGCGGAGTGGCTGCACCTCCCGCCCCTCACGGCCGAGGCCTTCCTCCGGCTGCCCGGCGCCTTCCTCGCCGCCGAAGGGGACCTGGCCCCGGATCTGGGCCCCGAAGTGGAGGCGGGTCTCGCGGAGCTGCTGGCCCGGTGGAATGAGGGACGGAGTCAGGAGGCGGAGCGTCTGCGCCCCTTCTTCACCGAATCCCTGGCCCGGCTCCAGGCGCTCAAGGCCCAGCTCCAGGCGGAGGCCGCGGCCCAGGCGGAGGAGCTGCCGGGGTTGTTCAAGGCCCGCATCGAAGCGGTCCTTCAGGAGGCGCAGCTGGCGGGCCGGGTGCCCGAGGACCGCCTCCTGGCGGAAGCCGGGATCCTGGCGGAGCGCCTGGATGTGCGGGAGGAGATGACCCGCCTCGCCGCGCACTTCGACGACTTCTCCGACCGCCTCGGGAAGGGCCGGCTCGAGGGCCGGGCCGTGGACGTGTGGTGCCAGGAGGTGCTGAGGGAGCTCAACACCACCGGCTCGAAGTGCAAGCGGCTCGCCATGACCCGTGCGGTGATGGAGGCCAAAGGCGTGCTGGACCAGCTGCGGGAGCAGGCCGCGAACCTGGAGTGACTCAGGGTTCCTTGCGCACCAGCTCGTAGTCAGCCCGCCAGACGCCGAAGAGCCGCGTCCGGGTCCAGTCCGAGGCCTCGGGGCGGAAGCGGCGGAGGCGTCGGCTGACAAACCACACCGTGCCATCGGAGAGCCGGACCTCGTCATAGGGCGCCAGCCGCACGGCGGCCATGGCCTCCCCAGGCACCGAACCGGGGAAAATGGCGAAGGCCCAGCGCTTGGCCACGAGCGCTTCCGCCCAGGCCTGGCCGGCCAGGGCCGCCGGATCTGACACCCACTGGAGCGCCGCGAGGCCGCTGCGGCCATGACGGAAGAAGTCGGCGCGCTCCAGGCTCCGGCCGTCCGTCGAGAGCCGGAAGGGGCCCGTGCCCAGGCCCGTGAGGGCGTCCCGCACCGGCGCCGCCGCGAGGGCCTCCGCAGCCCCAGGCTGCGCATGGCGGAAGCGGAACTCGGCCACCCCATCCACGGCCCGGGCTTCCCTGAGGTCGGCCTTGAGCGCCGCCGGGGCCCAGGCCTGGAAGGAGACGGCCAGCACCGCGGCATCGAGGGGGCGGCCGTCCTGGAAGCGGAGGCCGGGGCGGAGCTTGAAGCGCCAGCGCTTGGCATGTCGGCTCCGCCAGGCCGCTTCGGCCAGGAGGCCGGTCCAGCCCGCCTCCCCCTTCTCCAGCAACGGCTCCAGGGCCTGCGCGCGTAGGAAGGCCTGGGCCTTGGGCCCCTCGGGCAGCAGGATCTCCACCCGGGCCTGATCCTGGTCACCTTCGGGATTCGCCTTCTCCCAGAGGTCCCCTTCCGGGGCCAGGGGCAGGGGCTCCAGACCTTCCTGCCAGAGCCACCAGCCGCCGGCCCCGAGGCCCAGGAGGGCCGCACAGGCCAGGGCGAGGGTTCCCTTGCGCATCAGGCGGCTCCCTTCAAGAGGCGCTCGGCCAGGGGGGCCAGGCGGGAGAGGGCTTCATGGATGTCGGCGTCCGCGAGATCCCGATGGGGGATGAAGCGAAGGCGGGGCCCCACGGGCACCGCATGGACGCCCACCTCCGCCAGGAGCGCGAGCGCCGAAGGGGCGTCCGGCACCTCCACGAGGAGGATGTTCGTCTCGGGGAGGTCGAGGGTGAAGCCCAGCTTCCTCAGCCCCTCGGCCAGCATCCGGGCCTTGGCGTGGTCCTCCGCAAGGCGCGGGAGGTAGTCCAGGGCCACGAGCCCCGCAGCGCCCACGACCCCGCCCTGGCGCACCCCGCCCCCCAGCATCTTCCGGCACCGGCGGGCCTCCGCGACGGTTTCCCGGGAACCGCAGAGCAGGCTGCCCATGGGCGCACCCAGCCCCTTGGAGAGGCACACCTGCACCGTGTCCGCGCCGGCCGTGAGCTCCGGGAGCCCGCAGCCCAGGGCGGTGGCCGCATGCCAGAGGCGGGCGCCATCCACATGCACCCTCAGGCCGGCGGCCTTCGCGGCCCCCACGAGGGCCCGGTGCTCCGCCACGGGGATGACGGCCCCCCCGGCGAAGTTGTGGGTGTTCTCCAGGCAGAGGAGGGTGGTGCGGAGGTTGAAGTAGGGGCCGGGTCGCCCCGCGGCCCGCGTCACCGCCTCGGCGCTCGGTCGGCCCGGGCCCCCGTCCCAGGGCAGGGCGTGGGGCATGCCCTCGGCGATCCAAGCGGCGGTGCCCAGCTCGGAACCGAGCACGTGGGCCTGTTCGGGGGCGAGGAAGCGGTCGCCCCGCTTGAGGTGGATCATCAGCGCGATGAGGTTGGCCATGCATCCCGTCGGCGTCCACAGGGCCGCCTCAAGCCCCAGCAGCTCCGCGACCCGGGCCTCGAGCCTCGCAAGCGTAGGATCATGCTCCAGCACATCATCGGCCACCTCGGCCTCGGCCATGGCCCGGCGCATCTCGGCCGAGGGCCGGGTCACGGTGTCGGAACGGAAATCCAGGGCGGGAAGCATGGGCAGCAGCATGGCACACTGGAACCCCACCATGGAGTTTCAATGCAGTTGTGGCACGCCATCCTCCTGGGACTCGTCCAGGGCCTCACGGAGTTCCTGCCGGTTTCCTCCACGGCCCACCTGACGCTCACGGAGCACCTGCTCCTGGGCCGGGGCATGCCCCTCGCCTTCGACGTGCTCCTCCACGTGGGCACCCTCGTGGCCCTGTTCATCTACTTCCGGAAGGAGCTCGGGCGGATCCTCCTCGGACTGATCGGCCGGGATGCCGAGGGCCGGCAACTGGCCTGGCTCCTCTTCCTGGCGATGCTCCCCACCATCGCCCTGGGCATGCTCACCCGTCCCGCCAAGGAGTGGTCCAAGCAGCACCTGTGGGTCTACGGGTGCTTCCTCCTGGTCACGGCCTGGATGCTCTTCCAGGCCAACAAGAAGGCCCAACGGGATGCGGCCCGAGACCTCCCCGCCGCCACGCCCCGGGACGCCCTCATGGTCGGGGCCATCCAGGGCCTCGGAGGTGGCTTCGGGCTGTCCCGCAGCGGCTCCACCATTTCGATGGGCGTGTTCGCGGGCCTCCGCCTGCCCGCTTCGGCCCGCTTCAGCTTCCTGCTCGGCATCCCCACCATCCTCGGGGCCGCCGTCTTCGAGGCCAAGCACCTGGTCAGCCCCCTCCTGAAGCACCAGCCGCTCCCCGCCGACCTGGCCTTCCCCGTGGGCGGCATCTCCCCGACCCTGGCCTGCGCCGTGGGCGTCCTGGTCTCCGCCGTGAGCGGCTACCTGGCCATCGGCGTCCTGGACCGGTTCACCCGCTCGCCCCGCCTGAACGCCTTCGCATTCTACTGCCTCTGCGCCGGGGCGCTGATGATCATCCTGGGTACAGCCGGGGTCGAGGGCCTCTACGCCTTCGGGGGCATCGCCCACCGCTGAGCCACCCGCGTTCCGCCGTTCGCCGGCGGGGCACCCCCGTTCATCGACGGCCGGAAATCCCGGCCGTCGTCCTTCCTAGACTGGCTCCACGGAGGAATCCCCATGATCGAACTCAGGGAGGTCCACAAGGGCTTCGACGTCCGGGACAAGAAGTCCCGGAAGACGAAGCGCATCGAAGCCGTTCGCGGCATCTCCCTCACCGTGAATCCTGGGGAGATCTACGGCCTCCTGGGCCCCAACGGCGCCGGGAAGTCCACCACCCTCCGCATGATCGCCAGCCTGATGACGCCCGATGCCGGGTCCATCCAGGTCTGCGGCCTGGACACCCGGGAGCAGCCTGAAGCGGTCCGCGCCCGCATGGCCTTCCTGGCCACGGACATGAGCGTGTACGACCGCTTCACCCCCCGGGAGACCCTCCGCCTCTTCGGCGAGTTCCAGGGCGTGGATCCCCTCACCGCCGAGCGGCGGGGCCTCCACCTGCTCGACCGCCTCGGCATGGCCGAGTTCGCGGACGTGAAGGTGGATGGCTTCTCCTCCGGCCAGAAGCAGAAGCTCAGCATCGCCCGGGCCCTCCTCCACGATCCCAAGGTGGTGATCTTCGACGAGCCCACGACCGGCCTAGACGTCCTGACGGCCAAGACCGTGCTGGACCTCCTCCGGATCATGCGGGAGGAAGGGCGCACCGTCATCGTCTCCACCCACGTGATGCCCATGGTGGAGCAGATCTGCGACCGCGTCGGCATCATCTTCGACGGCCAGCTCCACGGCGACGCCCCTCCGCGGGACCTCATGAAGCAGTGGAAGGTCGGAACCCTGGATGAAGTGTTCTTCCAGCTCGCCAACGGCAAGGAGGCCTGACATGCGCGGAACCTGGTTGATCTTCCGCAAGGAGCTGATGGAGTTCTTCAAGGACCGGAAGACCGTGTTCTTCACGCTGATCCTTCCCATCGTGCTCTATCCCACGATCCTCACCATGATGACCAAGCTGGCGAAGGGCGACTCCGAGAAGCGGAAGGGACGTCCCAGCCGCGTGGTGCTCGTGGACCCCGGTGCGGCCCTCCGGCCCATTCTCGAATCGGATCCGAAGACCTTCGAGCTGGTGCCTCCGCCTTCCGGTGAGCTGAAGCAGGCCCTCCTGGACCAGAAGGTGGACCTGGCGGTCACGGTGGAGGCGGAAGCCGCCGCCAAGTTTGCGCGGCAGGAGACCTTTTCCGTGACCACGCTGGTGGACGAGAGCGAGCGGGCCTCGGAGCTGGCCCTCAAGCGTGTGAAGGAGACCCTCAAGAAGCAGGACGGCGCCTGGGTCAAGGCCCGCCTGGAGCAGGCCAAGGCCTCCCCGGAGCTCGCCATCCCCACCCGCGTGGTGGAGGAGAAGGCCAGCAGCACGGCCCTCGAGATCGGCAAGGCCCTCGGGGCTTGGCTGCCCTACATCCTCATCATCACCATGTATGCCGGCGCCATGCAGCACGGGGCCTACCTCACCGCGGGTGAGAAGGAGCGCGGCACTCTGCTCAGCCTGCTCTCCACCCGCCTGAACCGCCGCAGCATCATCCACGGCAAGCTGCTCATGGTCTTCAGCATCGGCCTGGCCAGCGCCCTGGCCTCCATGGCGGGGTGGATCTTCGGGCTGAGCAACATCACCCGCGAGATCGCCAGCTCCCAGCCCATGCCCGCCGGCCCCACCTCGGCCATGGCCAACCTCACCAACCCCTCGAGCCTCTTGCTCACCCTCCTGCTGCTCATCCCTGTGGGCCTGCTGCTGAGCTCGGTGATCCTCCTGCTCGGCACCCGGGCCAAGAACACCCGGGAGGCCACCATGGCCATGACCCCCGGCATCTTCGTGGTGATGGCGCTGGGCATGTTCAGTTCCGCCCCCGGGGTGGACAAGATGGCCTTCCTCCCCTGGGTGCCCCTGGTGAACGTCTCCCTGGCGATCCGGAAGCTCTTCGGGGGTCAGCCCGTGACCTGGGAGTACCTGGTCGCCCTGACCATGACCCTGGCCCTGGCCCTCCTCACCGTGGCCCTGGCCACCCGCTTCCTGGACCGCGAGGAAGCCCTCTTCAAGGTTTGATCCCGCACCTTGCTATAGTGGGCTGAAGCCATTCACGGAACGCGAGGGGAACGCATGGTCACCAAGGCCAAAGCCAAGTCCGAATCCAACACCAAGACCGCCGCCCATCCGCTCGCGGAGGAGTTCGGCAAGGCCGTGAAGCTCTTCGATGCCGGCAAGCACGGCGAGGCCGCCAAGGCCTTCGAAGCCCTGGTGGCCCAGGCCCAGGAGGGCGGCCACTGGCACCTCAAGCGCAGTGCCCAGGGGTACCTCGCCACCTGCCAGCGCCACACCCAGACCCCCAAGGAGCCCAAGCGGACCCCCGAGGTCGAGGCCCAGATGCTCCTGAACGGCAAGGACGCCGAAGGGGCCATGAAGGTGCTGGACAAGGCCCTCAAGGCCCACGCCGACCACGCCAAGCTCCACTACCTCAAGGCGGTGGCCCTGGCCCAGCTCGACCAGGAAGAGCCCTGCGCCGCCAGCCTCAAGGCCGCCCTGGACCTGGATCCCGACCTCACCTACCAGTTCCGCATGGAGCCCGACTTCGAGGACATGCGGGATCATCCGGCCTTCGGCTTCGCCCTGGGCCGCTGACGCGCCGGACCCAGCCGTGCCCCGGGAATCCCGGCTGCACCCCGACCAGCCCCTGAGGGTCGTCACCCTCGGGGGCGGTACTGGCATGGCGGCCCTCCTCCGGGCCCTGAAGCGCGAGGGATGCCGGGTCCGGGACCCCTGGAGCCTCACGGCCATCGTCACCGTCTCCGACGATGGCGGCAGCAGCGGACGCCTCCGCACGGAGCTGGGCGGCATCCCTCCGGGCGACCTCCGGAACTGCCTGTCCTCCCTCACCAAGGAGGAGAGCCTCCTCACGGAGCTCCTGAACTACCGCTTCCGGGGGACCGGCACGCTGGCCGGGCACTCCCTGGGCAACCTCATGCTCTTCGCCCTGGCCGACATCACCGGGAACTGGGTGCGGGCCATCCGCCAGCTCAGCTCGGTCCTGGTGACGGCCGGGCGGCTCTACCCCTCCACCCTCCAGCCGGTCTCCCTCTGCGCCGAGGACTTCCAGGGGCGCCGCTACGTGGGGGAATCACAGGTCAATGAAAGCCATCCCCCCCTCAGCCGCCTCTGGCTGGAGCCCCAGGACGCCGAGCCCCTCCCGGAGGCCCTCCTGGCCATCCTCCGGGCCGACCTGATCATCCTCAGCCCCGGCAGCCTCTACACCTCCACCATCCCGAACCTCCTGATCCCGGAGATCCGCGAGAGCATCGCCGCCTCCAAGGCCCCCCTGCTCTACATCGCCAACCTCATGACGGAGCCGGGGGAGAGCCAGGGCCTCACCCTCGCGGACCACGTGGCTTCGATCCAGGCCTTCGGCGAGGTGGCCGTGAGCGCGGTGCTCGCCAACAGCACGCCCTTCCCGGGCCCCCTGCTCACCCGCTACCTCGAGGAGGGGGCGGAGCCCGTGCTGCCGCAGCTCGGGAACGACCTCGGCATCCCCGTCCTGGCCCATCCCCTGCTGGACCCCGAAGCCCCCGTGGCGCGCCATCATCCGGATCTGCTCAATCAGGCGGTCCGGGAGGCCATTCAGGTCCTTTAGGAAACCGTTGGGCCTGCCGAGATGTCCATCAAGGGGCGGGGCCTGCCGGTCCCGATCTTTTGTCAGGAAGTTCCGGATGATTGGGATAAATTAGGGACTTACGGGGAGCAGTACCCATGGCGTTGAACGGCGACCTCGCCACGATGGGCCTGGAAGACATCTTCCAGTGGCTGGCCGTAGGCAAGAAGTCCGGTGTCCTGGAGCTCCGCGGCCCCCTCCACACCAAGCGCGTGGGCTTCCACGAGGGCAAGGTCACCTCCATCTGGTCCTCCGATCCCCGGGAGTACCTCGGCCAATACCTGCTGGCCTTCAACCGCATCACGGAGGAGCAGCTGCGCGAGGCCCTGGCCACGCAGGAGGACGAGAACCAGCTCCTGGGGCGCATCCTGATCAGCCGCCAGCTCGTGACCGAGGTGGAGATCCGCCGCATCGTGCAGCTCAAGGTCGAGGAGGGCATCTTCGACTGCTTCCTCTGGCAGGCGGGTGGCTTCGAGTTCCACGACGGCGCCAGCCTGGGGCCGAAGTC
>CAZVKM010000136.1:0-9898 GCA_964627685.1 uncultured Solibacteraceae bacterium | reverse complement strand
CCGAGGTGCTCATCAAGCAATGGCTGCGTGAGACCAGCAAGCAGGGCGTGGTCTGCATCGCGGTGAGCGAGGCGGGCGCTTCGGTCTACAGCGCCTCCGAGGTGGCCCGTGAGGAGTTCCCGGACCAGGATGTCACCGTGCGTGGGGCCATCAGCATCGCCCGCCGCTTCCAGGATCCCCTCGCCGAGCTGGTGAAGGTGGATCCCAAGTCCATCGGGGTGGGCCAGTATCAGCACGACGTGAACCAGACCGCCCTCAAGAAGGGCCTGGATGACGTGGTTGAGAGCTGCGTGAACCGGGTGGGGGTGGACCTCAACACCGCCTCCTACAAGCTCCTCAGCTACGTGGCGGGGGTCGGCGAGGCCCTGGCCAAGAACATCGTGCAGCATCGGTTCGAGCACGGGGCCTTCAAGCGCCGCGAGCAGTTGCTGGAGGTCTCCCGCTTCGGCGAGAAGGCCTTCCTGCAGGCGGCGGGGTTCCTCCGCATCCGCGAGGGCGAGAACCCGCTGGACGCCTCCGCGGTGCATCCCGAGTCCTACCCCGTGGTGCAGCGCATCAGCCAGGCCACGGGCCTCGCCGTGCCCCAGCTCATCGGCAACGACGCCATCCTGGGCGGCCTGGACCCGAAGCAGTTCACCGATGGGACCTTCGGCGTGGAGACGGTGAAGGACATCATCGCCGAGCTCCAGAAGCCCGGCCGCGATCCCCGTGAGTCCTTCGTGGCCGTGCAGTTCCGGGATGACGTGAACAAGCCCGAGGACCTTCAGGAGGGCATGGAGCTGCAGGGCATCGTCACCAACGTGACCGCCTTCGGCGCCTTCGTGGACATCGGCGTGCACCAGGACGGTCTCGTGCACCTGAGCGAGATCAGCCACACCTTCATCAAGGAGCCCGCCGCGGCCCTCAGCGTGGGCCAGGTGGTGAAGGTGAAGGTGATGGGTGTGGACCTCCAGGCCAAGCGCATCGCCCTCTCCGTCAAGGCCCTCCTCCCCGCCCCGGCCGGGGCCCAGCGCCCCAGGCCCGAGCACCGCTCGGAGCGCGCGGAGCGCCGTCCCGAGGCCCCGAGGGCCCCTAGGCCCGAAGGCCGGGGTCCGCGACCGGAGGCCGCCCGGGGCCCCCGCCCGGAGGGCCCCCGCGGTCCCAGGCCCGAGGCCCGTGGCCCGAAGCCCGAGGGGCGTGGGCCGCGTCCTGAGCGCCCGCACCAGGGTGGCGGCACCTTCGGACCCAAGGCCGAGCCCGTGAAGAGCGGCGCCTCCCTCGGGGATCTGATGGCCAAGTTCGGCAAGGGCCCCAAGTGATGCGCCGCCTCCTGGCCCCGGCGGCCCTCCTGCTCCTCCTCCCCGGGTGCCGCCTGAAGCGGATGGAGGCCCCGCCGGTCTACGCGCCGTGGGAGGAGGGCCGCACCCTGGGGTTCGAGGATCCCAGCCTGCCCGACGCGGAAGCCCGGCGGGCGAGCCGCTACCAGCTCAGGGTCGCCCAGGGCCTCATGGATCCCACCCGAGCCGGCCTCGTGAAGCTCTCCCAGAGCACCCTGGCCCAGGAACCCTACACCTACACCCTGCGCCTGGAGGCCGGGGGCGTGGAGCTGCTGGGGGAGGATGGCCAGACCGCGGCCTGGGTCCTGCCCAAGGGCTTCCCGGAGGCGCAGCCCGGCTGGAGGGATTCGAAGCGTGGCCTGACTTTCACGGTGCTCGGCCCCGCGGCCTGGGACAACCCCGCCGGGGTGAAGGGCGTGACGGACCCCATCGGGATCTGGGTCGAGGCCGTGGGCCCCGCCCTCCGGCGCCGCACCCTGTTCCTGAGGGGGCTGGGCGAAGTGGAGACGCAGATCTGGAGGGACGGGAACTGGATCCCCGTCAACCGCCTCGTGGACATGGGGTTCCTGGACGACCGTCCGGCGAAGCCCTGACACAACCCCATCCCCATCCAGCAGCCCCAGCGAACTCCGGAGTAGACGTGGCGAAGAAGAAGGACGAAAGCGAACTGCCTGAGGGGGCCCGGAAGGGGTTCGTCCGCGACAACCTGGAGGTGATCCTCTTCGCCATGGCGGTGGTCTTCTTCTTCAAGACCTTCGTGGCCCAGAACTTCACCATCCCCACGGCCAGCATGCGCAACTCGCTGATGATCGGGGACCACCTGGTGGCCAACAAGTTCATCTTCGCCCGGCCCCAGTTCGCCTGGGAGAGCGCCCTGTTCCCCATGCGGAAGGTGGAGCGCGGGGACATCATCGTCTTCCGGTGGCCCTACGACCGCGACCAGGACTGGGTGAAGCGCTGTGCGGCCCTGCCGGGGGACACGCTCGAGTTCCGGAACAAGCGCCTCTATGTGAACGGGAAGCTGGTGACGGGCCCCTTCGAGCACCACGGCGGGTGGAAGCTGGACTTCGATGGGGATTCGGCCCCGGGGCCCACCCCCGGTCCCTGGCCCGTGGATCGCTTCGCCGGTCACATCTCCCCGCGCTCCGAGCACCTGTGGCCCTTCACGGATCCGGCGGTGCTCGCCATGAACAAGCAGGACCGCTCCGACCTCACGGAGTCCTCGCCCTTCGAGCCGGGAAGTCCCAGCTTCCGGGACAACATGGGGCCGGTGAAGGTTCCGGAAGGCTACGTCTTCGCCCTCGGGGACAACCGCGAGAACAGCACCGACAGCCGCTTCTGGGGCTTCCTGCCCATGGATCACCTGCGTGGGCGCCCCTTCATGGTGTGGTGGAGCTACCGGGAGAAGGGGAGTGACGACGAGAGCGCCACCGTGCCCCAGGGCCCGGGCGATGTCGCAGCCAACTACATCGACGCCGCGCGCTACTTCCTTGTGCGTACCCGCTGGGAGCGCACCGGCACCATCCCCCGGTGAGGCGCCTCCGCCCCCTGGTCCTGGGTCTGCTGACCCCGGCCCTCTTCGCCTGGGGCGACAAGGGCCACCGGACCGTCACCCAGGTGGCCCTCAAGGGGGTCCCCCCGGAGCTGGGCCCCTGGTTCCAGGGGCGGGAGCTCCGCATGCTCGAGGCCAGCGTGGAGCCGGACCGCTGGAAATCCCACGACCGGAAGGAGGGGCCGCGCCACTACCTCAATGTGGAGCTCTACGGGAAACCCTCCGACATCCCCCACGACGCCGGGGAGGCCCTCGCCAAGGTGGGAGGTGCGACCTTCCAGAAGGCCGGGACGGTGCCCTGGGTGATCCAGGATGGCTACCGGCGTCTGGTGGAGGCCTTCCGCTCCGGGGATCCGGGGAAGGTGGCCGAGCAGGCCGCTTGGCTGGGGCACTACGTCGCGGACCTGCACGTGCCCCTGCACACGACGGCGAACCACGATGGACAGCTCACGGGCCAGAAGGGGCTCCATGCCCGGTGGGAGTCCGGGTTGGTGGAGCGGTACGTGGAAGGCGTGGAGCTCCCCACCCGGCCCTCGGGCTCCGTGGATCCCGCCGGAGACCCCTGGATCTGGCTGGAGGAGAGCTTCTCCCTCGTGCCCAGGCTCCTGGCGGACGACCTCGAAGCCAGCCGGGGCGAGGCGCGGGAGCGCCCGGTGCCCGGGGTGGGCTATTGGCGGAACTTCTGGGCCCTGCAGGGAGACGTCGTGCAGAGCCGGCTCTCGGTGGCGGGACATCGCCTGGCGGCCCTGTGGGGCTCCGCCTGGGTGGAGGCCGGGAGGCCCAGGGCACCCAAGCCCTGAGTCAGGGCTTCTTGCGGGTGAGCCAGACCTGCTCTTCGCGGCCCCGGCGATCCTTGCCGCGATAGTGGAGCTTCTCGGGACCCTCGGGGCCCCGGCGGGTCACCTCCACGCCCGCGCCCTGGCCCTCCTGGAGGAGCTTCCGGAGCCCCTCTGGGCTGCCCACGCCGGGGAGGAAGGGCAGGGGCAGGTCCGCCAATGAGGGGGCGCTCGCATCCAGCTTCTGCCGGGGCACCTGGACGCGGTAGCCCGCGACGGCATCACCGGTGAGCAGGAGGAGGCGTTCCCCGAGCCCGTGGAGCTCGAGGAGCACCTTCCCGGTGGCGGGCTCCAGGAGCACGGCCAGGGTGCCCTGGCCTTCGCCGTCTGGCCCCACATAGCCCCAGGCGAAGAGGGCCCGGAAGGGGGCGGGGGTCTCCTGGACCTGGGCGGGGGGGATCGGCTGCGGCATCACGACAGAGGTGCCGGTATGGGGAATCGGGTTCGGGTCATTCTTCGTCGCCCTCCGGGCCCTCGGGCTCCGCGGGGGCGGGATCCGCCTTGCCTTCCGCCTCCTGCTTCGCCAGCTGGACCTTGAGGATGCCCAGGCGCTTCTCCAGGGCGGCGCGGTCCGGGAAGGGGTAGGCGAGGGCGCGCTCCCACTGCTCCACGGCCTCGCGCACCTTCCCCTGGGCCAGGAGCACCTCGCCCAGGTGCTTGCGCACCTCGGGACTGAAGCGGTTCTGGTCGGCCGCGCGCCGGAGGGTGGCCTCCGCGGCGCTCACCTTCCCCTGCCGGAACTGGAGCCAGCCCAGGGAGTCGGTGACGCTGCCGTTGTTCGGCGCCAGCTGGGCCGCGGATTCGATGAGGCGGGCCGCCTCTGAGAGCTCGCCCCCCTGCTCCAGGAGCAGGTAGCCGAGGTTGTTCTGGAGGGTGGCGTTGACCGGCTCCAGCTTCTGGGCCTCGCGCAGCACGGTGAGGCTCTCCTTGGGGCGCGCCAGGTTGTCCAGGGCCGTGGCCTGGAGCAGGAGCAGGTCCACCGCCCGGGCGGGGCTGAGGGCCCGGGCCTCCTGGGCGGCCTTGAGGCAGGGCTCCCAGTGGCCGAACTCCGCGAAGAGCTGGGCCGTGGCACTGCGCTCCAGGTGGCGAAGGGCCTTCTCCCGGGCGCTCCGATGGAGGAACCCCCCGCCGAGGATCTTCTCCGGCATGGCCTTGGCCTCCCGGAACAGGCCCCCCTCGGGCCACTTCCCGACGCCCTCGTGGAGCGCCTTCAGGGCGGCATCCCACTGCTTCTGCCGCAGGAGGGCCTGCACGTCGAAGGAGGCCAGCTCCGGCTCCAGCGCGGGGGGAAGCTTGGCCGAGGCCCGCCAGGTCCGGTAGGCGTCCTCCTTCCCCTGCAGGAGCAGCGCCCGTGCGTACAGGCCGTTCACCTGGGCCTTCAGGGCCTCGGTCTCCCCACTGAGGCCCTCCTCGCGGAGGTTCTGGAGGATGGCTTCCGCCTCGCCGGTCTGGTTGAGGTGGAGGAGCGCGAAGGCACGGTTGAAGCCGATGCGGGTGGAGGGCTTCAGGGCCGCCGCCCGATCCAGGGCTTCCAGCCCCTCTTTCCACCGCTGGGCCTGCAGGCGGATGAGGCCGATGTTCTCCCAGAGGCCGGCCTCTTCGGGGAGGTGGCGGGTGAGGAGGAGGAAGCTCTCTTCCGCATGGGCCAAGTAGGAAGCCTCCACCTGATCCCGCGCCAGCTCCTCGAGGAGGCGGAGGGCCCTGACCCCCTCCTGACCCTGGAGGCGCCGGCGTCCGAGGGTGAGGGTGGCTTCCCGGCGGGCCTCGTAGCGGCCGAGGGCCTTCGCATGGAAGGCCACCCGCTCCCAGGTCTCAAGGGCCTGGGGCCGGAGGCGGGCGAGGCGGTTCCAGGCCCGCAGGGCGGTGGCCGTGTCCTTCTCCTGTTCGCTGAGCTCCGCGAGGCGGTACCAGACCTCCACATCGAGCGGGAGGCGCTCCCCGGCCTTGCGGAGCGCGGGGATCGCCTCCGCGGGCTTGAGCGTGCCGCTCTTGGCCCGCTGGTACTGGAGGAGGGCGAAGTGCGCCGCGGCTTCCGCACTGGCGGGATCGAGCGCGGTGGCCTTCTCCGCGGGGGCCAGGGCCGCCTCGGGGTCTCCGGCATCCCGGAGGGCTTCGGAGAGCCGCAGGTGGGCCTCGGCGCTGCCCGGCTCGAGCGCCACGACGCGGCGGTACAGCGGGATCGCCGCGGCGAGGGAGGCCGAGGTCCCTTCGAGGTGGAGGGCCCGGGCCCTCAGCAGCAGGCCACGGGGATCCTCCTGCTGGGCGAACAGGGCCGGGGCCAGGAGGAGGGGCAGGTAACGGCGATCAGCCACGGAGGCTCCCGGTGAGAAGTCGGTCCTTCAGGAGTCGGGCGGGTTCGGCCCAGACGTCCGCAGGCAGGGGACGGATGAGGGCCGGGGCATCCGGGCGGGGGAGCACGCAGGCGATGGTGCCCTGGGCGGCCTTCTTGTCCCGCAGCAGCCAGGGACGGAGTGCTTCCCAGGGCGCGACCTGGGCGGCCAGGGGCGCGAGCGGCTCCATCATGGCGCCGAGCAGCTTGTCGGGAAAGGGCTTGAGGCCCTGGGCCTCCGCGAGGTAGCAGGCCGCCAGGAGGCCGAGCCCCACCGCCTCGCCATGGAGCAGGCGATAGCCGGAGGCGCTTTCGAGGGCATGCCCCAGGGTGTGCCCGAGGTTCAGGAGCCTCCGCTCCCCGTGCTCTTCGGGATCCCGGTGGACGACCCCGGCCTTGAAGGCCAGGGCCCGCTCGATCCAGGTGGTGCGCGGGCCGGAGGTCTTCAGGAGGTCCTCCGCCCAGGCGAGGTCGTTCATGAGCAGCGCGGTCTTCACCAGCTCCCACCGCCCGTTCTCGAGGTGCCGGGGGGGCAGGCTGCCGAGCAGCGAGGTGCAGGCCACGAGCTTCACCGGCGCATGGAAGGCCCCCACGAGGTTCTTGCCGGCCTCGAGGTCGCAGGCGGTCTTGCCCCCCAGGCCGGCGTCAGCCATGGAGAGCAGGGTGCTGGGCCAGGCCTGCCACGCGATACCGCGCATGTAGAGCGAGGCCGCGAGTCCGGCCATGTCGGTCAGCACCCCCCCGCCCACGGCCACCACGGTGGCATCCCGGTGGAGGGGGAGGGTGGCCCAGGCCTCCAGCCAGGGCGCGAGCACAGAGAGGCGCTTCTCCGATTCGGGCACGGAGACCCACAGGGTGCCGGGTGGCTGGGGCATTCCCGTGGCTTCCCAGTGGGGACGCACCGCCTCGTCCCCGATGAGCACCCAGGGGCCGGCGGGCAGGGGCTCCGGGGTGAGGGCCTCCAGCACGTGGACCTCGGTGGGGAAGCCCCCGGGCAGGTGCAACCGCATCAGTCCCGCCCCTTCAGGGTGGCCTTGCCCTCCATGGGCTTGCCCGCGCGGATCCAGGTCACCACGACCTGGTCCCCCGGGGCGAAGGTGCCCAGGGCCGCCATGTAGTCCTGGATGTCCTTCAGCGGGCGTCCTCCGAACGAGGTGAGGATGTCGCCGCCCTGGAGGCCCAGGGCCTCGGCGGTTCCGCCCTTGGCCACGCCGCTGATCCGGAAGCCCTCGGGGCAGGGGCTGTAGTCGGGGATGGTGCCGAAGGCGATGCGCATGGGGCTGCGGGACTGGGCGGGCAGCTTGGCGGTCTCGGGATCGAAGGGGGGCAGGGCCTCCCCATCGGCGAGGTCGCGCACCACCTTCTCCGCGAAGTCGGCGAGGAGGGCCATGCCCTTGGGGTCGATGCGGTCGGCGGTATCCGTGGGCCGGTGGTAGGCGTCGTGCAGCCCGGTGAAGAAGAAGAAGGTCGGGATCTTCGCCTGGGCGAAGCTCATGTGGTCGCTGCCGCCGACGCTGGCCCCCAGCTCCCGTCCCACCGCCCAGCCCTCGGGGGCGAGGGCGGCAGCCCGATCCACCGCCTGCTTCGGGGCCCCGAGGCCGCCCAGGGAGAGGCTCGGCTTCGCCGGGGTGAGGCGCCCCACCATGTCGAAGTTCACCATGAACCGCAGCTGCTCCAAGGGGGTGGTGGGGTGCTTCAGCCAGTGCTGGCTCCCCAGGAGGCCCTCCTCCTCGCCGCCGAAGTGGAGCGCGAGGATGGGCCTCCGGGCGGGCTTGCGGGCGAACCTCCGCGCCAGCTCAAGCAACAGGGCGGAGCCGGAGGCGTTGTCGTCGGCCCCGGGGTGGACCTTCCCGAAGGCCGTTGCACCACCCAGGCTGTGCCGTTCTCCCAATCCAAGGTGATCCAGGTGGGCGCCCAGCACGACCACCTCCTCCTTGCGCTGGGGATCCCGTCCCCGCAGCAGGGAGGCCACGGTGGGCACGGGGCCCTCCTTCCGACGCAGGGCCACCGAGAGGGAGACGCGGGGGACCTCCTCGCCACTGCGGGTCTGGGGGAGACCGGTCTCGGCGATGGCGGCGAACCGGTCGGAGAGGCCGAAGGGGCCCTCCAGCAGGTCCCGGCGGATGCTGATCACGGGAATCCCGAGCGGGGCGGAGGCCTCTTCGATCCGGGTGGGCCGGGGGGCGTCCTCCTCTTCGATGACGAGGATGCCGGAGGCCCCGGCCTCCTGGATCCGACGGAGGCGGTAGGTGAGGCTCCGCTCCACGGGGGAGAGGTGGGCCAGGGCCGGGAGGTCGGGCATGCGCCGCCGGATCACGGCGAGGCGCCCCTTCAGGTCCATCTCCTTGAACTCATCGTAGGCCCCGGAGCGGGTGCCATAGCCGAGGAAGGCGAGATCCGAGGGCGGCACGTCCCCCTCCCCGCTGAGGCCCAGGGGCTGGAAGTCCCGGCCGGCCACCCAGGAGGCGGTGCCGTAGGTGGCCCGGGCGGCGACCACCTCCACCTTGGAGGGGAAGGGGAAGGTGACCGTCACCGGGTGGAGGCCGAGGGCCTGGTGCCGCCTGGTCACGAAGGCCGCGGCCTTCATGAGCTCGGGACTGCCATTTCCCCGCCCCTGGAGGGCGTCGGAGGTGAGGAAGGCCAGGTCCTTCCGCAGCCGCGCTTCCGGGCTCTGGGCCGCCAGGGCCAGGGTGAGGGTGGGGAGGAGGAGCGAGCGCATGGGCACCATCCGGAGCGGCCCCGGGCGGTTCGGGACGAGCCTTGGCGCGGGGGACTCCAGGATGCCATGGGCCGGACGCGGGCGCAGTCGGAGTCCCCGGGGGGAATCCCCGGGCATTCATGGGACAATCGCGCCATGTCGGATGCCAGCCGCTTCTTCCATTCGGACCAGCTGGAGACCCGGCCCCAGCGGCGGGCGCTCCTCTGGCGGCTGGTGGGCTACCTCCGCCCCTACTGGGCCGGCCTGGTGGTGCTCCTGGGGCTCATGGCGGCCGGGGCCTACCTCGAGGTCCTGCCCGCGGAGCTGACCCGCCGGCTCATCGACCGCCACGTGGCGGCCGGGACCCTGAAGGGGGCCGGCCCCCTGGTGGGCACCTTCCTCGGCGTCCTCGTGGCGGGCTTCGTGATCACCGGGGTGCGGTACTTCCTCCTGGCCTTCATCGGCCAGAGGGCCATGCTCGACCTCCGCACCCAGCTCTTCACCCATCTCATGCGGCGGAGCACGCACTTCTTCCACCACAATCCGGTGGGGCGCCTCATGACGCGGGTGACCAGCGACGTGCAGAACCTGAACGAGATGTTCGCCTCCGGCTTCGTGGCGATCCTCGGGGATGCCATGAGCCTGCTCGCCATCGTCATCTGGATGGCCCGGGCCCATGCGGGCCTGGCGCTGGTGGCCCTCGGGATCATGCCCTTCCTCCTCATCGCCACGGAGGTCTTCCGCCGCCGTGCGGGTGAGGCCTTCCGGGAGACGCAGGGCCGCTACGCGGCCATCCAGGCCTTCCTCCAGGAGCAGCTCTCGGGCATGAGCCTCGTGCAGGTGAACGCCCAGGAGGCCCGCAGCGGAGGACGGTTCACAGAGCTCAACGAGAGCTACCTCCAGGCCTTCCTCCGGACCATCTTCGCCTACGCGGAGTTCTTCCCCGTGGTGGAGCTCATCACCTCCTGCACCCTGGCGGCCCTCATCTACTACGGCGGGCTCCGCCTCGAGGCGGGGGCCCTCACCTGGGGCCTCCTGTTCGCCTTCATCCAGCAGAGCAGTCGCTTCTTCCGTCCCATCCGGGAGCTGGCCGAGCGGTACAACGTGATGCAGACGGCCCTGGCTTCCAGCGAGCGGATCTTCAAGCTCCTGGACAACGAGGAGGAG
>CAZVKM010000135.1:7220-9934 GCA_964627685.1 uncultured Solibacteraceae bacterium | reverse complement strand
TCCTGGGCGTGCACGTTCACATCCACCAGGCCGTGGCAGATGAGGAGCTTGCCCTTCAGGCCGGCGGCGTGGTGCAGGGGGCTGCTCTTCCGGTAGGCCTCGGGGTTGGCCTGGGGCGTGCCCAGGATGGTGGCGGTGTAGCCGTGGTTGTAGTGGGCCCAGTCGGTGACGGGCCGCAGGGCCGCGCCCGCCTGGAAGACCTCCGGAGCGGTGAAGAGGGCCATGAGGGTCATGAAGCCCCCGTAGCTGCCGCCGTAGAGGCCCAGGCGCTTGGCATCGGCCCCGTGCCGCGTGACGAGCCACTGCGCCCCGTCCACCACGTCCTGCAGGTCCCGGCCCCCCATGTGGCCGGCGATGGCGGCCCGCCAGTCCCGGCCGTAACCGGCGCTGGCGCGGTAGTCCATGTCGAGCACGAGGTAGCCCTTCGCCAGGAGGAGCTGATGGAACAGGAACTCCCGCCCGTAGCTGGACCAGCCCTTGTGGGCGTTCTGAAGGTAGCCGGCGCCGTGGATGAAGCAGACGGCGGGGCCACCGGGCTTCCACGTGGCGGGCGTGTAGAGGCGGGCCGGCACCTGGGCGCCATCGGAGGCGGGGAAACTCACGTAGGTGGGCGGCTCCAGGGCCAGGGTCTCGAAGGCGGGGGCGGGGCTGTGGGTGATGCGGAGCGGCGCCCCGCTGCCGGCCTTCAGGAAGAGCTCCGGCGGCCGGGTGGCGGTGGAGGCCACGTCGGCCAGGACCGTCCCCTCGGGGTCGGGCTCCACGTCATGGAACCCCACCTCGGAAGTGAGGGGCACCAGCTCCCCCCCGGTCACCGGCAGGCGGTAGGCGTGCTTCTGGCGGAGGTCCCCCGGGTTGGCGGTGAGGAGGAAGCTCCGGCGGTCGTGAGCGAGCTGAACCTCCTGCACTTCCCAGGGGCCGCGGGTGAGGGCCTTGGGCTCCCCCCCGCTCGCGGAGACGAGGTGGAGGTGGCTCCAGCCGGTGCGCTCCCAGAGGAAATAGAGCGTGGCATCGTCGGTCCAGCCCAGGGTGAAGGGGGCGGGGGCCAGCGGCGCCACCCAGGCGGGATCCTCCTTGGCGACCAGCACGGTGGCTTCGCTCTTGCCCGGCTCGAGGCGCAGGAGCCAGGCCTTCCTGAAGTCGGCCGCCAGGGCCCAGGCGGCGCCCAAGGTGCCCGCGGGGTTCCACTGCACCTCCTGGAAGGTGGTGCCTTCGGGAAGGCCGGTCTTCACCTCCTCCAGCGCTCCGGTGGTCGAGGAGACCCAGGCCAGCTTCTGGGCGGGCTGGCGATCCCCCACATGGGGGCGGCCCGAGGGGGCCTCCGTGAAGGCGGATTCCGTGACGTAGACGGGAACCAGGGCCGCCTTGGCCTTGGGATCGTCCTTCCGGAGCCGCACCAGGATCCAGGGGGCGCCCGGTGCGGCGGCCAGGTCGGCCACCTTGAAGCCCGTGGGCAGCACCGCCGGGCGGCGGGGCTCCAGAGCCTTGGCCTCCGCCTCCTGGCGCTCACGGCGCTCGGCCCTGAGGCGCACGGTCTCCAGCAGCTCCCGTTCCTGGGCCTTGAGGAAGGTCTGGCTCTCGGTGCCCTTCTCCGGGTCGGGGCTCTTGTCCCGGAGGTCCGTGAGCTGCGTGAGGGTGCCATCGGCCAGCGTGAGGGCGAAGAGGTTGTCGCCCCGCTGGAAGGTGACCGTGCGGCCGTCGGGACTGAGCGCCGGACGGCGCTCGGCCTCCACGGTGCGGGTGAGGCGGCGGGGGCGCGGCAGGTCTCGGCTCCAGAGCCAGAGGTCGCCCTCCTTCTCGGCCACCCTCCAGCGCCCATCCGGGGTGCTGCTTCCCCGCAGGGGCGGGGCCTCCAGGGCCTCCGCGGGGCTGAGCTTCCGAAGGCCCGTGCCCTTCCGCGCCACCACCCAGGTTCCGGGTTCCGCGTGCCAGGGCTCCGTGGCGGGCTTCCACTGGAAGTAGAGGCGCTGGCCATCCAGGCTCCAGCGCAGGGCCGTGGGGGCCGTGCCGTACAGAGCCGGGCCCTGGGCCAGCAGGTCCACGGTCAAGGGCGGGGCCTGGGCGAAGCCGAGGACCGGAGCGAGGATGAGGAGGCAGGCGGCGCGGAGGGACATGGCCCGCAGGCTAGCAAGAGGAGGCCCCGGGGAAGGGGGTCCCTGGGGCCGATGCGGCGTCTCCGTGGGTCAGTTGGAGGCCACCTGAACCTTGGCGCCCTCCCGGGCCGACTCACCGGGGTTGAGGACCACCCGCTCACCGACCTGCAGCCCGGAGAGCACGGGCAGCCGCCCCGCCTCCTCGGCGCCCACCTGCAGGGGCTTCATGACCACGCGGCCGTCTCCTCCCAGGGTGGCCGCGAAGGCCTTGTCACCCCGCATGACCAGCGCTTCCACGGGCAGCTCCAGGCGGGGTGGGACCTTGAGGGAGAGGGTGGCGGTCATGAAGCCGCCGGGCAGGAACTCGCCTTTGCGGTTGTCCAGCTCGATCTCCGCCAGCATGGTGCGGGTGCGCAGGTCCAGGGCGCCGCTGAGGCGGGTGACCTTGGCGGCGACGCTCAGCTCCGGCCTCTCCGTGGGGGAGAGCTGCACCGGGGTGCCCACCTTCACCACGGCGGCGTAGCGCTGGTCCAGGTAGAGGTTCACCCGGAGCCGCTGGATCTGGGCCACGGTGACCAGGGGCTGGGCGCCGCTGGCACCATTGGCGGCGTTCTGCACCAGGGC
>CAZVKM010000135.1:0-7120 GCA_964627685.1 uncultured Solibacteraceae bacterium | reverse complement strand
TCGCCCTTGTCCACGGCCATGCTGCGGAGGAAGCCGCTCACCTTGGCGTAGAGGGTGGTGCTGGCGTAGGGCAGGGCCTCACCCTGCAGCACCACCTTGCGGTCGCCGCTGCTGAGGGCCAGGGGCACCACCTTCACCAGGGGGCCGTCCGCCAGGACCTTGGCGCGGGCTGCGGCCTCCTTGGCGTGGGCCCGCGAGCGGTTCACCATGAGTCCGCCCGCCACCAGGAGGCAGGCCACCAAGGTCAGGGTTCCGGTGCGGCGCATGAGGGGGTAGGTCTCGGGGGCTTCACTCATGCTTCACTTCCTTTCGACTCTTCCTGGAACCGGGCTTCGAGCTCGTGCTTCGTGGGGGGCTTGCGGCGGAGCCGCGCGTAGATGAGGGGCACCACCAGCAGGGTCATCACCGTGGCCACCAGCAGGCCGCCGATCACGGCGCGGCCCAGGGGGGCGTTCTGGCTGCCGCCCTCGCCCAGACCGAGCGCCATGGGCACCATGCCGAGGATCATGGCCAAGGCCGTCATGAGCACGGGCCGCAGCCGGGTCTTGCCCGCGAGCAGGGCGGCGGCGGTGGCATCCATGCCCGTCTCCACCCGCACGTCGTTGGCGAAGCTCACGAGGAGGATGGCATTGGAGGTGGCGATGCCCACGGCCATGATGGCGCCCATGAGGGACTCCACGTTGAGCGTGGTGCCGGTTACGGCGAGCATCCAGAGGATCCCGGCCAGGGCGCCGGGCACGGCCATCATGATGATGAAGGGGTCGAGCCAGCTCTGGTAGAGCGTGACCATGAGCAGGTACACGAGGACGATGGCGAGGATGAGGCCCAGGCCGAGGCTCGTGAAGGAGTGCTCCATGACCTCGTTCTGGCCCCGAAGGGTGATGCGGGTGGTGTTGGGACGCTGGCCCTTGGCCACGGCCTCCCGGTTCTGCTGGGCGATCTCCGCCTCGAGCTTGCGGATCTCGGTGCGGATGCCCTTCACCACGCTGCCCAGGTCGGCGCCGTCCACGGAGGCCTGGAGGTCCACCACCCGTTGCAGGGTGAGGTGGTCCACCTCGCCCGGGGTGGTGCCGGGCCGCACGGTGGCGAGGTTGCCCAGGGTCTGGGTGGGGGCCTGGGGCAGGGCGGCGAGGTTCCGGACGGGCTCCCCCTGGAGGAGGGGCGCGGGCGCCACCACGGGGGTGGCCATGAGCTCCTGTACGGAGGTGAGCTCCGAGAGGGGCACCTTCACGGCCAGAGTGTAGCTCACGCCGTTCACGGGGTTCAGGAAGAAGGTGGGCGCCACGCCCCCATTGCCGCTCAGGGCCACGAGGGTGGCGTTGGAGACGTCCCGCTGGGTGAGGCCCAGGCGGGCGGCCCGCTGCCGGTCCACCTCGAGCTTGTAGGAGGGGTAGTCCAGCACCTGCTTCACGCGCAGGTCCTCCACGCCTGGGATCCCGGCCAGGCCGGCCTTCAGGCGGTTCACGTAGCCCAGGCTCTGGCCGAGGTTGGGGCCCTCCACCTGGATGTCCACAGGGGCGCTCACGCCGAAGTTGAGCACCTGGGTCACCACGTCGGCGGACTGGAAGTAGGTGGTGGCCTGGGGGAAGGTGCGTGGCAGGGACTGCCTCAGGGCCTTCCGGTAGTCGGCGGAGGGTCGATGCCCATGCTTGAGCTGAATGGTGATCTCCGCATCCATGGGCCCCACGTTGTCCGTGGGCAGGAAGGCGAGGTTGTAGTTGATGGGCACGCCGATCATGGCGTTGATGCCATCCAGCTCCGTGGGGGGGATCACCCGGCGGATCTCGTCCTCCACGGCCGTCACCAGCTTCTCCGTCTCCTCGATGCGGGTCCCGGCCGGGGCCCGCACGTGGAGCTTGAGCAGGCCCGCGTCCACGCTGGGGAAGAAGTCCACGCCCACCACGAAGAGCAGGCTGAAGGAGATGAGCAGGAAGCCCGAGGCCACGCCCATCACGAAGCGGCGGTGGGCGAAGGCGGCCTCCAGCCCGTGGGCGTAGGCGTTCGTGAGCTTCTCCAGCCAGCGCTCGCGGATGGGGTTGAACCAGTGGAGGAAGCGGTCCAGCGGGTTGGTGGGGTGGGCCCCGCCATCGTGGTGCTCCCCGGCCATGAGGAGGCGGCTCAGGAGGGGCACCAGGGTGCGGCTGAGCACGTAGCTGGCCAGCATGGAGATGACCACCGCCAGGGCCAGGGGGGTGAAGAGGTAGCGGGCGGCGCCATCCAGCAGCGCCACGGGGAAGAACACGATGCAGATGGAGAGCGTGGCCACGATGGCGGGCACGGCGATCTGGGCGGCGCCATCGAGGATGGCCACCGTGAGGGGCTTGCCCATGTCGGCGTTGCGGTGGATGTTCTCCACCTCCACGGTGGCGTCGTCCACCAGCATGCCCACGGCGAGGGAGAGGCCTCCCAGGGTCATGAGGTTGAGGGTGTGTCCGAAGAGCTTGAGGCCCACCAGGCCGCAGAAGATGGCCAGGGGGATGGAGGTGCACACCACCAGCGTGCTGCGCCAGCTGCCCAGGAAGAGCAGCACCATCACCGACACCAGCAGCGAGGCGATCACCGCCTCGAGGAGCACGCCCTTGATGGCGGCCCGCACGAAGGTGCTCTGGTCGAAGTCCATGCGCACGTCCATGCCCTGGGGCGCGGCGGCCTTGATGGCGGGGATCATGTCGCGGGTGGCGTCCACCACCGCCAGGGTGGAAGCGTCGGCGTGCTTGAGGATGGCCAGGTAGGTGGCCCGGCGGCCATCCACCCGCACGATGTTGGTCTGGTCGCCGAAGCCGTCATAGACCTTGGCCACGTCCCCCAGGAGCACGGTGGCGTTGCCCACCACCTTCACGGGGATCTGGTTGAACGCCGCCACGGTGGGGGGGCTGCTGTTCATCTCCACGGCCACTTCGCGGCGGTCGATGCGGGCGGTGCCCGCGGGCAGGATGAGGTTCGAAGCCTGGAGGGCCTGCAGCACATCCTGGGGGGAGAGGCCCCGGGCCTGGAGCTTGTCGGGGTCCACGTCCACGCTCACCTGGGGGAACTTGCCGCCGTAGGGGGCGGGGGTGCTCATGCCCGGGATGGTGAAGAGCTTGATGCGGAGCGAGTAGAGGGCATGGTCGAAGATCTTCTGCTCGGGCAGGTTGCCGCCCAGGGTGAGCTGGGCCACCTGCACGTTGGAGGCGTTGCTCCGCACCATGGTGGGGGGCGTCATGCCCGGGGGCAGGATGCGCAGGATGGTGCTGAAGGTGGCATTCATCTGCGCCATGGCGGCGCCGATGTCGGTGCCCGGCTGCAGGGTGACCTTCAGGAGGCCGATGCCCTGGATGCTCTGGCTTTCGATGCGCTCGATGCCGTCCACGGAGGTGGAGAGGGCCCGTTCCGAGGGGAAGACCACGCGCCGCTCCATCTCCTCGGGGGAGAGGCCGGGGTAGCTCCACACCACGCCGATCACGGGGATGTCGATGGCGGGGAAGATGTCCACGCTCATTCGGAGCGCGCTGCCGAGGCCCGCGATCATCATGAGCGCGCACATCACGGCGATGGTGTAGGGCCGGCGCAGGGCCAGCCGGACGATCCACATGGTCTAGCCTTTCGCTTCGTCGAGGCGGTCGAGGTTCTGGAGCATCCGGGCCAGGAGGGTGCGGAGCTCCGCCTCCTCCTGAGGGGTGAACCCGGCCTTCACACCCTGGCGGAGGGCCTTGGCTTCGGCGTGGAGGGCCAGGACCTTGGTCCTTGCACCCTCGGCCACGGAGATGCGCAGGCGTCGTCCGTGGTCTGGATCGGGCCCCACCTGGACCCAAGCCCCCTTCATCAGGGACTTCAGCACCCGTGAGGCGGTGGGTTCGTCGCACCAGAGCTGGTCGGCCAGGGCCCGGAGGCACTGGGACCCCTGCTCGTGGAGCACCATGAGCATCCAGAACTGCTGGGCCGTGAGCCCATGTTCGGCCACCCGGGCCTGGGCCACCTGCACCAGGCGGCTGCGCACCCCGGCGATGAGGCCGCCCAGGGGGGCCTCATGGATCCGGGGGTCGGGAACGGAATCTTGCATATGCAAGACTTTCCGATGCCCGGCCCGGTTCGTCAAGGCCCCCATCCGGTCCGGGGAAGGGGAGGGGTCACGTTCCTCTTGATGCTTTCTTGATGGGGGGCGGTGCAGCCTTGAGGGCGCCCTGAGGTGGAACCTCTGAGCCTGGGAGCTCGGCCCTGAGCCAAAGGAGCCCCGATGCCTTCCCGATCCATCCTTCTGTGTGCCGCCCTTGGACTCCCCCTGGCGTCCCAGGCGGTCGCCCCCCCGAGGGCGCCCGAGCCCGCTGAGCCCTTCACCTTCGCGGACTTCACCTGGCTCAACGGAAACGCCCGTACGAAGGAGGCGGTCTTCGACTCCAAGGCCTTCACGGGAGAGTTCCGGGCGGATGTGAATGCGGTCTACAGCTTCAACCACCCGCAGGACCACACCCTGGTGGGCTCTTGCGAGACGGGGCGCACGGGCGAGGTGCAGGTCCAGCAGCTGGGCCTGGGTGGCGATTTCCACTGGGACAACGTCCGGGGACGGGTGATGACCCAGTTCGGCATGTACGCCACCATGACGGGCCGGAATGATGCCAGCCCCAGCCGAGGGCAATGGCAGGCAGACAACGCGTACCGGTACCTCTCCGAGGCCTACGGCGGCTATCACTGGGATGTGCTGGACGGGGTGAACCTCGACGCCGGCATCTTCATGTCCTACGTCGGCCTGTTCAGCTACTACACCTTCGACAACTGGGCCTATCAGCCCTCCTACGTGTCGGCCAACACGCCCTGGTACTTCAATGGCCTGCGCCTCCAGGTCTTTCCCAGCGACCGCCTCAAGGTGGAGCTGTGGGTCACCAACGGCTGGCAGTCCTACAACGCCTTCAACACCACGCCCGGGATCGGAGCCAGCCTCACCTGGTCGCCCACGGGCGACCTCCGTCTGGTCTCCAACAACTACCTCCTGGGCGCGGACACCCTGGGCCAGCCAAAGCGCACCCGCCGCCACACGGACAACAGCCTCCAGTGGAAGTACTGGGATCGACCCGGTGCCACGGTGTCCCGGATGGCGGCCACCTTCACCTTCGACCTCGGCGATGAGCAGGGCGGCGGCGTGAGCCGCAGCGGCACGGCCACTGAGCCCAAGCAGTACTTCGCGGGGTGGATGGCCTACAACCGCTTCTGGTTCGGGGAGCGGCACGCCCTCACCGTGGGCGGCGGCGCCATCACCAATCCGGGGCGCTACCTCGTGCTGACGCCCCCCATCAACGGGGCCACCGCCAGCTCGGGCACGCCCTACTTCACCGCGAACCCCGGGGATCCCTTCCACGCCTGGGATGCCACCCTCACCTACGACTACATGCCGAGTCAGCACCTCACCTTCCGGGGCGAGTTCAATCGGCGCGTCGCCAGCGTGCCGTACTTCGCGGGGCCCGGTGGGGTGACCCCTCCAGGTGGGAACCAGGGGGCCGCGGGATCCCAGGTGGCGGGCTGGACTCCGGACCTCCGGAAGACCGAGAGCCGGGTCAACCTCGCCCTGCTGGTGAAGCTGTGACGGCCGCGAGTCGACCATGCAACGCCCCCTGCTCATGCCCTGGTTCCTGCCGCTCGCCGTGGGGCTGCTGGCCTGGGGCCTGTCCAGCCTCCGGGACCTGAAGCGGCGGGGAGACCGGTTCCTCATGGTCCTCCTGAGCCTCGCCCCCCTCCTGATGTGGATCCTCGCCCAACTCATCCCCTCCGGGAGTGCGCCATGAACCCCACCCTGCTCGTCGCCGCGGTCCTCGCCCTGGGCCTGCTCGGCTACCTCACCTTCGCCCTGCTGAAGCCGGAGGCCTTCCAATGATTCACGCCTGGATCCAGAACTTGATCTGCCTGGCGTTGCTGGTGGCGGTGGCCCTGCCCCTGGGGCCCTTCGTCGCCCGGGTGATGTCGGGCGAACGCACCTTCCTGCACCGGGTGCTGGGCCCCCTGGAGCGGGGCCTTTACCGCCTCATGGGGATCGACCCGGGGGCGGACATGGGGTGGAAGGCCTACGCCTGGGCCATCCTCCTCTTCAACCTGCTCGGGATGGGGGCGGTGTTCCTGCTGCTGAAGGCGCAAGGTGCCCTTCCGCTGAATCCGGAGCGCATGGGGGCCGTGCCCACGGACCTGGCGGTGAACACCGCCGTGAGCTTCGCCACCAACACCAACTGGCAGGCCTATTCCGGGGAGACGACCCTCAGCTATCTCACCCAGATGGTGGGGCTCACGGCGCAGAACTTCCTGTCGGCGGCCACGGGGATCGCGGTGCTGGTGGCCCTGGTGCGGGGCTTCGTGCGCCGCTCGTCGGAAGGGATCGGCAACGCCTGGGCGGACCTCGTGCGCAGCACCCTCTACGTCCTCCTGCCCCTGAGCCTCCTGCTGGCTATCGCCCTGGTGGGCCTGGGCACGCTTCAGACCTTCTCGCCCTATGTGAAGACCGCCTCGGGCCAGGTGCTGGCCATGGGCCCGGTGGCCTCCCAGGTGGCCATCAAGATGCTGGGCACCAACGGGGGGGGCTTCTTCAACGCCAACGCCGCCCATCCCTTCGAGAACCCCACGGCCCTCACCAACCTCCTCCAGATGCTGGCCATCCTCGCCCTGCCCACGGCGCTCTGCCTGAGCTTCGGCGACCTGGTGAAGGACCGGCGGCAGGGGTGGGCGCTCCTGGCGGCCATGACCGTGATCCTGCTCGCGGCGCTCACCGTGACCACCTGGGCCGAGTCCCAGGGCAACCCGGGACTGAAGGGGCTGCCCGTGGGGTCCGCCGCCACCCAGCTGCAGGGCGGCGGGAACCTGGAGGGCAAGGAGGTGCGCTTCGGCGCCGGGTCCACCGCCCTCTTCAGTACCCTCACCACCTCCGCCAGCTGCGGTGCCGTGAACGGCTGGCATGACTCCTTCACCCCCCTGGGCGGCCTGGTGCCCCTCTGGCTCATGCAGCTGGGGGAGGTGGTGTTCGGCGGCGTGGGCTCCGGACTCTACGGCATGCTCCTCTTCGCGCTGGTGGGGGTGTTCATCGGCGGCCACATGGTGGGCCGCACCCCGGAGTACCTCGGGAAGAAGATCGAGGCCTTCGAGATGACGATGGCCTCCCTCGCCAACC
>CAZVKM010000134.1:0-9981 GCA_964627685.1 uncultured Solibacteraceae bacterium | reverse complement strand
CACCCTGGGGGAGGGGAGCCGCTTCACCGTCGAAGTGCCCCTGCCGGAGGTGTCGGGGAGCCCTGAAGCCCCCTCGGATCTGGGCCTCGTGACGGGCCTCGCGGAGCTTGGGGAGGTCCGGGAGGCCCCGCTCATCCTGGTGGTCGACGATCGGCTGGAGAACCGGGACATCCTCCAGCGGCTGCTCACCAAGGTCGGGCTGCAGGTGCGGCTGGCGGAGGATGGGGCCCAGGCCCTGGCGCGCTGGGCCACCGACCGTCCCGCCCTCGTGCTGATGGATCTCCGGATGCCGAACATGGATGGCTTCGGGGCCACCCAGGCCATCCGGGGTCAGGAGGCCGCCAAGGGGCTGTCCCGCACACCGGTCATCGCCATCAGCGCCAGCGTCTATGACGTCACCTTGGAGGAGCTCAAGATCCATGGCTTCGACGAGTTCCTGGTCAAGCCCATCGAGGAACCCAAGCTCTTCGCGGCCCTGGAGGCCTTCCTGGGCATCACCTTCCACCGGAAGGCCTCGCAGCGGTCGCCGGCTCATGATCCAGCGGAGCTGGGCCGACTGGGCGAGACCCCCCGGGCCTGGCGGTCGGCCTTCCGGGCCCAGGTGATGGTGGGCGACCTGGAGGCGGCGGCCCAGCTGCTCGACGAGCTGGACGATCCGCCGCTCGTCTGGGCCCTCCGGGAACGCCTCAAGGCCTACCAGATCCAGGAACTCCTCTCCGCCCTCGATTAGGATCCCCCATGCTCGTGCCTCCCGCCGACCTCCTCCTCGTGGATGACAATCCCACCAACCTGGACCTGCTGGCCCGGGTGCTGCGGCAGGAGAAGCATCGGGTCCGCACCGTGCCCAGCGGGGCCCTGGCCCTGGAGGCGGCCCGGCTGCAGCCGCCGGAGCTGGTGCTCCTGGACATCGCCATGCCCGAGATGGACGGGTACCAGACCGCGGAGGCCTTCCGGGCGGATCCCTTCCTGGCCCGCATCCCCATCCTCTTCGTGAGCGCCCTGGACGACCCGCTCGACAAGGTGCGGGCCTTCCAGGTGGGGGGCCGCGACTACGTGACCAAGCCCTTCAACGACGAGGAGGTGCTGGCCCGGGTGGAGCACCATGTGAGCTTGGGCCGCATGGAGAAGGAGCTGGAGCGTCAGAACCAGGATCTCCAGGATGCCAACCTCAAGCTCAAGGAGATCCAGACCCTCAAGGCCAATTTCACGGCCATGCTCCTGCACGACCTCCGCAGCCCCCTCACGGTGGTGGGCCTGCTGGTGGACACCCTCTCCGAGGGCCTGCCTCCGGCGCCCAACATGGTCAGCCAGGCGGAGCACAGCTTCGAGCGGGTCCGCCATCTCCTCGATGAGATGCTCGAGCTCCACCGCTCGGAGCAGGGGCAACTGCCCCTGGACGCGCATCCCTTCGAGCCCACGCCGTGGCTCACCCAGATGGGGGAGCTTTGGGCGGCCCGGGCCGCCCGGGAGGGTCTCTCCTTCCAGGCCGACGTGCCGCCCCAGCTGCCCCTCGTGAGCGGGGATCGGCACCAGCTGGACCGGGTCTTCCAGAACCTCCTCGACAACGCCTTCAAATTCACGCCCCGGGGCGGGGCGGTGAAGCTGGAGGCGGGCCTGGAGTTCGGGGCCGGGGTGGAGGCGGGCCTGCGCTTCCTCCGGGTGTCCGTCATCGACACAGGCCGTGGGATCCCGGCGGAGCAGCTCCCCTTCGTGTTCGATCCCTTCCGCCAGGCGGACCGGGCGGATGCCCGCCAGGGCTTCGGCCTTGGTCTGGCCATCGTGCAGCGCCTGGTGGCGGCGCACCATGGCCAGATCCGGGCCCAGAGCCAGCCGGGCTTCGGGTCCAGCTTCACGGTGCGCGTGCCCTGCTGACCTTCAGCCCAGGAGTTCGGCGACCTTCCGCACCAGGGCGTCCCGGGTGAAGGGCTTCTGCAGGAAGCGGCGGGCCTCCTCGTGGCCGAGCTCCTGCTCGGTGTAGCCGCTCATGTAGAGCACCTTGGCCTCGGGGCGGAGCGCGCGGAACCGCGCGGCCAGCTCCTTCCCGCTGAGGTGGGGCATCACCATGTCCGTGAGCAGGAGGTGGATGGGGTCCGCGAGCGCATCCAGGAGGTCCAGGGCCTCCAGGGGGTGGGCGGCCATGTGCACCGTGTAGCCCTCCCGCTGGAGGATGCGCACCACGGCCTCCCGCACCGCGGCCTCGTCCTCCACCACCAGGATGGTCGCCTCGAGGGTGCGCTTGGGGGGCATGGGGAGGGGGGGGGTGCCCACCGCCTGGAAGTTCACCTGGGGCAGGCGCACGAGGAACCTTGAACCCTGGCCGGGGGCGCTCTCCACGAGGATGTGCCCCCCGCTCTGCTCCACCACGCCGTAGACGGTGGCCAGGCCGAGGCCCGTGCCTTCCCCCAGGGGCTTGGTGGTGAAGAAGGGTTCGAACAGGTGGGCCTGCACCTCCTCGTCCATGCCCTGGCCGTTGTCGCGCACCTCCAGCTCCACGAAGGGCCGTCCCTCGTGGAGGATGCGCCGGGTGGCGATGTGGAGGATGCCGTCCCGCGCCATGGCATCCCGCGCATTGAGGGCCAGGTTCAGGATCACCTGCTCCAGCTGGGCGGGATCGGCGGCCACCGCGCCCGCCAGAGGATCCAGATCCAGGTCCAGGTGCACCTGCTCGCCGAGCACGGGGCCCAGCATCTCCGCCATGCTCCGCACCACCTGGCTGAGGTCCAGCACCTCCATCTGCAGGACCTGGCGACGGCTGAAGGCGAGGAGCTGACGGGTGAGGCCGGCGGCCCGCAGGGCGGTGGCCTTGAGCTGGGCGAGGCTCCCCTCGGGGCTGGCCCCCTCCAGGGCCTGCGCCTGGGCCAGCTCGGAATACCCGAGGATGGCCGTGAGGAGGTTGTTGAAGTCGTGCGCCACGCCCCCCGCGAGGCGGCCGAGGGCCTCCAGCTTCTGGGTCTTGCGGAGGCGCTCATGCACCTGGGCCAGCTCGCGGGTGCGCGCCTCGACGCGGACCTCCAGCTCGTCCCGGCTCTTGCGGAGGGCCTCCTCCAGGCGCTTGCGGGCGAAGAAGTCGGGGATCTCGATGCCCTCGAGGCCGGCCGGCAGAGGCGTGGTGGCCTGGTACTCCATGAGCCGGGCCTCCATCCGGTCCGGCGGGGCCATGATGAACCGGCAGCAGGCGTCGCCCTTGGCCCGGCACTGGAGTTCCGCGGTCACCAGGGGTAGGCCGAAGCTCTCCCGACACCACCCGCTGCTGTAGCCGGCGTTCATGATGCAAGCGGGGCCGCTGTGACGACGCCCGGCATCGAGCCAGGCCTGGGCCTCGAAGCTGGCGGGGTGGTCGAAGTGCAGGAAGAAGTGTTCATCCGGCGAGGGGTGGCTGTCCGGGTGGATCTCCACGAGGGCCCACCCGGCGTGGGCGAAGTGCACGGGCCCCGCGCTGAGCTTCGCCACCGGATCGGTGAGGCCCATCTTCGCGTGGAAGGCCTTGGCGTCCGAGCGCCCCATGGCGTGGGCGAGGTCGAAGAGCAGGTTCCGGGCGAAGCCGGTGGCCTCGGCCTCCCGCCCGGGGCCGTAGAGCTCCGCCACCAGGTCGAAGAAGTCGAGGGAGAGCGAGGCGGCCCGGACGAGGAGATAGCGCTGCCCGCCGATCTCCAGATGCCCCGCTTCCGGCTGGGCGGCCATGGAGCTGAAGTAGCCCGATACCACTTCCTCGGCCTGGAGGAAGAGCGGGGCCAGGGGGTCGGGCACGCGCACCGTGCGGGGGCGGGTCGGAGGCATCGGAGGCCCATCATGCCACGGCCGGCGCCGGCGCTGCGGGAGGATTGGGGTCAGGCCTGGAGGTCGAGCGTCGAGGGGGCCTGCGCCTCCGAGGATCGCGCCAGCTCCCGGGACGCCTGGGCGGCCATGCGGGCCGCGGCCCCGGCCACGGCCCGATCCTGGGGGCTGGGATCCGCGGGCGCCGCCGCCGCGGCCTGGATCTGGCGGGCCTTGGCGAGGGAGGCGCGGGGATCGCGGGGCACGGGCGAGGTGTCGAGGTGCACCTCCCCGCCGGTGGCGTAGAGCCGCCCATCAGGGCCCTTCTCATAGGCGTAACTGGCGCCGCCCCGGGCGAGGCCTCCCGCCGCGGCGAGGTGCGCCTGCTCATGGGCCCGGACCGCCCGGTCCACGGCCTGCAGCTTCCGCACCCGGGCCTGGTCCTCCGGGGTGAGGGTCAGGCTCGTGGGGGAGCGGCCGGCGGCCGACAGGGCGTCCATCCTTCAAGCCTCGGTCGGAGGGCCGGGCAGCGCCAGCCGGACCTGGCGACCCTGGGCCTCGAACCAGAGGGCGTCCCGGTCGGTGAAGGCCGGGTGGGGCGCGGCGCCGGGGCCGAGGATGCACCGGGTCAGGGAGCCCGCGGGACGGGCCGTGGGGTGCACATAGCAGCCCGGTAGGCGCCCCTCGGTGGAGGGGGCGAGGGCGGCGGCGGCGGCGATGAGCTGGTCCGGCGAGCCGACCTCCCGCCAGGGGAAGGGCGGCACCACCAGGGCCCGATGGTCCATGAGGCGGGGCAGCAGGGCGCGCACCTCGGAGGGCCCTTCGGGCAGGCGGGCCAGGGCGGCGGGGCTCCAGGCGGCCGCCCCGGTGAAGTGGAAGGGGCCCCGGGGCCCCGCGGGGGTTCCCAGGGGCAGGATGCGGCCATCCGCTTCCGTGAAGACCGGATTCCAGGCCCCGCCGGGGTGGGGCACCAGCAGCCAGGTCAGCTCGGCCCCGGAGGCGAGGTGGGCCTCCCGGAGGGCCCGCCAGGGCACCTCGCCCAGGGCGTCGGCGTTCCAGACGAGCAGGACCTCCCCCACCCGGTCCCGGGCATGGAGGAGGCCTCCGGCGGAGCCCAGGAGCTGCGCTTCCTCGAAGCACTCGAGGCCCGTGGCCGCCTGGCGGAGCACCTCCGGGTGGAGGTGGACGTTGCAGGCCAGCCGGGTGAAGCCCTCCCGGCGGAACCCGTCGGCGCTCCACTGCAGGAGGCTCCGGCCCCCGAGGGGCCAGGCGGGCTTGGGGAGGAGGCGGCTCAGCGGCCCCATGCGAGTGCCCAGGCCCGCCGCCAGGAGGAACCCCTCCAGGGGCTCAGGGGAGGTCGGCGTCATGGGGCTTCACGGGACGGAGGAGGAACTGGGCCGGGGCCAAGTTGCGCATGGCGAGCACCCGGATGCGCCAGCCATCGATGCGGAGCTCGTCGCCCACCTTGAGGATCCGCCCGAGCCGCTCCTGGAAGTAGCCGCCCAGTGAGACGCTGCCCTCCGCCACTTCCAGGGCCAGCTGGAGGTGGTCCGCCAGCTGTTCCAGAGTGACGGTGCCCTGGGCGAGCCAACCGCCCCCCCGGGTCCGCCGGAGCTGGATGGCTTCCCGGTCGAACTCGTCCTGGATCTCCCCCACGAGCTCCTCGAGCACGTCCTCCAGGGTCACGAGGCCATCGATGCCCCCGTGCTCGTTCACCACCAGCGCCAGGTGCTGCTTCTGGGTCTGGAACTCCAGCAGAAGGCCCTGGATGGGCTTCATCTCGGGGACGAGGAAGGCGGGCCGGGCGAAGGCCCGGAGGTCCACGGAGCGCCCGTCCTGAAGGGCCCAGAGGAGCTCCTTGAGGTGGACGACGCCAAGCACCCGGTCGAGGTCCCCCTCCACCAGGGGGATGCGGGTGTGCGGGGTGGAGCGGACCCGGGCCAGGTTCTCCTCCAGGGAGCGACGCACATCGAAGGTGACCACCTGCTGGCGGGGGACGGCGATCTCCTTCACGGTGCGCCGGCTGAAGTCGAAGAGGTTCTCGATGAGCTCCTTGCGGTCGAGGCTCAGCTTCCCGTGGGCCTGGCTCTGCTCGAGGAGCTTCTGGAACTCCGCTTCGCTGGGGAGGGTCTCGGAACCGTGGGGCTCCTCGGGCGGGAGCCCCAGGAGGCGTTCCACCCCTCGCCCGAGGCGCTGCAGGGCCCAGGTGAAGGGCCAGGTCATGCGCGACCAGAAGAGGAGGGGGCCGGCGGTGCGGAGGGCCCAGGTGGGCGCGCTCCGGATGGCCACACCCCGGGGCACGATCTCCGTGAGCACCACATGGAAGGTGGTCATGAACAGCAGGGCGGTGCCGTAGGCCACCGGGCCCGCGGCCCGGGGCGGCAGGAAGGTGAGGTGGGCGCGGAGGACATGGGACATCCCCTCCTCCGCCACCGCCCCGAAGGTGATGGCGCAGACGGTGATCCCCATGAGGAGGCTGGAGAGGTGGCGGCTCAGGTCCTTCTGGATCGCCAGGGCGAGACGGGCCCTCGGGTCTTGCCCCACCAGGGGCTCGAGCTGGGTGGGCCGGACCCGGACCACCGCGAACTCCGCCAGCACGAAGAAGGCGGAGAGCCCCAGGACGACCAGGGAGATGGCGAAGGGCAGCATCAGCCCCGGGCGAGGTCGGCGCCCTGGCGGAGGCGCGCGGTGAGGTCCTCGAAGAGGGCCGAGAGGCTCTGGAGGCGGGCCTCGCGCTCGGACACCTGGTCCAGGGCCGCCTGTCCCTCCTGCCGGAGCTGGTCGATGTCCGCCATGGCGCGTTGGAGCTCGCCCTCCTTCGCATCGAGGCCCTGCATCAGCTCCATGCGCTCCTGCTCCCTCGCGTGCTCGCTGTCCTCAAGCCGCTGCTGGAGGTCGTTGCGCTGGGCGCTGATGGCGAAGATCTCATTGCCCATCTTCTCGAGGTTGGCCTGCTTGGTGCCGAGCTCGCCTTCCAGCTCGGGTACCCGGGCCGCCTGGGCTTCCAGCTCCTGCATGCGGGCTTGCAGCTGGGCGAGCTGCAGGCCCTGGCCCTTGAGGGTGGCCTCGAGGCCGGTGGCTTCCTGGCGGAGGGTCTGAAGTTCCGCCTGGGCCTGGGTGTGGGCCGATTCCAGGGTCTGATGCTGGGCGGACAGCCCCTCGAGGGAGGTGTGGAGGGCTTCGGCTTCCCCGCGGGCCTTCTCCAGCTCCCCGGTGCGCATGGCCAGCTCCCGCTCCACCGTGGGGAGCCGCTGGAGCATCTCCTCCATGGCGGAGAGGCGGGCTTCGGCGCCCTGGGCCCGCTCGCGCCACTCCCGCAGTTCCCGGGTGGCGGAGTCGGCCTGGGCCTTGAACGGCTCCAGCTCGAGGACCTGGGCCTGCCAGCGGTCCCGCTCCTTGAGGAGCTCCACCGTGCGCTGGGTCTTCTCGGCCACCTGCCGGCCGAGCTCCTCGATCTGCTGGAGGTGCTCCTGCTTCTCTTCCAGGCTGGCTTTCAGCTGGGTCTTGAGGGCGTCCTCGTTGCCGGTCTGATCCTCCAGGCGCCGCGCGGCGGCCTGGGCCTCGGCGAGCTCCGACTGGAGCCGGGTGGCCTCCCCCTTCTGGCGCTCCAGGGCCTCCAGGTTCACGGTGATGCTGTCCTTCTCGCGCTGGAGGTGCTGCAGCTCGGACTGGAGGCGGGTGATGATGTCATCCTTGGCCCGGAGGTCCGTCTCGCGCATCCGGAGCTGCTCATGGAGCCCATCCATCTGGGCCTGGAGCAGGTCGGCCGTGGTGGTGCGGGGCGGCGCGGTGGAGACCGGGCTCAGGCCCGCCAGGGGGTTGGACAGGGCGGCCGGGGGCGGGGGCAGGGGGGGCGGCTCCGGCACCACGCTCACCGTGGGCGCGGAGACCCCGGGGTCGGAGAAGAGCTCATCCACCTCCAGGTTCTTGAGCTCGTCCAGGAAATCGGCCCCGTCGGCGAGGTCCCCCAGGGGGTTGTGGGGATCCACGGGGCGGGGCGGGACGATGGCCCCGAGGGCGGCCACCAGGGCCCCGGGGGCGATGGGCTTGTGGAAGTAGAGGTCCGCCCGTCCCTTGAGGCTCTGATGGCGCTTGTATTCATCCTCGGTCGCCTTGGCGCTGATGAGGGCCAGCTTCACGTCCTTGAGCGCCGCGTTCTTGCGGATGGTGGAGCAGAGGCCGTAGCCGCGGTTCTCCCCCACCTCCACGCAGATCAGCGAGGCGGCGAAGGCGCCGGACTCCAGGCGCTCCACCACGCCCTCGACGGAGGGCAGCACCTCGACATCGAAGGCGGACTCCAGGCTGACCTGCTGCTCCTGGAGGAAGGCGCGGTCGGAATCCACGATGAGAAGACGCTGGCCCATGCGGTGTCCTTGGTACTGACCGGTAAGTTTATCGGAAATGACCTGTAGGGACATGAAAAGCCCCGCCGGGAGGCGGGGCTTCAGGGTCCGGCGGGATCAGCGGGGGGGGATGGCCAGGGTGGACCGGCCTTCGCCCCGGGGCGGAGCCACGTAGAGGAGCAGGGGCTTCCCGGCGGCCTTCTTCACGGCGGCGTTGAAGTCCGCCAGTCCCTTGATGGGCATGGTGCCCACCTTGAGGATGATGAGGCCGGGTCGGAGCTGGCGCTCGGCCGCCCCGGAGCGGGGGTCCACCTTGCTGACCACCACGCCCTGGCGGTCCTCCTCCACCTGGTAGAGGGTCCGGGTCCCGGGGTTGAGGGGTTCCACCTTGAAGCCGTAGGCGTTCATGAGGTCCAGGGACTCCGATCCATCCTTGGGCTGGCCGTGGCCCTCGCCCTCCTCCTCGCCCTCGGCCGAGGGGATCCCGAGCTCCTTCCGGTCCGCCAGGGTCACGGCGAGGGTCAGGGCCTTGCCGTTGCGGACAAGGGCGAGCTTTACCGTGTCCCCGGCGCGGCGCGCGCTGATCTGGGAGATCAGGTCCTCGGGGCTCTTCACCGGGGCCCCATCCACGGCGGTGATCACATCCAGCTGCTGGACCCCGGCCTTCTCGGCGGGCAGCCCCTTGGTGGTGTCACCCACCACGACGCCTTCCTTCACCCCGAGCGCCTCCTGGTATTCCTTGTTCATGGCCACGGGGGCCACGCCCAGGGCCCCCCGGCTCACCCGGCGGCCAGCCCGCAGGTCGGAGAGCACCCGCTTCACGCTGTCGATGGGCACCGCGAAGCCGATGTTCTGGCCGTCGGCCCGGATGGCCGTGTTGATGCCGATGACCTCGCCCTTCAGGTTCAGGAGGGGACCTCCGGAGTTGCCCCGGTTGATGGCCGCATCCGTCTGCAGGAAGGACTGCACCTGGCTGCCGCCCCCCATCTCGGCGCTGGACCGCCCCTTGGCGCTGATGATGCCCTGGGTGACCGTGTGGGAGAGGCCCAGGGGGTTGCCGATGGCCACCACCCACTCGCCCACCCGGAGGCCGGCGGAATCCCCCAGTTTGGCGAAGGGCAGGTGGGCCCCCTCGATCTTGATGAGGGCGATGTCGAGGTCCTTGTCCTTGCCGATGACCTTGGCCTGGTACTCCTTCCCATCCGCGAGCTTCACCAGCAGGGTGGGGTCCTTGGCGCCCCGCCACCCCTCGATCACATGGTGGTTCGTGAGGATCTCCCCGTCGGCGCTGATGACCACCCCGGAGCCGCCGGAGGCCACCAGCTGGCCCTCGTCCTCATCCCCCCCGTGGGGGTTGCGGCGACCTCCAGGTCCGAAGAAGAAGTCGAAGAAGGGATCCCCGCCCATGGGCCCGCCCTGGCGGCCCCGGACGAAGCTCTTGTTGGTGATGTACACCACCGTCGGGTTCAGGGCCTCGGCCACCTCGGCGATGGGGGGGAGCCGATCGAGGCCCTTGGCCTCGACAGTCACGGGTTTTTCCTCCTGCGCCTGGACGACCCAGGTTCGGGAGAGGCCCATCCCCGCCGCCAGACAGACGGCGGCGAAGGCGGACAGGCCGAGGATCTGCTTCAAGGTTTTTCGGGGAACAGCCATGGATGCCTCATGCAAAGCCGGAACCGGCTACTAAGCGTTTCG
The DNA here is from genome assembly GCA_964627685.1 of uncultured Solibacteraceae bacterium. Taxonomy (GTDB): domain Bacteria; phylum Acidobacteriota; class Holophagae; order Holophagales; family Holophagaceae; genus JAFDVN01. The sequence continues at coordinate 190 of CAZVKM010000134.1, read as the reverse complement.
TGGAGCCATGCGACCAAAGGTTTCAGCTTGGCCCGAAGCGGGTTTCCAGGGTAGACTGTTCGATCCAACGGCGGCTGTAGTTCAGTTGGTTAGAGCACTGGATTGTGATTCCAGGTGTCGCCGGTTCGAGTCCGGTCCGCCGCCCCCCCCCAGCCCCCCCACCGGGGGCGTTTGCCTGGGGGCGGCCGAC
>CAZVKM010000133.1:2869-10003 GCA_964627685.1 uncultured Solibacteraceae bacterium | reverse complement strand
GAACTCAGGGGTCATCACGTAGACGCTCAGATCCACCAGGTCCACGATCTCGCTGTCGCTCTGGCCGATGCCGGCGGTCTCCACCACCACCAGGTCGAAGCCCTCGCCCATGGCGGCGGCGATGGCGGCCTTCAGGGACTCGGAGGTGGCCCGGTGGGCGGCGGTGCGGGTGGCCAGGCTGCGCATGAAGGCGCGGCGGCCCAGTTCCGGGTGGTAGAGGGCGTTCATGCGGATGCGGTCGCCCAGCAGGGCGCCGCCGGTCTTGCGCTTGGTGGGGTCCACGCTGAGCACGGCCACGCGCTTGTCCGTGAAGTCCACGAGGAAGCGGCGGAGCAGCTCGTCCGTGAGGGAGGACTTGCCGGCGCCGCCGGTGCCCGTGAGGCCGAGGACGGGGATCTTGTGGGCGGGCACCTTCGCCGAGCCTTCCGCGCCCAGCTCGATCTCCGTGATGCGGCGGGCCAGGGGCAGCGCCGCCTGCTTCGTGCGGGGATCGTAGTCGCAGCGGCCCACGATGTCGTTGATCATGCCCTGCAGGCCCAGGGTGCGGCCGTCCTCGGGGCTGTAGATGCGGGCCACGCCGTGGGCCTCGAGCTCGCGGATCTCCTCGGGCACGATCACGCCGCCGCCCCCGCCGAAGACCTGGATGTGGCCGGCACCCCGCTCCCGGAGCAGGTCGACCATGTACTTGAAGAACTCCACGTGGCCGCCCTGGTAGCTGCTCACGGCGATGCCCTGGGCGTCCTCCTGGATGGCGGTCTCCACGATGTCCTGCACGGCCCGGTTGTGGCCGAGGTGGATCACCTCGCAGCCGGTGGCCTGGAGGATGCGCCGCATGATGTTGATGCTGGCGTCATGCCCATCGAAGAGGCTCGCGGCGGTGACGAAGCGGATCTTGTGCACCGGCTGGTACACGCCCTCCGCGTCGAGGGTCCCGGGGAAAGCGGTGGTATCCGAAACGGCCATGGCTTCACTCCAACGCACCAGTTTAACGGTCGTTAAAGGGGCCTTCTTTCCTTATTTTCCGAACCGGTCTGCGGGAAAGCGGGCTTCCATGCGCTTCTGGCGCTCCCGGAGGGCGGCCATGAGGCTCTCCCAGGCGGGGCGCCCATGCAGCCGCGCCAGGAAGGGCGCCCGCTCGTACCACTCGGTGCAGGCGAAGCCCTGCCCCAGCGCCCGCTGGGCCACTTCGAAGGCGGCGCGGTCCTCCCCCAGGAATCCATAGGCCTCGGCGAGCTTGAAGGTGAACTCCCCGTCGGGCACGCGGACCCGCCCCCGCTCCTCATCCAGGGCGTGGAGGCGCTCCAAGGCCTGGGCCTTGCGCCCCTCCAGGGCGTCCAGGTAGATGCCGCACAGGGTCCGGAAGGACTCGAGCCCGGCGGGGTTCTTGAGGCACTTCCGGAAGGCCTCCTCGGCCCCGGGCTTGCCCAGCAGGATGCGGACGTAGCCGAGGTAGAAGGCCTGCACCGGATCTTCGCCCTGGCCACGCAGGAGGCTCGCCTCGAAGGCCTCCCACTGCCCGCTGTAGAGGAGGGTGTTCTCCGCCAGGAAGTAGGTCTGATCCACCCCTCCCCGGAGCTCCTCCCGCCGCTTGGCGGCCCGGAGGGCCCCCTCCAGGAGCCCGGAGGTGCGGGCCGCGTAGGCGGCCGAGTTGTGGAGGGAGGCGAGCCTGGGGTGGCTCTGGAGGGCTTTGAAGACGATCTCCAGCGCCCCCTTCGGGTCCCCCACGTCCGTGCGGTAGTTCGCGTACAGGTAGACCAGCCGGGGATAGTCGGGCATGCGCCTGAGGGCGTCCTGGAAGGCGTTGTCGCAGGTCCCATGGGCCTCGGCGCCGATGTCCGCATTGGCCACCAGGAGGCGGAATCGGAGGTGGGCCTCGGCCAGCGCCACGCTGGCGGAACCCTGTCGGGCCTTCAGGGCCACGGCGGCGGCCAGGGCCTCCCGCATCTCCGGTTCCGGACGGTCCAGGGGCGCCGCCAAGAGGGGGAGCACCTCCCAGAAGGCCTCGGCATCCCCGGGATCCAGCGGGTCGGCTCCCCGGGGCCCCAGCAGGGGGGCCAGGGCGGCGTGAAGGGCCGCCGTGGGGTTGTCGTTCCGGACGTCGATGGCCCGCTCCCCCTGTGCGAAGACCGCCCGGCCCTTGAGGGCCAGTCCGGACCCGATCCGCCGGGCCCTGAGCTCCAGCCTGGGCACGGCCGTCTGGAGCTGCGGCTCGGGGGCCGCCATGAAGGTCCAGCTCCCGAGGGCCTCGAGGTGGTCCTTCACCTCCACCCGCAGGCCCAGGAGCACATGGGCGTCCAGGCTCCCATCGGAATCGAGGATCAGGGCGAGGGGCTCCTGGGGGGTGCGGAGGCGTGATCGGATGGCCCAGGCCGTGAACCCCGCGGCCAGGATCACCGCACCCGCCAGGGCCACCCGGGCTCGCAGGCTCATCGGCTCAGCTCGGAGGGGGGGAACTGGCCCTCGAGGTGGGCCTGCCGATCCCGGAGGGCCTGGAGGAGCGCCGTCCACCGCGGGAGCCCCTTCAGGGAGGCCAGGAGGGGGCTCTGCTCGTACCAGGAGGTGCAGGCAAAGCCCTGGGCGAAAGCCCGTGTGCCCAGCTCGAGGGCCAGCTCCCGCTGACCCAGGAAGGCGTAGGCCTCGGCGAGCATGAACGTGAACTCCCCATCGGGAGCCCGGAGGCCTTCCCGTTCCTGATCGAGGGTCCTGAGCGCCGTCATGGCCTCCAGGGTCCTCCCGGAGAGGGCCTTGTGGAAGACCCCGCCGAGGGCGCGGTAACGGGGAAAGGTCTGCCCGGAGTCGGCTTGCAGGGCCCTGAAGTGGAGGAGGGCCTGAGCGGGGCGGTTCCGTTCCAGCTCCAGGTGGCCCAAGTGGAACCTCGCCAGCACATCCGCCGGGTCTCCCGGCGTGAGCCAGAGGGAGCGCTCAAAGGCCTCCCACTGCCCGAGGTAGAGGAGGCCCACCTGCACCCGGGGCGGGTGATGCCGGTCCACCGTCCCCTCCTCTAGCTTCTGATGCCCCTGGGCCGCCCACTGGAGGAGGCCGCTGTGGCGACCGGCGAAGGCCAGGGCCTGGTGGGCGGACTGCGCGTGCGGGTGGGCCTGCAGGAGGGCCCGCGCCCGGAGCAGGCCCTCCCGGGTCCGACCCGATTCCAGGAGGAGGCCGGCGAGGCGCTGGCTGGCCCGGGGGTGATGGGGCATCCGCCGCAGGGCCTCCTCGAGCTGGGCCCGGGCCGCCTCGAGGGTGCCCGCCTCGGCCTTGGGATCCTCCATGGCCCGGTATGCAAGGCATTGCCCCCGGAGCAGGGAGGCCGTCGCACAGCCGGGCGCCTCCGCCTCGCAAGCCTCCGCGAAGGCCAGGGCCGCGGCCGTGTCGCCGGAGGATTCCAGCTTGGAGGCCGCGGACAGCAGGGCCCAGAAGGCCGCGGGAGGGCGGGGCACCAGGAGGCCCCGCTCATCGGCGGGGATCCTGGGGCCGGGCACTTGGCCCAGGAGCCAGTGGATCGCCTCCCAGGGTGGGGTCGGAGCCTGGGATCGCCAGGGTCCCGGCGTGGTGGCCCCCACTTCGAAGGCCGAAGCCGTGAGGCTCAGGGACATCCCCTGCCGCGCCACCGTGAAGGCCACGACCGCAGCGGGTCCGAGGCCGCCCGCATCGGCGGTCTGGGGGAGCACCGGTGCCGAGGAGACCGATCGCCGCCCCTGGACCTCCAGCAGATCCTTGAGCAGACGGGTGAAGGCGCGCTGCTCCCCGGGCGACAGAGGCTCCCCTTCCGCGGGGGGCAGCATCACGAGGAGGGTCCGTCGCGGCACCAGGGAGGCCTCCTCGCCCCGGCGCGACACCCAGATGAGCACCGCGAGCAGGAGCACCGCAGGCAGCGCCAGGAACCAGCCGGGGTTCCGGTACGAAGGGAGGCCTGAGGGGGCGGGCATGCCCCTCCATCATGGGAGGGACGGGGAATCTTGCCCAGGCTCGGGCCATCCCCTCCCGGCACCGGGGCCCGGTGCGATAGTGGGGGCATGCGCCTGCGGTTGCCCCTCCCGGTCCTATGCCTCCCCCTCCTGGCCGTGATGGGACGGGGCCAGGGAGTCCCCACCGAGGACCAGGTCATCGCCGCCAGCCGGAAGAACGCCCGTCCCCGCCCCACCGCCAATCGCGCCGCCCTGCTGCCGGCGGAGCAGAACCTCGTGAAGGTGTTCAAGGCCGCCCGGGGATCGGTGGTCCACGTCAACACCCTCCTCGAGGGCCAGGACCGCACCACCGGCCGCACCGAGCTGGTGCCCGCCGGCATGGGCACGGGCTTCGTATGGGACGAGGAGGGGCACGTGGTGACGAACAATCACGTGATCACGGTGCAGCTCGCCCAGAACCAGCAGCGCCCAGTGGCCGTCACCGCGGACGAGGTGCAGGTCCGCCTGGCGGACGGCAAGGCCTACAAGGCGCGCATCATCGGACGGAGCCTCGCCTACGACATCGCCGTGCTCCAGGTGTTCGCCCCGCTCGACCAGCTGAAGCCCCTCCCCCTCGGGCGCTCCAAGGAGCTGCAGGTGGGGCTCAGCGTGCTGGCCATCGGCAACCCCTTCGGACTGGACCACACCCTCACCCAGGGCATCGTCTCGGCCCTGGACCGCACCATCACCACCGACTTCAACACCACCATCCAGGGGGCCATCCAGACGGATGCCGCCATCAACCCCGGCAACAGCGGCGGGCCCCTGCTCGACAGCGCCGGCCGGCTGGTGGGCATGAACACCGCCATCACCAGCGCCAGCGGGAGCTCCTCCGGCATCGGCTTCGCCATCCCCGTGGACACCCTCAACCGCGTGGTTCCGAACCTCATCCGGAAGGGCACCGCGGAGCTCCCGCGCCTGGGCTTCGAGACCTGGCCGAACTACGAGACCCGAGCGCGATTCCAGGTGCCCAAGGGCATCCTCGTGAAGGCCCTGGAGGAAGGGGGCCCCGCTGAGCGGGGTGGTCTGCGGGGCACCCTCGTGGTGCCGACGGCGGAGGGGGTGCGGTTCATCCTCGGCGACGTCATCGTGGGCTACAACGGCGTCCCCGTGGACACGGAGGTGGAGCTGGCGGACCTCCTCGCCTTCCACCCGAAGGGCGAACCCGTGGTGCTGGACATCCTGCGGGAGGGGAAGCCCCTGAAGGTCACCCTCCTCCCCGCCAGCAAGGAGAAGCTCCCCACGATCTGATCAGTTGCGGTGGGAGGGGACCTGCACCAGGGGTTGGGCCTTGCCGTCCGTGATGATGAGGTTGCCCTTGGCCCCGATCTCGCGGAGGGCCTGGATCCGCTGCCACTCCAGGATCTGCGGGGTGAGGCTCGCGCTCACGATGCCCTGGGCCTTGGCCTGGCCCTCGGCCTCGATGCGCTTGCGCTCGGCCTCCTGCTTCTCCCGCTGGAGGATGAAGGTCATCTTCTGCGCCTCCTGATCCGCCGCGATCTTCTCGTTGATGGCCCGGGTGATCTGATCCGGCAGCTTCACATCCCGGAGGAGCACCTGTTCCAGGTTGATCCCGCGCTGGGTGAGGGTCTGCGCGAGGGTCTTGGAGATGGTCTCCACGAAGACCTGGCGCTTGGCGGCGTAGAGGTCCGTGGCGATCTGGTTGGCGGCCGCATCGCGGATGGCGCTGCGGATGGCCCCGCGGATGAGCCGCTCCTCCACATCCTCGCCCAGGGTCCGGTAGATCTCAGGGAGCTTGGCCTGCTGGAGGCTGTAGAGCACGGAGACATCCAGCTTCACGGTGAGGCCGTCGGCGGTGATCACGGCGATGCTGTCATCCCCCCGTCGCTGCCCCTCGTCCCCCACGGTGCTCATGGTGTAGTTGCGGGTGCGCACCTCCATCTCCACCACCCGGCTGAGGGGGTTGATGAGGTGGAGCCCCGCGGGCAGGGCCTCCTCGCGGACGCTCCCGAAGAAGACCACGACGCCCGCCTGTCCCGGCGGCACCACCACCGCCATGGCGAAGAGGAAGATCAGGCCCCCCACTGGAGGAAGCCGAGGCGGCGGTTGAGGGGGAACTCCGCCTTGGCCCGGAGGCGCCAGGCCACCAGTCCGGCGAGGATGAGGAGGATCGCGAACAAGGCCATGGGGCCTCCGGGGTCAGTGGTGGTGGGTGGCTTCCGGCTGCGGGGCCGGCGCCTGCAGGTCCGCCTTGCCGGGCTTCCCCTTCACCCGCGGATCCTTGAACAGGATGGGCACCACGAGGGGCTCGGCGTGCCCGCTGAGCTTCAGCGTGAGGGGGCTCTCCGGCTTGGGGATCCCCTTCCGGAAGAGGGTGATGCGGTGCTCCAGGGCCTCGCCGTGGGTCTGCCCCGCCAGCTCGAAGGCGGCGTGGTCGAAGTCCATGGACTCGATGCGGAAGGGACGCTCCGCCCGGAGGGTGAGGGAGGCGTGGCGCTCCGTGAGGGAGTCGAAGGCCAGGCGGGCCGGCTCCAGCTCCACGGGGCGCTTGAGCTTCCAGTTCAGGTAGAGGAGGAACTCCTTCTGCATGGGCGCGTTGGTGGCCACCTTCAGGATCTCGAGCCCCGAAGCCTGGCCGCCCTTCAGCGCGGGGGCCCGGAGGGTCAGCCTCAGCTCGCCCCCGGCCCCCCGGGTCACCACCTCCGCATCGAGGTAGGGCGGGGGGGTCGTGAGCAGCTTCAGCTCCAGCGGCTCCCCGGTCTCACGCTTGAAGGTGAAGACGCCCTCCACGCTCTCGTGGGCGGCGAGGGCCCCCAGGTCCTTCCGGGTGGCATCCACGGTCAGATCCGGGCGCACGGTCATGTCCACGCGCCAGACGAACCGGGGCTCCGCGGGATCATCGGGCTCCAGCCGGGCCGCACGGCGCTGATAGCCCACGAAGCCCGTGGGATCCACCGTCATGGTGACGGTGCGGCGATCCCCCGGGGCCAGGGGCGTGGCCAGGCTGGAGGCCTCCACGGTGGTGCCCACGGCGAGGTCGCCCAGCTTGAAGGTGAGGGGCTTGTCGCTCTGGTTCACAACCGTGCACGAGACCTGCCGCTTCTCCCGGGGCCCCACCTCCCCGAAGTGCTGGATGGTGTCGGGCTCCACCCGGAAGCGGAACTTCCGGGGGGGCGCCGGGGGCGGGGCCTGGGGGGCGGGGGCCGGGGCGGCGGGCGCCGCCGCCGGA
>CAZVKM010000133.1:0-2859 GCA_964627685.1 uncultured Solibacteraceae bacterium | reverse complement strand
CTCCCCCGGGCGCCCACCGCCCCCCGTGGGGGGGGGGGGGGCGGGCCCCCCCGCCCCCCCCCCCGCGGGGGGGGGCGCGGGGGGGGGGGCGGGGGGGGGGGGGGCGGGGGCGGGGGGCGCCGCCGCCGGATCCTGGATCAGGGCGAGCAACAGGGACAGGAGCATGGGGATCTCGGGAAGGGATCCCCATTGTGCCGTGAAGCGCTGTTAAGGCGTGTGAAGGTTAGAAGGTGAGCCCGACGCCGAAGGTCCACATGCGCTCGAACTCCTGGCCGTTGCCCTGGGCTGCGAAGTAGGCCTGGAGATCGGACACGGAGCCGGCCTTCACGGGCCGGTCCTTGGTGATGGGCTGCTGGTAGGAGGCGGTCAGGTAGGGATGCACGACCACGAAGGGGATGCGGTAGCGCGTCGCCACCCGCAGCCAGGGGCGGGTCAGGTTGGCCGTCTGGGAGACGCCCCCGGCCGTGGCCTTGTAGTGCTGGAAGCGCTCCAGCACGCCGATCTCGCCGCCGATGCCCGTGAAGGGGATCCACAGCTGCAGGTTGAGGCCCACGCCCCCGCCCTCCTGGGTGAGCCGCGTGCCGGTGCTGCTCAGCCCTCCCGGGGCCTGGCTGCGGAGGCTGCCATCCGCCTGGAAGCGGCTGTACTCGACCCCCGCCTCGAGGCGGGCGATGGGTCCGAAGGTGAAGAGGGTGCGGTTCACCGAGGCGATGTAGCCCTTCCCGGTGTCGAAATCGCCGGACACCACCGAGGCGCTCCCGGTGATCAGGGTCTGGGGCAGGCTCTGGCCCGAGGGCCGGGGCAGCTCCAGGCGGAGGTCCCACTGGGCGGCCAGGGGCAGGGAGAGGAGGGCGGGGAGGATGAGGGATCGCATGAGGGCTCCGGTTCCACCCTACCGGAGACCCCTCCGGGCCGCGAACCGTTGAGCCCTCACCCCTTCCACTTGATGGAACAGCCCCGGGAGGGCTTCGCCTCGCCTGAGGGGGGGCGCCCGGCCAGCACGGCCTCCACCGCCTCCCGCAGGTCCTGGCGGGTGACCGCCTCCTCGCGGCCACCGCCATCATCCAGGCGGCCATGGTAGGCCAGCTTCCCGTGACCGTCGAAGAGGAAGAAGTCGGGGGTGCAGAGCCCGCCGAAGGCCCGGATGACGGTCTGATCCTCGTCCTTGAGGTAGGCGAAGGGATAGCCCTGGGCCGCGTGCCGCGCCTTCATGCCCGCGAGCCCCTCCTCGCGCCGGGCCTCCGATTCGCTCTCGTTGCTGTTGATGCCGACCACCGTGAGGCGGCCCGTGAAGGCCGAGGCCAGGGCCTTGATCCGCGCTTCGGCCGCCTTCACGTAGGGGCACTGGGTGCTGAGGAAGACCACGAGGACCGGGCCCTTGAGGCTTCCACTCCCCAGCACCCGCCCATCCACCCCGGGCAGGGCGAAGGGCGGCATGGGGTCTCCGGGCTTCAGGACGGGCGCCTGGGCCATCAGGGTGGGAACCAGGAGCGGAAGCAGCAGTCGCATGGATCCTCCGAGGTGCGCCCCCAGCCTGCGCCCGGGGGATCCGCCGCTCAAGGGCCGTTCACCCCTTCCACTTGATGGAACACCCCATGGAGGGCCGCTGGTCCCCGGAGACGGGCCGGCCCGCCAGAACCGCCTCAAGGGCCTCCTTCAGGTCCTCCCGCTGCACGGAGCGGGGGTCCTTCCAGTTGTCATCGAGCCGCCCCCGGTAGGCGAGGCGCCGGTCGGGCCCGTAGAGGAAGTAGTCCGGGGTGCAGACGGCCCCGAAGGCCCGGGCCACGGACTGGTCCTCGTCGTAGAGGTAGGGGAAGACGTAGCCCTTCTCCCGGGCCCGGGCCGCCATGGCCTCGAAGCGGTCCTCCGGATAGGCCTCCGCATCGTTGGCGCTGAGGCCCACCACGGCGCAGCGGCCCGCATAGGCCCGCGCCAGGGCGTTGATGCGGTCGTCCACGGCCTGGACGTAGGGGCAGTGGTTGCAGAGGACCACCACCAGCAGCGCCGGCGCCTTGAAATCCTCGCGCGTCCAGGTCCGCCCATCCACCCCGGGCAGGGCGAAGGGGGGGCAGGGGGTCCCGAGGGGGGTCATGGTGGATTCGAGGAGGGCCATGGGGGCTCCCGGGAAAAAGGAAAGCGATGTCGGCATTTTGACTTGATCCAGGCGAGGGATCCCCTAGGCTTTTCCCAAGAACGCATGCCGACCCTCCCGCGCCTCCACTGGTCCACCCTGGGCACCCAGACCCAGGGCCTCGAGCATCGGTGGTCCCATGTGTGGGAAGTGAGCGTGGACCGCGGAACCGCGCCGGCCCTGCCCCCGCGCGAAGTGGACCTCTGGCTCGTGAGCGTCCAGGGCGCCTGGCCGCCCCCGGAGCTCCTTCGCATGATGGCGGAGGTCGGCGCCCTGCCCATCCTCCTCGCCCTGGAGCCGGGGGCCGAGCCGCTGGAGCCCAAGGCCCTGGCCGAGTGGGGCGCCCTGGGCAGCGTGCGCTGGGGCCTGCTGGGCCCTGAGCCCCCGCTGCCGGGCCTCCGTCCCCGCAGCGGCGTCACCACCCAGCTCAGCGCGGGTCAGGCGCTGCAGTACGGCATGGTGGGCGTCTCCGCGCGCATGCAGGAGGTGCTGGCCCGCGCGAAGGCCGCGGCCGCCGTCCGCGCCACGGTGCTCCTGCTCGGGGAGAGCGGCACCGGCAAGGAGGTCATCGCCCGGGCCATCCACAGCATGAGCCCCGACAAGGATCAGCCCTTCGTGCCCGTGCACTGCGGCGCCATCCCCGAGAACCTCATCGAGAGCGAGCTCTTCGGGTACACGAAGGGCGCCTTCACCGACGCCCGCAAGGACACCCCCGGCAAGTTCCGCGA
>CAZVKM010000132.1:0-10017 GCA_964627685.1 uncultured Solibacteraceae bacterium | reverse complement strand
GCGCCGCTGGGCCCCGTGAGGAAGCAGTACTCGCCCGAGTCGATGTGGAAGTTCACATCGCTCAGGGCGGTGTGGATGCGGTCGTACTGCTTGCCGACGTGGGTGAGGGTGATCATCGGCCCCCAGTGTATCGGGGTGACCCGCGTCCGGGGCCCCCGCGCTACCCTCGGGGCTTCAGGACGGAGTCCCCATGGCCCTGCTCGATGCCGAACGCAGCCTCCTCGTGGTCATCGACCTCCAGGGCAAGCTGGTGCACCAGGTGCACCGGTCGGAGGCGGTGCTCGCCACCACCGAGCGCCTGCTGGCCTTCGCCGATCTGTTCCAGGTGCCCGTGATCCTCACGGAGCAGTACCCCAAGGGCTTGGGCCCCACCGAACCCAGCCTCAGGGCCGCCTTCGACGCCCTCAAGACCCCCACCTTCACCCTTGAGAAGACCGCCTTCGGGTGCGCCGGGGAACCCAGCTTCGCCGAGCTGATGGCCCTCGCGCGTCCGGGCCTCCCCCCCGAGCGGCGGCAGGTGGTGATCGCGGGCATCGAGGCCCATGTCTGCGTGATGCAGACCGTGCTGGCCCTGCTCGCCGGCAAGCACGAGGTTCATGTGTGCTGGGACGCCGTGAGCGGCCGGGGCGAGACCTACCGCCAGCACGCGCTCGAGCGCATGGCCGCCGCCGGCGCCACCCTCACCAACCATGAGTCGGTGGCCTTCGAGTGGGCCCGCCACAAGGATCACCCCGCCTTCAAGAGCGTGTCGGCGATCCTGAAGGCGGGGCAGCCCTGAGGGGGAGGCTGATCCGGAAGGTCGACCCCTTCCCAGGCTCGCTCTCGGCCGACACCTCCCCGCCCATCCCCTGGCAGAGCTTGCGCGTGAGCGCCAGGCCGAGTCCGGTCCCACCAAAGCGGCGGGTGGTGCTCTCGTCCCCTTGGGTGAACTCTGTGAAGATCCTCGCGAGCTGTTCCGAGGACATCCCGATGCCCGTGTCGGAGACGCACACCACCAGGCGGTCCTCCGCGACCTGGGCCCGGAGGGTGATGCGCCCCTGGTGGGTGAACTTGCAGGCGTTGCTCAGGAGGTTCAGGAGCACCTGCCTGAGACGTGTCGGATCGGACGCCATGCCCCCCAGGCCGGGATCCAACTCACTCACGAGGGTGTTCCCATTGGCTTCTGCCAGGATCGTGATGGTCCGGACCAGGTCCTCCAGGAGCGGCCGGACCTCGAAGGCCACACACTCCAGGGTCATCGCGCCCGCTTCGATCTTTGCGAGGTCCAGGACATCGTTGATGAGCCCGAGCAGGTGCCTCCCCGCACCCTGGATCTTCTCCATGTCGCCCTCGATGGCGGCGAGGTGCCCCTGGCTGGCCTCATCTTGCACCAGCTCGCTGTAGAGGAGGATCGCGTTCAGCGGGGTCCTCAGCTCGTGGCTCATGTTGGCGAGGAAGGCGGACTTGGCATTGCTGTAGGCCTCGGCCCGCTCCTTGGCGGCCCAAAGCTCCGAATTCGCCTGCTGGAGCTCCTCCGTCCGCTCCTGGACCCGTCGCTCGAGGCTGGCGTTGAGGGTGAGGATCTCGGCCTCGGCCGCGGCGATCCGGTTGGCCGAGAAGAGCGTCAGCCCCATGGCGAGGAGGAAGAGCACCCCCCCCAGCGCGAGGAGCTTCAGGAAGGTTGTTCGGCTGGCCGCCAGCGCTTCGGTGGTGCTCCGGGTGGCGACCAGGGAGAGCCCATCGGCCGCGCCCAGGTGGAGGTGCCTGAAGGCGATGATGAGCGGTCCTCCCGGATGGTCGACGAGGCTCATCCCTTCCGTCCCCGGCAGCACCCGGCGCGCCAGGTCCGCCAGCCCTTCCAGCGAGCGGTCCGAAGCGGATCGGAACAGCACCCGCCCCCCCTTGCCGACGAACACCACCTCCCCGTCCACCCCCAGCTGCTGCTGGATGGTCTCCCGGCTGACCTCCACGGGGGCCGAGAGGGCGAGCACCGCCACGAGGACCCCGGCCAGCCCACCGGTTGGAACCCCGGCCGCGTCCAGGATCGGGACCTGATGGACCACCAGCATCCTGGGCGCGGGGGACCGCTCGAGGATCTCCACGAGCTCCACCTGTCCGGGTTCCCCGGCGACCCGGACCGAGTCCCGGAAGCCCTCCTCCTCCGCCCCGGCGGGGTCCGTGGACAGGAGCACGCGTCCCGAGGTGGGATCCACGAGGCCGATGAAGGCGTAGGTGGCCGGGTTGGCCTCCTTCACTGCACTGAGCTTCTGGAGCAGGCGGGCCCCGGCCGGGGACGCGGATCCCCGCGCACAGGCCACCGCGAGGGCCGAGAAGGAGGGATCCTGGGCGAGCAGGCGCAGCTCCCGCCGCCGGTTCACCGCCCAGCTCTCCACCTTGTCGCGCTCCTTGTCCGCAAACGTCTCGACGTTCAAGACCGAGCGCCGGTACTCCTGGGAGTTGATCCCCTCGATCCCGAAGGCCGGGAGCCCGTACATCCAGAGCCCCACGAACGCCGAGGCCCCGGAGGCCGCCAGGAGCCCGAAGTAGAGCAGCAGGCGCGACCTGATGCTCATGGAAGGCGCTTCCTACGGGGGTCAGGGGTCATAGTCGAAGGAGAAGGTCCGGTGCTTCTTCGGGTCTCCTTGTACTTCCCTCAAGCCCTGATAGGCAAAGGCCTCCGTCACCAGCCCAACCTTGGCCTCCGCCGGAATGCGGCCCTGCGCCTGAAGGAAGGCGAACTCGGAGTGGAGGGGTGGCAGGCCATCCAGCTTGGCGGGCACCGCCGGCGCCCCCGGCACGCCGAGCAGATCGTTGCGCACGATCTCCACGGCCTTGGAGGGGGCCACGGCTGGGGGCGTCCCCAGGAAGGCGTGACCATCGGCGATCACCCAGCGCGCAGCCTGCTCCGCGTGGGTATGGGCCGACCGCATCCAGTTGATGGCCCGCACGTAGGCCGCCACCAGCAGGAGGGCCGCCTTCGGGCGGGCCTGGACGAAGTCCCGGGAGAGCACCACCCAGTCCGTGCTCATCCCCTTGTAGATCGCACGATTCCCCGGGTTCCTCGCCAGGGCGATGGCGGGCACCGGTTCCCAGGCTGAGAAGGCGTCCACCGTCCCCTCCTCCAGGGCCTCGGTCATGCTCGCGGGTTCCATGGGCACGAGGGTGACCTCCGACTCCGGGAGGTTGGCCGCCTTGAGCCCCCGCATGAGCACGAGATGGGACGAGGAGCCAGGGGAGTAGGCAATGCGCTTCCCCTTCAGTTCGTCGATCCGGGCGTACTTCCGGGACACCACCGAGGAGAAGTTCCGCTTGCCCAGCCCCGCGATGGCCAGAGGGGTGCGGACGAGGGTGTTCACCGTGGGCATGTCCCCCAGGAAGGCCATCTCCAGGCGGCCCCCACCCACCGAGGCCACCATGTCATTGCCCTTCCGGTAGGGATGGGACCGGAGCTCCAGGCCCTCCTGGGCGAGCCCCTTCCGCAGGATGCGGTCCCGCATCAAGGTGGAACTGATGAACGCCAAGGGGTAGGCCATGGGCTGCACCCCCAGATCCACCCGGCGGGGGTTGGGTGCAAGGTCATAGCCGGCCGCGTAATCCTGCGCCAGGATCCTCCCCACCGCGAGGCCGATGAAGAGGATGGCGCGGAACCGCATGGGGAGCTCCTAGAGGCGTTCCACCAGCATGGCCACGCCCTGGCCGCCACCCACGCAGAGGGAGGCGAGGCCGTAGCGCTGCTGCTCGTCCTGCAGGATGTGCAGGAGGGTGACGAGGATGCGGGCGCCGCTGGCGCCGATGGGGTGACCGAGGGCGATGGCGCCGCCACGCACGTTCACCTTGGCGGGGTCGATGTCAGGCAGGCCCTTCATCACGCCCAGGCTCTGGGCGGCGAAGGCCTCGTTGAGCTCGAAGCGGTCGATGTCGGCCAGCTTCACGCCGGTCTTGGCCAGGAGCTTGGGGATGGCGGCCACGGGGCCCAGGCCCATGACGGCGGGTTCCACCCCGGCCTGGGCGAAGCCCACGATCCGGGCCAGAGGCTTGCGGCCCTTGAGGCCAGCCTCGGTGGCGAGCACGAAGGCGGCGCTGCCATCGTTGATGCCCGAGGCGTTGCCGGCGGTCACGGAGCCGTCCTTCTTGAAGGCGGGCTTGAGCTTGGCCAGGCCCTCGGCGGAGGCGTCGGTCTTGATGTACTCGTCGCGGTTGAAGGCCACGTCGCCCTTCTTGCCGGGGATGGTCACGGTGAAGATCTCGCGGTCGAACTTCCCGGCGGCCTGGGCCGCGGCGGCCTTCTGCTGGCTGGCCAGGGCGAAGGCGTCCTGGGCCTCGCGAGTGATGCCGTGGCGGGCGGCGATCTCCTCGGCGGTGATGCCCATGTGGGTGTTGCCGTGGCCGCACCAGAGGCCGTCCTGGATCATGGAGTCGATGAGCTGGGCGTGGCCCATGCGGGCGCCCCAGCGGGCGGCGGGCAGCAGGTAGGCCGCGTTGCTCATGCTCTCGGTGCCGCCGCCGATGGCCACGTCGGCGTCGCCCTCCCGGAGGGACTGGGCGGCCAGGGCCACGGACTTGAGGCCGCTGCCGCAGACCTGGTTGGGGGTGTGGGCGGGGGTCTCGAAGGGGAGGCCGGCCTTGAGGGCGGCCAGGCGGGCCACGTTCTGGCCGCTGCCGGCCTGGAGCACGTTGCCCAGCACCACGTCGCCCACCTCGGCCGCTTCCACCCCGGCCCGTCCCAGGGCCTCCTTCACCGCCAGGGCGCCCAGCTCGACGCTGGACAGGGGCTTGAGGGCGCCCCCGAAGGAACCCACGGCGCTGCGGGTGGCGGAAAGCAGGTAGATGGCGGACATGGGCACTCCTGAACCCCCCAGCCTACCAGCCCCCCCGCCCCCGGACGCCCCCCGGTGACGGGGGATTAGGGGACCGGGGGGGCGTCTTCGCTAAGCTGAAGGTCCTTCCCGTCGTAACACCCATTGCCGGACCTTCCCCGGATCCCAGTCGGAGCCGTCATGCGCCGCCTTCCCAGCCTGTTCCTCGTGCCCTGCTTCACCTTGGCCCTGCTGGCCCAGGCCCCCCCTCCCGCGCCCCCGGCCCCCCCGGCGCCACCCGCCCCTCCGGCCCCCCCTGAGCCCCGGACCCTGGGGCCCTCCCGGACCGAGCAGCGGGACGAACCCCTGGCCGCCGGCTCCAAGCTCTGGGTCCGGAACCGGAACGGGGCGATCCGTGTGACCGGTTGGGACCAGGAGAAGGTCGCCCTCACCGCCGAGATCCGCGACACGGACTCCCGCCGCGTGAACCTCGTGCTGACCCGGAAGGGCACGGACCTGGACATCGAGGCCCAGTTCGCCCAGCCGGGGTGGAGCTTCGGCTTCTTCCACACCAGCCCGCGCTGCGAGATGACCCTCCAGGTCCCCCATCGGCTGCTCCTGCACGCCCGGACCGTGAATGGCGCCGTGGTGGTCCAGAAGCTGGAGGGTTACGCGCGCTGCGAGACCACCAACGGTGGGGTCCGGGTGGAGGATGTGGCCGGTGAAGTCCACGTCGACACCACCAACGGGACCATCGAGGCCCGACGGCTCAAGGCCCGCCTGAAGGCGGACACCACCAACGGGAAGGTCATCCTCGAAGACGTGGAAGGGGGCCTGGAGGTGGAGACCACCAACGGCAGCATCCACGCGCAGGGCCTGGACGGCTGGGGCGAGGGCATCCACCTCGAGACCACCAACGGCAGCATCCACCTGGACCTGGGAAGGGCCACCGGCGATCTGCTGGCCGAGAACAGCAACGGCAGCATCGATGCCCAGGTGAAGGGCGCCACCGTACAGGGGGAGATCAGCAAGCACAAGCTCCACCTGAAGGTGCCGGGCCGGGAGCAGAAGATCCGGCTCGAGACCACCAACGGGTCCATTAAGGTCCGATAAACGCCCCCCCGGCTCCGGCGTATCCCGGGTCGACATCCCTGATGGAGGCCCCATGCGATCCCTCGTCGCCGCTCTAGCCCTGTCCTCCCTGGCCCTCCTGGCCGGAGAGCGCACCGAAACCCGCACGGAGGCCTTCAAGCCCGGGGGCACCCTCACCGTCCGCAGCGCCAACGGCGCCCTGCGCATCACCTCCTGGGACAAGGACCAGGTGGAGATCCGCGCCGAGATCAAGGAGCGGGAGGACCACAGCGTGAAGCTCGAGGTGCGCCGGACCGCCGAGGGGCTCGAGGTGGAGGCCGTGCTGCCTTCCCGAACCTGGTCCTGGGGCGGGAGCGATGGCGTGTCCATGACCCTCCAGGTGCCCCGGCACCTCGTGGGCCGCTTCACCACCAGCAACGGGCGGGTGGAGGTCAAGGGCCTGGAGGGAAAGCAGGAGATCACCACCAGCAACGGGTCCCTCAAGCTGGAGGACCTCAAGGGCGATGTGGTGGCCCGGACCTCCAACGGCTCCGTCACCGTCCGCAACCTGGACGGGCGCCTGAAGGGCGGCTCCAGCAATGGGGGCGTGACCCTCGAACGCGTCACCGGCGGCATCGACCTGTCCACCTCCAATGCGGGGATCACCGCCGAGGACCTGGATGGCCGGGGACAGGGCATCGACCTCTCCACCTCCAATGGGTCCATCAAAGTAGGTCTGGGTCAGGCCAAGGGCGAGATCGACGCCAAGACCTCCAACGGCTCGGTGCACGTGGACCGTCCGGGTGTGGAGCTCGTGGAGAGCGGCAAGTCCTGGGCCCGCCTGCGGGTGCCCGGTTCCTCACAGTCGATCCGGCTGCGGAGCAGCAACGGCAGCATCCACCTCCGCTAGGTCTCCTGCGGCCGCGGCGGGCGCCCGCCTGGGCGCCCGCGTCCGTGTCGGGCTGGGGTAGCCTATCTCCATGCGCTTGGCCCTGCTGCTCGCCGCCCTTCCCCTCCTCGCCCAGGCCCCCCTGAAGGTGGAGGCCAAGGAGGTCCGCCTCCAGAACGGGGTGAGGGTCCTGCTGGTGGACCGCCCTGGCCTCGGCGCCTTCCACGCCACGCTCTGCTTCCGCGGGGGCGCCAGCGAAGAGCCTCCGGGACTCCAGGGTGCGACCGCCCTGCTGGCCCGGGCGCTTTACGGCGCCACCCTGCCCGCGGACCTGGAGGAGCCCACCCGGGCCCAGGAGGAACAGGTGGCCCAGGAGGAGGCCCTGGCCGAGGCCCTCCGTCTGGAGCGCCGCCGCCTGGAGCGCGGTTCCGGCAGCGAAGCCCGTGCCATGGAATTGGAGACGGATCTCCGGGGCCTGCAGATGCGCCGCCGCACCACGGGCACCCCGACCCTGCTCACGGACCTCTACCGCCGCCAGGGGGCGCAGCCCCAGGTCAAGGTGACCCAGGACGCCCTGACCTTCTCCTTCGAGCTGCCTCTCGGTCAGCTGGAGACCGCGCTCAGGACGGAGACGCGCCGCCTCCAGGCCCTGCGCCTCGCCCGCCTCCCCGAGGCCCAGGAGGCGCTGGTGGCCCAGCTGCGTGATCCCGCCCGGGATCGCGGCCCCGGCCTCCTCGCCTCCGCCGCCCTCCCCGGCCATCCGTATGGCCGGGACACCCTCGGCAGCGCCGGCACCGTGGAGGCCATGCGGACCTCCGAGCTGCGCGCCTTCGCCCGCCTCCGCCTCGTCCCGGAGCGCCTGCTCCTCGTGCTGGTGGGGGACCTGGGCCCCGGGCCCTCCACTCCCCTGCTGGAGCGCACCCTGGGCACCTTGAAGAGCCAGGAGGCCCCCGAGCCCGCCCTCTCCGACCTGGACGAGGACGTGGGTGAGCGGCGCCTCCAGGTGCAGAGCGGGGCGCGGGATCGCCTCCTGGTTGCCTGGCGGGTCCCGCCCCGGAACCACCCGGACCACCTGGCCCTCCGCCTCCTCACCGCCTGCCTGGCGGAGGGGCCCTCCTCCCGCCTCGCCCAGCGCCTGGTGGACCGGGGCCTGGCGCGAAGCGTCTCGGCGAGCCTCGGAGCCACCGGGGCCCGCCAGCTCGCCATGCTCCAGGTGGAGATCCAGCCCACGGAGGGCGTGGGCCTGGCCACCCTCGAGAGCGCCCTGGCCGCCGAGGTGCTCCGGCTCCAGCAGGAGCCCCCGCCCGCCCGGGAATGGCAGCGCCGCATCCAGGAGACCGACCTGGACCTGACCCTCCTGCTCCAGTCCCCGGGAGGGCTGGCCCAGGGCCTGGCGGCCGCCTGGGCGGAGCACGGGGACTGGCGCCCCCTGCTCACCCTCCCGGAGCGGCTGACCCACCTGGGGCCCGAGACCATCCAGGCCGCGGCCCGGAAGCACCTCGTCCCCGCCCATCGCACCGTCGCCTTCCTCGCCGCGGAGCTGGCCACCTTCGATCCTGTGGAGAACGCCGCGGCGGAGGTGCTACGCACCCTGGCCCGGCGCCGCCTCGAGGATCCCGCCCAGGTCGAAGCCGTCGTCACCGAAGGGCTGCGGCAGATGCGCATGTTGCCGCGGGAGGACCGCGAGCGCACCGTGCGGCTCCTCCAGGAACAGGTGCGCCCCCGATGAACCCCCTCCGGCCCCTCCTCCTCACCGCCCTCCTCGGCCCCGCCGCCCTGCCTCCGGGTGTCCCGATCCGCCTGCCCAACGGCCTCCAGGCCCGCCTGGTCGAGGATCATGAGGCCCCGCTGATCCGGCTCCAGGGCTTGGTTCCCATCGCCCCCGAGGACGTGCCGACCCACCTCCCCGGCCTGCCCACCCTGCTGCTGGCGGTGCTCAGCCAGGGCCCCAAGGGCAGCCACTCCGCCGCCGCCTTCCAGATGCAGGCCGATGCCAGCGCCGTGAAGGTGGACCTCCATGCGGAGGGAAGGGGGTGGCGCTTCAGCCTGACCTGTCGGAGCCGCGATCAGGAGCTCGCCTTCGGCCTGCTGGGGGACCTCCTGTCCCGCGGGAGCCTGGATCCCACCCTGCTGGAGGCCCAGCGCATGCAGCTCTTCCGGGAACAACGGGATCCCAGCCAGGCGGCGCGGACCCGGTGGGTCGCCGAAGCCTCCGGGAGCGCCCTCATGCCCCCACCCGAGGCCACCCTCTCCAAGGCCACGCTCCAGGACCTGGAGGCCCTGAAGGCCCGCGTCCTGAGGCCCGAGCGGCTCCGGGTGGAGCTCCAGGGGGACCTCAGCCCGGCCCAGGCCCAGCAGCTGCTCCTGCTCAACCTCGGGGCCTGGCAGCCGGCGCCGGCGCCGGTCCTCCCCCGCGGCCCCGAGCCCGCCACGGTCACCCAGTGGGCCCAACCGGAAGCCCCCGGCCTGCTCTGGGCGGCCCTCCCGCCCCTGCGGGAAGGGGAGGCGGAAGCGCCCCTCCTGGAGCTGCTGCTGCCGGAGCATCTGGAAGGCCTGCAGGGCCACGGCCGCGTGGGGGATCCATGGCGCCTCCGGGTGGCCGCCTCCACGCCGCAGGAAGCCCTCCGCATCCTCGAAGGGAGGCTCGGGAACGTCGCCTTCACCGAGGCGGAGGTGGTCGCCGCCCGGGCCACCTGGCGCGGCCGGCGGGCCCTGGAGGCCCTCTCCCCCGCCCAGGCCCTGGAGTCACGCCTGGCCCGGGCTCCCGAAGCCGAGGGGCTGGACCGCGTCACCGCGGCCGATCTGAACCGGCGCCTGCGGGACCTGACCTCGCGGGAGGCGCGCCGGCTGCTCTGGACCGGGGATCCCGCCTGGCTCCGTCAGCTCACGAGACCTTGATGCCGAAGCGCTCCGCCAGGTCCAGGTAGCGCTGACGGATGCCGGTCACGATGGGCTCCGGCAGGTGCGGGGCCGGGTCCTGCTTGTTCCAGTCCTTCAGCGTCTCCAGGTAGTCCCGGAGGAACTGCTTGTCGAGGCTCGGGGGGGTGAGCCCCGGCTTCCACTGGTCCGCCAACCAGTAGCGGCTGCTGTCCGGCGTGAGGGCCTCGTCGATGAGCAGCAGGGTCCCATCGGGCGCCACACCGAATTCGAACTTGGTGTCCGCCAGCAGGATCCCCCGCTGGGCGGCCAGCTCCGAGCCCCGGCGGTAGAGGGCGAGGCTCAACTCCCGCAGGCGGGCCGCGAGATCCGCTCCGATGATCTCGGCCATGCGCTCGAAGGGGA
>CAZVKM010000131.1:0-10087 GCA_964627685.1 uncultured Solibacteraceae bacterium | reverse complement strand
GGGGCCACTCGGTGGCGGTCTTCGAGCGGGAGTCCCGGACCCCCTTCAAGGCGGGGGAGACCCTGGGCCCCGGGTTGCGGCCGATCCTCGAGCAGCTGGGGGCCTGGGAGGCCTTTGCGAGGCTGTCCACCGTTCCCTTCCGCCGCGTCCGGACGGCCTGGGGAAGCCCCGAGCTGAACACCCGGGAAGCCGCCCCGGAGATCCCTGGTGAGGGCTGGTATGTGGACCGCGTCGCCTTCGAAGGGATGCTGGATGGGGTGGCCCGCGCCGAGGGGGCCCGCGTCCACCGGGGCGGCGGCCCCACCCGGGTGAGCCGCACCGGCGAAGGCTTCCGCTTGGAGGGCGCGGGGGCGGGGCTCCATGCGCGCCTCGTCGTGGAGGCCAGTGGCCGTGGGGCCCCCGCGACGGCAGGGCTGGGTGCCGAGCGCCGCTGGGTTTCCGTGGACCGCCAGGTGGGGTTGCTGGTGGACCTCCCCGCGACCGGTCGGGACCCGGGCGCGGAGCTGCTCCTGGAGTCGGAGCGGCACGGCTGGTGGTACAGCGTGCCCCAGCCCACAGGCCGCTTGCGGTGTGTGTGGCTCACGGATGCGGACCTCCTGCCCGTCGGCGGGAAGGAGGCGCTCGAGAGGGCCTTCCGGGAAGCCCTGGCCCGGGCGCCCCACACCTCCCGATGGCTGGAGGGGCAGACGCTCCCCCGGCCTCGCATCATCCGTGCGGACACGGGCTTCCTCCTGCCCCCCCGGGGCCGGGACTGGTGGGCCCTCGGGGACGCCGCCCTCGGAGGGGATCCCCTGGAGGGGAGTGGGCTGGAACGGGCGCTCGGGGGGGCCCTCGAGGTCCTGCCGGAGCTCCTCGTCCGGCTCGAGGGGGCACCGGTCCAGGCGTCCCCGGAACCTTGGCCCCGGCTCAGCGCCTTCCTGCGAGCCCGTGCGGAGGCCTATGGCCGGGAACGGCGCTGGCCGGAGTCCCGGTATTGGGCGCGGCGGGGCGGGACGGGGAACCCGGATGCCGAGGCCTTCGGCCTCGCGCCCGATGAGGTGCTGGCCTTCGCAGGGGGGTCTTCGGAGGCCTTGGACCGGGCCGAGGCCTGGATCCCCCGCACCTTTCTGATGGAGTTCCTCAGGAGCGTCGTGGAGCCCGAACCCGTCCATCACCTGATGGGGCGCCTCCGGCGCTGGGCGCCCCTGGCGGAGGGACACCTGCGGGCGGGCCTCCAGGCCCTGGTGGAAGATGGGGCCCTCCGGGTGAGCGGCAAGCTCCAGCGGTAGACTGGGCCCATGGCCCGTTCCGTCCCCTCCGAGCTCGGCGATGTGCTCACCCGGAAGAAGGCGGCGCTCAAGGCGCCGCGGATGTTCAAGGTGCTGCTCCACAACGATGACTTCAGCACCATGGACTTCGTGGTGTTCATCCTGAAGACCGTGTTCCGCAAGCCCGAGGCCGAGGCCCAGGCCATCATGCTGGCCGTGCACCGTCAGGGCGTGGGCGTGGCCGGCGTCTTCACCCGCGATGTGGCTGAGACCAAGGTGGCCCAGGTGAAGGCCTTGGCTGAGCGCGAGGGCTTCCCCTTGCTGTGCACCGCGGAGCCTGAGGACTGATCCCCCTCCCGAAGGAGACCGCCATGGGCCGAGTCACCCCCTTCCTCATGTTCAACGACCAGCTCGAGGCCGCGATCGCCTTCTACACCGCGACCTTTCCGGACTCCGAGGTTCGGGTCCTCGCCCAGACGGGCGCCGAGGGACCCGTGCGCGCCGCCGAGTTCGTGGTCGGGGGGCAGCGCTTCCTCGGCTACAACGGCGGCCCCTACTTCAGCTTCTCCGAGGGCGTCTCCCTCTCCGTGGACTGCGCCGACCAGGCCGAGGTCGATGCCCTCTGGGCGAAGTTCCTCCAGGCCGGCGCCACCCCCTCCCAGTGCGGCTGGATCAAGGATCCCTTCGGCCTCTCCTGGCAGATCGTCCCGCGACGCTTCACGGAGCTGATCCAGGATCCGGACCCCAAGAAGGTCAAGGCCGTCATGGATGCCATGCTGAAGATGGTGAAGCTCGACGTGGCCGAACTGGAGCGGGCCCACCGGGAGGCCTAGGCCGCCGGTTGGCGATCCCCGGGCCCTGGTCCATCATCGAGCCAGGCCCCGTGCCCCGAGTCCCGCCCATGAGCCCCCGCCTCAGCCCCACCCTCCAGAAGGCCCTGCAGGCCGCCCTCCAGGCCGCCGCCCAGCGGCGCCATGAGCTGGCCTCCCTGGAGCACCTGCTCCTGGCCCTCCTCGACGAGCCCCGCGCCGGGGCCGTGCTCGTCGCCTGCAGCGTGGATCTCGCCGCGCTGCGCGCCGACCTGGAGGCCGAGCTCACCCGCGTGCACAGCCCCGTGCCCGAGGGCGAGGCCTTCGAGGTGATGCCCACCCTGGGCCTGCAGCGCGTGGTGGAGCGGGCCTGGGCCCAGGCCCTCAGCTCCGAGCGCGCCGAGGTGGATGCGGGCCTCGTGCTCGCCATGCTCCTGGAGGAGAAGGACAGCCACGCCCGCTTCCTCCTGCGCAAGCACGGCGTCGTGCGGCTGCAGCTTCTCCGCACCCTCAGCCACTCCCAGCCCGCCGGGGCGAAGCCCGCGGATCCCGACGCCGCACCCCGGCCCGAGGGCGACGAGGGCGAGGGCCCCGCCGTGGCCGAGGATCCCCTCCAGGCCTACGCCGTGGACCTGGTGGCCAAGGCCCGCAAGGGCGAGCTGGATCCCCTCGTGGGCCGCACCGCCGAGCTCACCCGCGTGCTGCAGATCCTCCTGAGGCGCCGCAAGAACAACCCCCTGCTCCTGGGCGATCCCGGCGTGGGGAAGACCGCCCTGGTGGAGGGCCTCGCCCAGCGCCTGGCCGAGGGCGACGTCCCCGAGGCCCTCAAGGGCGCCGGCCTCTGGGCCCTGGATCTGGGCTCCCTCATGGCGGGCACCCGCTACCGCGGCGACTTCGAGCAGCGCCTCAAGGGCGTGCTCAAGGCCCTCGAAGGGCTGGAAGCGAAGGGCGCCCCCGTCATCCTCTTCATCGACGAGCTGCACACCGTGGTGGGCGCCGGCGCCACCAGCGGCGGCAGCCTCGATGCCGCCAACCTGCTGAAGCCCGCCCTCTCCGGCGGCACCCTGCGCTGCCTGGGCGCCACCACCTTCCAGGAGATGAAGCAGAGCCTCGACAAGGACCGCGCCCTGGCCCGCCGCTTCCAGCCCATCGACCTTCCCCCGCCCTCGGAGGCCGACGCCGTGGCCATCTGCCAGGGCCTGCGCAGCCGCTTCGAAAAGCACCACGGGGTGAAGCTGCCCGACGAGGTGCTGCAGGCCGCCGTGCGCCTCGCCGCCAAGCACCTCACGGAGCGCCACCTGCCCGACAGCGCGCTGGACGTGCTCGATGAGGCCGGCGCCGCCGAGCGCCTCAAGCCCAGGAAGCAGCGCGCCAAGGCCCTCACCGTGGCCCACGTCGAAGCCGTGGTGGCTTCGCTGGCCAAGGTCCCCGCCGAGACCGTGGGCGCCGACGACCGCACGGCCCTGCAGGAGCTGGAGCCGCGCCTCGGCGCCAAGGTCTTCGGCCAGGCCGAGGCCATCGCCAAGGTGGCGCAGACGGTGAAGCTGGCCCGGGCCGGCCTGCGCAGCGCCGACAAGCCCATGGGCTGCTTCCTCTTCGCGGGCCCCACGGGCGTGGGCAAGACCGAGCTGGCCAAGCAGCTGGCGGCGGTGCTCGGCATCGCCTTCCTCCGCTTCGACATGAGCGAGTGCATGGAGAAGCACGCCGTGGCCCGCCTCATCGGCGCGCCCCCGGGCTACGTGGGCTTCGAGGAGGGCGGCCTCCTCACGGATGCCGTGCGCCGGTCGCCCCACGCGGTGGTGCTCCTGGATGAGGTCGAGAAGGCCCACCCCGACCTCCAGGGCATCCTCCTGCAGGTCATGGACCGCGCCGCCCTCACGGACACCCACGGCCGCACCGCGGACTTCCGCCACGTCATCCTCATCATGACCACCAACGTGGGCGCCCAGGACCTCTCGGGCCGCAAGGTGGGCTTCGGCGAGGAGGGGCAGCGCAGCGCCAAGGGCGCCCTGGAGAAGGCCTTCAGCCCCGAGTTCCGCAACCGCCTCGATGCGGCCCTCACCTTCCACGCCCTGCCCGCCGAGGCCGTGCGGAAGGTGGCCGCCCGGCAGCTGAACGAGCTCGCCGCCCAGGTGGCGGGCCGCGGCGTCACCCTCACCTGGAGCGAGGCCGCCCTCGACTGGCTGGCGCAGCACGGCTACGAGCCCGCCTTCGGCGCCCGCCCCATGGCCCGGCTCCTGGAGCAGCAGGTGAAGCAGCCCCTCAGCGAGGCCCTGCTCTTCGGCCCCCTGCGCGAGGGAGGGACCTGCCACCTGGAACCGGGCCCCGAGGGCCTGATCCTGCGGACGTCATGACCGCCTTCGCCCGGCTGGGCCCGCGGGGTCCCTGGCTGCTGGGCGCGGAGCCCACCTTCCCCGCCCCCGAGGCCACCGATGACCAGGGCCTGCTGGCGGTGGGCGGGGACCTCTCCCCGGAGCGCCTCCTCGCGGCCTACCGCCAGGGCATCTTCCCGTGGTTCTCCGCAGGGGAGCCGATCCTCTGGTGGTGCCCGCCCTCCCGGAGCTGCCTGGCGCCGACGGAGGTCCACATCAGCCGCAGCCTGGCGAAGGTGCTGCGGCAGGGCCGCTTCGAGATCCGCGTGGACGCGGCCTTCGACGCGGTGATCCGGGCCTGCGCGAAGGCCCCGCGTGCGGGGCAGCCGGGCACCTGGATCACCCCGGCCATGCAGCGGGCCTATGGCGTGCTCCATCGGCTGGGCCATGCCCACAGCGTGGAGGCCTGGCGGGAGGGCCGCCTCGTGGGCGGCCTCTACGGGCTGGCCCTGGGCGGCGCCTTCTTCGGCGAGAGCATGTTCGCGACGGAGACCGATGCCTCCAAGGCCTGCTTCGCCGGGCTCGGGGCCCGGTTGACGGACTGGGGGTTCTCCCTGCTGGACTGCCAGGTGGAGAATCCCCACACCACGGCCCTGGGGGCCCGCACCGTGGCCCGGGGGACCTTCCTCGCCCGGCTGGAGGCGGCCCTGGAGGACCGGAACCGGTGGGGCGGGGCCTGAGCGTGGCGAGGCCCCGGACGCGCCGGGGCCTCGGCGTTCCGAGCTGGGATCAGCGCTTGGGGAGGTCCCCGAGGAGGCTCTTCACGGCGGCCTCGAGCTGGGTGTCACGGCCGGCGAGCATGTCCTCCGGGGCGATGGGCACCCGGAGGTCGGGCTCCAGCTGGGTGTTCTCGCAGAACTTCCCATCGGGGGTGATCCAGCCCCCCTGGGGGATGCCGAAGACCATCGTGGGGTCGATCTGCGTCTCCCACCAGACGAAGGTGCCGGTGCCGGGCACGGGCATGCCCACGGTCCGGCCGAGCCCCTTGAGCTTGTAGGCCACGGGGAAGAGGTGGGCATCGGAGTAGTTGGCCTCGCCCATGACGACGATGGAGGGCTTGATCCACTTCATGAGGGGCTCGTGCCCGTAGGCCTGGCCCCGGGGCACCACGTCGAAGTACTTCTTCCCGGAGAGGAAGTCGGAGAGCTGCTCATGGATGTTGCCCCCGCCATTGAAGCGGGTGTCCACCACGAGGCCCTCCCTCCGGCCCTGGCGGCCGAGCACCTCGTCGATGACCGTGCGCATGCTGGCGTCGTTCATGGCCCGCACGTGCACGTAGCCCAGGCGGCCCCCGGAGAGCTTCTCCACGGCCTCCCGGGAGCGGTCCACCCAGCGGGCGTAGAGGAGCTCGTTCTCCTGACCTCCGTTGAGGGGCTTCACGGACTGCTCGAAGCGGGCGCCGTCCTTGGGGTCCGTGAAGGTGAGGAGGGTGGGCTTGCCGGCCTTCCGGTTGAGCAAGGCCGACCAGTCGCCGACCTCCGCGAGGGCGAGGCCGTCGATGGCGGTGAGCAGGTGACCGGGCCTCACCTTGGAGCCGGCCACGTCCACGGGGCCCTTCTTCAGAACCTCCATCACCTTCAGGCCCTGGGGGGTGGCCTCCAGGAAGAGGCCCAGGGAGGCAGTGGCGTCCTTGCCGTCCTGGGGCGGGGCGTAGCGGCCGCCGGTGTGGGAGGCGTTCAGCTCGCCCAGCAGCTCGCTGAGGAGCTCCGCGAAGTCGTGGTTGTTGGAGACGTGGGGCAGGAAGCGGCGGTAGGCGGCCACGTAGAAGGGCCAGTCCACGCCGTGGAGGGTCTCGACGTAGAACTTCTTCCCGGCCTGGCGCCAGGCGTGCTCGAAGATGTAGGCCCGCTCCTCGGCGGCGCGGAGCACCATCTCCCCGTTCACGGCGATGGGATCCCGCTTGCCGGACTCGGGATCCACCTTGGAGAGGCGGCCGTCGGCCAGCACGAGGAGGGACTTGCCGTCGGCGCTGCGCTCCAGGCCCACGGGGTTGTTGCCGGGGCGCGTCTCCAGCTTGGTGAGGAGCTTGGTCTCCCGGGTGCGGAGGTCCACGCTCCAGAGGTCGTAGCCCCTGTCGAAGCGGGTGAGGGTGAAGAGCTTGTCCCCGCCCTTGGCGAGGAGGGCATCCCCCAGCTCCGCCGCCTGGGCCGTGAGGCGCACGGTGCGGTCCTCCAGGCCCTCCCAGTCGATGCGGAGGGGCTTCGGCTCATCCTTCTTCTCTTCCTTCTTCTCGTCCTTCCGGTCCTTGTCGCCGCCCTTCGGCTTGTCCTTCTCCTCCTGATCCTTGAGGAGGGCGAACTCCTCCTTGTCGAGGCGGTGGCGGTCCCAGGCCTCCTGGGTGAGGAAGGCGGCGTAGACGTCGTCCGTCGCCGCCTGCTGGGCGGCGTTGCGGAGGCCCTGGCGGTCGGTGGTCCAATAGACCATGGAGCCGTCCGGGCTGAAGCGGGGGCTGCCATCGAAGTAGCCGCTGCGGCTCAGGTTCACGAGCTTGCCGGTGCCATCGGCCGCGATGAGGCCCACGTCCCGGATCCAGCCGAGGCCGGTGTTGAAGGCCAGGGTGAGCCACTTGGAGTCGGGGGACCACGCGAAGTCCTGGTCCCCGTCGGAATAGGAGTAGCTCTTCCCGGCGGGCAGGAGGGTGCGGGTCTTCCCGCTGGCGAGGTTCAGCACCTTGAGGGCCGTGCGCTCCTCCAGGTAGGCCACCTCCTTGCCGTCCGGGCTGAAGAGGGGCTGGAACTCGTCCGCCGGGGTGCCGAGCACCACCTTCTCCTCCAGCACGGTGGCCGCGTAGAAGACCTTCTCCTCCGCCCGGGTGATCCGCGTGGTGACCAGGTCCCAGCTGCCGTTGCGCTCGGCGGCGTAGATGAGGGTGCGTCCATCGGGGCTGAAGCCCACGCTGCGCTCCTGGCCCGGGGTGTTGGTGATGCGCCGGGTGTGGCCGCCGTCGAGGCTGGACACGAAGACCTCGCCCCGGAAGACGAAGGCCACCTCCTTGCCGTTGGGGGAGGACACGAACTCCGTCATCCCGCCGTTCACGGGGAGGATGCGCTCCACCTGGGCCCGGCCGTCCACCCCGAGGTGGAGGGCGACCTTCTTCGGAGCACCGCCGGGGGCCTGCGTGTAGAGCTCCCCGTCCCAGGCGAAGCAGAGGGTGCCATCCTGGGCGGCGCTCAGGAAGCGCACGGGGTGCTGTTTGAAGTGGGTGAGGGCCTTCGCATCCTGGGGATGGTCGAGGCTGGCCTGGTAGACATTGGAGGTGCCGCCCCGCTCGGAGAGGAAGAAGAAGCGCTTCCCGTCGGGGCCGTAGATGGGATTGCGGTCCTCGGCGGGGTCCGTGGTGAGCTGGGCATGCTTGCCGGTGGCGAGATCGTAGCTCCAGAGGTCCCGGGTCACGCTGGAGGTGTGGTGCTTGCGCCACGCGTTCTCGAAGCCCTTGAGGTCCTGGTAGAGGAGGTGCTTCCCGGTGGCGTCCACCACCGCCGCCTCCATGGGGGTGGCCTCCACCAGGCGGGCGGCGCCCCCGGTCACGCTCACGGCGTAGAGCTGGGGGAAGCGGGAGGGGAAGCGCACGCTGCGGGCGGTGTCCTGGCGGGGCGCATTGAAGAGCACCTCCTTGCCATCCGGGGTGAAGGCCGTGGGGAGGTCCCGGGAGCTGTGGGCCGTGAGCCTCCGGGCTTCGCCGCCCTCGGCGGGCATCACGAAGACATCGAAGTTGCCGTAGCGGTCCGAGGCGAAGGCGAGCATCTTCCCGTCGGGGGACCAGACGGGCATCATCTCGTGGGCCTCGCCCACGGTGAGGGGCACGGCGGTCCCGCCCGAGGCGCTCACCCGGTAGAGGTCTCCCTGGTAGCAGAAGGCGATGGTCTTGCCGTCGGGGGAGAGGGCCGGGTAGCGGAGCCAGAGGGGCGCCTGGGCCAGGGCCGGGAGGGTGGCCAGCAGCAGGGGCAGGAGGAGGCGGAGGGTCATGGGGACTCCGGGGACGTTCAGGCCGGGGCAGCCCGGGCAACGTGCGGCGAGTCTATCAGTCCAACGCCGGGGCCCCCGGCGCGGTCCGCCCCAGCCCCACCCCAGGAGGGCCGCCGCGCTCCCGGGCTCCGCCTGAGGGGCCCTGGGGGGGATCAGCGATTTCCGGTGATCTGGGAGGGGAAGCGGGGGACGGGGCCCGGAAGGGCGCCCTTGGGATCCTCCTCCCAGAGCTCCCCCCGTTCATCGAAGGGGCCCCGGCCCTCCATGTCCCGCTTGCCGGCGTCGGCCTCGAGGGCGAGGGCCATGCGCTGGAGCCGCGGCTCGCGCCCGCCCGCCAGGGCCAGCCAGGCCCGGGCCTCGCGGATGGTCTGGGGCGGGAGCCCCTCCTCCCCGCGGGGGCCCCGGAAGCGGAACCCGGCGTAGATCACCATGGCCCGCGGCACCCCGGCCTTCGCGGCCTTCAGGGCCCAGGCCTCCGCCTGGGTCTCCGAAGGCAGGGTGAACCCGGCCCAGCGGGTGTCCTGGGTGGATCCAAAGACCATGGTGGCCAGCAGCTCCATGGCCTGGACCGATCCATCCTCCGCCGCGGCGCTCAGGGCGGTCAGGAGCTCCCGGACCCGGGCCTTGGCTTCGGCGGGGCCCTGCACATCGTCCATGAGGAAGGCCGAGGCGTACTGGAGTTGGGCCACCAGGTGACCCTGGCGGGCGGCCTGCCAGCAGAGCGCGCGGGCTTCCGCCATCTGCGTGGCACGGGCGGGGCCCTCCTTGGGGGCGTTCATCAGCAGCCACCACCCGAGGGTGGCCTGGGCGCGGGGATCGCCCGCGTCCGCGGCCTTCCGGAGCACGTCGTACCCCGGGGAGGGCGGTCCCCAGGCGGCGACCTTCTCCCAGGTGGCCTGGTCCAGGAACTTGGGATCCCGCTTCCGGAGCTGCTCCTCCAGGTCCGTCAGGACCCGCTGGAACTCGGGCTCGAGGCGCTCCTCCGGTCCGAGGGGGAAGGCGAGGGCGAGGTTCAGCCAGCCCAGGGCCTCCACCGCATCCACCTCCTTGCCGCCGGCGCCTTTGAGCCCCACCTCCTTCAGGTTCAGGGCCTCCTGGGCCGTGCAGGTCAGGGCCAGCATGGCGCGGACGCTGCCCATGGAGGCGGCCAGGCGGAGGTCCCTGAACACCCCCGGGCGATCCTCCTCGGCCGCGAACCGCTTGAAGGCATCCAGGGTGAGGACGAGGGAGTGGTTCCGCTGGACCCAGGGCTCCGCCCAGGCCTTCCACGCCGCCGGCTCCTTGAAGAACATCGCGAGGGCTTCCCGATCCACGTTCTTCGGGGCCTGGGAGGGCGCCTCGGGGACCGCCGCGGGGGCATGGGCCGGGGCCGCAGCGAGGGCCCCGGGGGTTCCAAGCAGGGACAGGGATACGAGGCACGCGCGCATGGGATCCTCCGGTGGGGTGGGGCGCAGGCGGGTTCGCCTACTCCATCGGCAGGCGGCCCTGGCCCATGCGGATGATGGCGGGGACGTGGAGGTCCTCGGCGAGGCCCGGCACCTCGCCGCTGGGGGTGGGGGCCTGGGGCAGGAGCCGGGTGGGCGTGGGGCCGCTCAGGGCCGCGGGGCTCGTGCCCTGGGGCACGGGCACCTCGCCGTAGATGGGGCCGCTCTGGACCGTGGCGGGGAGCACCACGTTGGCGGCGGCGGGGGCC
>CAZVKM010000130.1:0-10136 GCA_964627685.1 uncultured Solibacteraceae bacterium | reverse complement strand
AAGGACGTGGCCTGGCCCTGCAACCCCGACAACAAGTACATCTGCCACTTCCCCGAGACCCGGGAGATCTGGTCCTTCGGCTCCGGCTACGGCGGCAACGCCCTGCTCGGGAAGAAGTGCTTCGCCCTGCGCATCGCCTCCACCATGGCCCGCGACGAGGGCTGGCTGGCCGAGCACATGCTGATCCTGGGCATGGAGAAGCCCGGCCCGGACGGCAAGGCCGAGAAGACCTACGTGGCCGCCGCTTTCCCCAGCGCCTGCGGCAAGACCAACTTCGCCATGATCCAGAGCCCCGAGGCCCTGAAGCACTGCAAGGTCACCACCGTGGGCGATGACATCGCCTGGATCAAGCCCGGGAAGGATGGCCGCCTCTACGCCATCAACCCCGAGGCCGGCTTCTTCGGCGTGGCCCCCGGCACCTCCATGAAGTCCAACCCCAACGCCATGCTCACGATCACGAAGAACACCATCTTCACGAACGTGGCCCTCACGGCGGATGGCGACGTGTGGTGGGAGGGGATGACCGAGGAGGTTCCCGAGGGCCTCACGAACTGGCAGGGCCAGCCCCACGACAAGGCCTCCGGCAAGCCCGCGGCGCACCCCAACGCCCGCTTCACGGCCCCCGCCTCCCAGTGCCCCACCATCGACCCGAAGTGGGAGGATCCCGCCGGCGTCCCCATCAGCGCCTTCATCTTCGGCGGCCGCCGCGCCACCACCGTGCCCCTGGTCATGCAGCCCGTGAACTGGAGCTTCGGCGTCTACTTCGCCGCCACCATCGGCTCCGAGATGACCGCCGCCGCCGCGGGCACCATCGGCCAGGTGCGCCGCGATCCCTTCGCCATGCTGCCCTTCTGCGGCTACCACATGGGCAGCTACTTCGACCACTGGCTCCAGATCGGCCGCGAGCTGCCCGCGCCCCCGAAGATGTTCATCGTGAACTGGTTCCGGAAGGGCTCCGACGGCAAGTTCCTGTGGCCCGGCTACACCGAGAACATGCGGGTGCTCAACTGGATCGTGGATCGCGTGCATGGCCGCGCCTTCGCCTCCGAGACGCCCCTGGGCTGGATGCCCCGCAAGGAGGACCTCGACCTGGCCGGCATCAAGGGCCTCGATGAGAGCCGCTACAGCGAGCTCACGGCCATCAACAAGGACGAGTGGCGCCGGGAACTCCTGCTCCACGAGGAGCTCTTCGAGCAGCTCTACGATCGCCTGCCCAAGGAGTTCCCGCCCATGCGACAGCTCCTGCTGGCCGCGCTGTGGCGCACGCCGGTCAAGATGGACATGCCCGAGACCGAGATCGAGTAGTCCGATCCCGCCCACGAAGACGCCCCGCAGCCGCGGGGCGTCTTCGTGCAGGGGGCCGCTACTTCGGGACGTCCTTGGATTCGAGGCCCATGCGGGAGGCCCTCCGGCTCAGGCCCGCGTTGAGCTTCGTCATGAAGGCCGGTGAGTGGCACTTCCGGCAGGTGTCGTCCCGGCGTCCTTTGGCCATGGGGGAGGCGGGATCCTTGGGGCTCACGATGTCGTGGGCCTTCCCGTGGCAGGACTGGCAGGTGGGGGCCTCCTTCTTCCCCTCGGCCGCCGCCTGCCCGTGGACGCTCGCGTGCATGGTGCGGGCCTCGTGGTGGTGGCACCGGGCGCACACCACGGGCGCCACCTCCTCGTGGGGCAGCACCTTGATGGACCGGTGGCACTGCACGCAGGCCAGACCCCCGTGGGTCTTGGTCCGGAAGGTGTCCAGGTTCACGGTGTCATGGCACTCCAGGCAGTCCTTCGCCTGGGGTGGACGTTCCATCGGAGAGACGACGAGGCAACCGGCCAGCAACCACCACATGGGAAGGCCCTCCAGCGGGAAGCATGGTCCCCCCGGAGGTTGATGATCATCACAGGGCCCCGGACGCACCTTGGGAACGTCATGGTCCGACTCCTCCTGAATGGTCACGCCGTCGAGGCCCCCGCCGGGGCCACCCTCCTGGAGGTCTGCCGTCGGGAGGGCCTCGAGGTGCCGGGCCTCTGCCACGACGACCGGCTGGCCCCGGCCTCCCTGTGCCGCCTCTGCGAGGTGGAGGTGGTGGGCCAGCCCAATCCCGTGTGCGCCTGCAGCACCCCGGTCGCGGAGGGCCTCAGCATCCGCACCCACTCCCCCCGGCTGGAGGACTACCGGGCCGGGCTCCTGGAGATGCTGGCCCGCCGTTACCCCGCCGACGCCCCCTTCGCCGATCCCGATCACCCCTTCCACCGCCTCCTGGAGGCGCACGGCGTGACGGCCACGGGGGTCCCGGATCCTGCGCGGCGGGACGACACCCACCCCTACCTCAAGATGGACATGAACCGCTGCATCCTCTGCCAGCGCTGCGTCCGCATCTGCGCCGAGGTGCAGGGGCAGTTCGTCTGGAAGGTGGTGGAGCGGGGCGGCCAGGCCCGCGTGGAGCCGGGGGTGGCCAGCCGCCTCGCCGACAGCCCCTGTGTGAGCTGCGGAGCCTGCGCCGACACCTGCCCCACCGGGGCCATCGAGACCCGGGCCCTCTATGAGCACGGGACCCCCGAGTCCTGGACCCGGTCCGTCTGCCCTTACTGCGGCACCGGCTGCGAGGTGCTCCTCGGCACCACGAACGATCGCCTCGTGGCGGTGACCGGGGCCCCGGACGCCCCCGTGAATGAGGGCCACCTCTGCGTGAAGGGGCGCTTCGGCCATGGCTTCCACGACGCGGAGGACCGGATCACCGTGCCCATGGTGCGGCGCGGGGCCCATTGGGTGGAGGTCTCCTGGGAGGAGGCCCTGGAGGAGGCCGTGGGCCTGCTCCAGCGGGTCCGTGAGACCCATGGCCCCACGGCCCTGGGGGTGCTCGGCTCCTCCCGCGGCACCAACGAGGAGGCCTTCCTCACGCACAAGCTCGCCCGGGTGGCCCTGGGCACGGGCAACGTGGACTGCTGCGCCCGCGTCTGCCACGCCCCCAGCGCCGCCGGCCTCGGGCTGGTCTTCGGCACCGGCGCGGCCACCAACAGCTTCGCGGACGTGGACGAGGCCAACCTCCTGGTGGTGGTGGGGGCCAACCCCACGGAGAACCACCCCATCGTGGGGGCCCGGATCAAGCGCCGCGCCCTGGCCGGAACGCCCCTCGTCGTGATCGACCCCCGGCGGACGGAGCTCGCGGCCCTGGCCACCGTGCACCTCGCCCCCCGTCCCGGGACCAACCTCCCCCTGCTCCAGGCCCTCGCCCACGTGCTGGTGGAGGAGGGGCACCTGGACCGGGCCTTCGTGGCCGCCCGCACCGAGGGCTTCGAGGCCTATGCCGAGTCCCTGAAGGCCTGGACCCCGGAGCGGGCCGCGGCCACCTGCGGCCTGGAGCCGGAGGCCATCCGGCGCGCCGCGCGCCTCCTGGCTTCCGCCAAGCCCGCCTACTTCTGCAATGGCCTGGGCCTCACCGAGCACGTGCAGGGCAGCGACGGGATGATCGCGCTGGCCCACCTGGCCCTGCTCACGGGCAACGTGGGGCTCGCCGGCGGCGGGGTGAACCCCCTCCGGGGGCAGAACAACGTGCAGGGCACCGCCCAGATGGGCTGCGAGCCCCGCCGCCTCACCGGCTACCAGCCCTTCGATCAGGTCAAGTCCATCCACGAGGCCCTCTGGGGCCCCCTGCCCCCCCCGGGCCTGGACCTCCTGGAGATGCTGGACGCCGCCGGGGAGGGGCGCCTCAAGGCCATGCTGGTCTTCGGCTACGACCTCTACCTCACCACGGCGGACGCCCACCGCAACGCCCGGGCCCTGGCCCAGCTGGAGGGCATGGTGGTGGTGGACCTCTTCATGACCGAGACCGCCAAGGCCTTCGGCACCGTGTTCCTCCCCGCGGCGAGCAGCTACGAGAAGGAGGGCACCTTCATGAACGGCGAGCGCCGGGTACAGCGGGTGCGGGCCGCCCTGGCCCCCCGCGGCCAGAGCCGCTCCGATCAGGACATCCTCCTGGAGCTGGCCCGCCGCCTGGGCCACGGGGAGGCCTTCGCCTACGACGGTCCGGAGGCGGTCTGGAACGAGGTGCGCCAGCTCTGGTCCCATGTGGCCGGCATGAGCTACGCCCGCCTGGAGGCCCCCGGCGGCCTCCAGTGGCCCTGCCCCGCCGAGTCCCACCCCGGCACCGCCGTGCTCCACCGCGAGCGCTTCCCCGTGGGCGAGCGGGCCACCTTCCGGATCCTGGAGGAGCAGCCCAGCGGCGAGGTCCCCGGGGGCGAGTACCCCTTCCTCCTGAACACCGGCCGCTACCTGGAGCACTTCAACGCCGGCACCATGACGGGCCGGAGCCGGAACCATGACCTGGCGCCGGACGACGCCCTGGAGCTGCACCCCGCCGATGCCGCCGCCCTGGCCCTGGAGGAGGGCGCGGCCATCACCGTGGAGAGCCGCCACGGGAGCTTCCCCGCCCGGGTGCGGATCACGGACCGGGTGCGCCCCGGGGAGCCCTTCGCCGTCTTCAACGCCCCGGCCTCCTTCGTGAATCGCGCCATGGGCCCCGGCCGCGACCCGCGGACCCACACCCCGGAGTTCAAGCGGACCGCGGTGCGCATCCTCAAGGCGGTTCCCGCCTAGCCTGGGGTTCCCCCCCGGGGACCTCCGGGAGGCTATCCTCTCCCCATGGCCAACGAGAAGCTCCCGGGGTCCTATTGCCAGAACTGCTTCGCCTGGAATCCCGGGGACCGGGAGACCTGCCTGAAGTGCGGCATGCGCCTGCTCATCGTCCTGGGCGACCAGTCCTGGGAGGAGGAGGCCGAGGAGGAGGGCGGCGAGGACCTCGAGGAGCACCTCCTGGAGCGCATCACGGCCCTGGAGGAGTCCGTGAGGCGGGTGGAGACCTACCTGGAGACGGTCTCCGACCAGCTCGCCAAGCTGGAGCGCTCGGAGGTGATGCTCCGCAACGGCCTCATGGCCCTGGTGCAGGAGATGGACGCCCGTCAGCAGCTGGACCCGGGGGCCTTCAGCGAGCGCTGGGAGCGGCTGGTGGATGAGAACCTCCACCTCATCCGGGCGCGGGAGCTCTTCACCCGCTACCGGGCCCGCATCCTCCCCATCGCCAAGCCCAAGAGCATGGCCCAGCTCCGCCGGGCCCTGGGGGAGACCGCGGCCCTCCTGGAGCAGGGCAGCCTGCCCGAGGCCGCCGAGCGCCTGGACCTCGCCCTCCAGCAGGATCCGCGCAACTACGAGCTGCTCTTCACGGTCGCCAGCCTCCAGGAGGCGGCCCAGGCCTGGGAGAAGGCGGAGGCCCTCGCCCGCCGCACCCTCCAGCTGAGCCCGCGCCACTTCGAGGCC
The DNA here is from genome assembly GCA_964627685.1 of uncultured Solibacteraceae bacterium. Lineage (GTDB taxonomy): Bacteria > Acidobacteriota > Holophagae > Holophagales > Holophagaceae > JAFDVN01. Next base: position 4,837 of record CAZVKM010000130.1, on the reverse strand, counting down.
TGGATGATGGTGGGCCGCCTGGTGATGGACGACCCCGACCGGGCCGACGAGGCGGTGGAGGCCCTCAACCAGGCCGCCGAGCTGCGCCCCGATGACGCGGAGCCCAGGCTCCTGCTCGCGGAGCTGCTTGAGCACCAGGATGACCTCCAGGGGGCCCTGGAGGCCGCCCAGGAGGCCGTGGCCCGCCGTCGGGACGGGGAGACCCTCCTGCGCCTCGGCTCCGTGCACCTGGCCCGGGGCGAGGGCCAGCAGGCCGCCGCCATCTTCAAGGACGCCACCGAGATGCTGCCCGGCGATGCCGGCGTCCGCGAGCACCTCGCCGAGGCCTACCTCGTGCTCGGGGAGCGCCCCAAGGCCTTCGCCATCCTCGAGGAGCTCCTCCAGCAGCACCCGGGGGATCACGACCTCCTGCTCCTCCTGGATGCCCGGGACGTGGTGCAGCTCCGAACCGCCCGGGACGGCCGCCCCGGCACCCAGGGCCTCCTCGACGACGTGGAGGACCTCCTCGGGGAGGGGCTCCTGGAGGAGGCCGATCAGGTGCTGCGGCGGGTGAAGCGCAAGGGCGCCAGCGAGCGCTCCGAGTGGCTGGAGCTCCGCATGGACTTCCTCCGGGACCCGGAGAACCACGTGGAGCAGGCGCTGGCCTTCAGCCGCAGCGACCGGCATCCCCGGCTCTGCTTCCAGGCCCTGCGGCTGGTTCTCGAACAGGCCATGACCCAACAGGATGAGGCGGGCATCCAGGGCGCCCTCGAGGGGTACCTCGAGGCGCACCCGAAGAGCAGCGGCGCCTTCGAAGCCGCCCTCATGAAGGCCGCCCACAAGCTGCTCCAGGGGGGCGTCACGGAGGCGGACCTGCGGGAGATGCAGCGCCTCAACGCCCAGCCCCTGCCGGGCCTGGAGTCCAGGGCCCGAGGGGTGCTGGGCCAGTACCTGCTGGCCCTGGACAAGCCCCAGGACGTGCTGGAGCTCCTGGATCCCGTGATCGAGAAGGAACCCACGGTGATGAACCACTTCCAGCTCGGCGCGGCCCTGGCCCAGCTGGGGGACAAGAAGGAAGCCGCGAACGTCCTGCGGGGGGGCCTCGAGGCCGAGGATGGGGACCTCAGCGAGGAGCAGGCCCGCAGCGTCCGCATGCAGATCCAGGGCCTGCTGAAGGAGCTCGGGGCGAAGGCCTGAACTCATCCCCCGTCGCGGGTCTTCCGATTAGGAGGGAGCCCACCGAGAGGTTCCATGTCCAAGCGCATCCTGACCGTCGACGACTCCGCCACCATGCGGGAGATGATCGCCTTCACCCTGCAGCGGGAGGGTTACCAGGTGGACATGGCCACCGATGGGGACCATGGCCTGGAGATGGCCCGCAAGCAGCCCTATGACCTCATCCTGACGGATGTGAACATGCCCGGCCGGGATGGCCTCACCCTCGTGAAGGACCTGCGGCAGATCCCCTCCCTCCTGAAGGTGCCCATCCTCGTGCTCACCACCGAAGCCACCCCGGAGATGAAGCAGCGGGGGCGCGAAGCGGGCGCCACGGGCTGGATCGTCAAGCCCTTCACTCCCGAGAAGCTGGTGGAAACCCTCCAGAAGGTGCTCTGAGGCCCTTCCAGCCTGGGCGGAATGGCAGGAGGATGGGGCACCTCCCCGGAGCCCCCATGCCCCTGTCCCGTCGGTCCTTCCTCACCGGCCTCGGCCTGGGGGCCTCCGCCTATGCCCTCTCCGCCCGGGGACGCGAGCCCCTGCTGGCGCGCTCGCTGGACCCGCGGGCCCAGGATCGGGCCCTGGCCAAGGCCCCGGGGCTCATCCGCCTGGACAGCAATGAGAACCCCCTCGGCCCCGGGGATCGGGTCCTCGCCGCCTTCCGGGAAGCCTTCACCGAAGCCAACCGCTACCCCCTCGCCTGGGAGCAGCGCCTCCAGACCCTCCTGGCGAAGCACCACGGGGTGAGGCCCGACCACGTGCTGCTGACGTGCGGGTCCGTCGAGGCCCTCAAGGTGGCCGTGGAGACCTTCACCCATCCCGGCGCCGGGCTCGTCACGGCGGCGCCCAGCTTCGAGTACCCCGCCAACCTGGCCACCCGCCTCGGTCGCCCCGTGAAGGCCGTGCCGGCGGATCGGGGACTCCGCCTGGACCTGGAGCCCATGGCCCGGGCCGCCGTGGGGGCGGGGCTCGTCTTCCTCTGCAATCCCAACAACCCCACGGCCACCGTGCTGGGGCGCCAGGCCGTGGCGGACTTCATCGCCTCGGTGGGCAAGGCCTCTCCGGACACGGTGATCCTGGTGGACGAGGCCTACCACCATTACGTGGAGGACCCGGACCATGCCACGGCCCTCCCCTTGGCGCTCCGCTCCCCCCAGGTCCTCGTGGCCCGCACCTTCTCCAAGGCCTATGGCCTGGCGGGCTTGCGGGTGGGCTACCTGCTGGGCCGGCCCGAGACCCTGGCCCGGCTGGAGCGGGGCCTGATCCCCTCCGGGGTGAACCAGATGGCGCTCCTGGGGGCCTGCGCCGCCCTCGAAGACTCGGCCCACCTGGCGGCGGAGCAGGCCCGGAACCGGGAAGTAAAGGCCTTCACCCGGGCCTGGTTCGAGCGCGCGGGCTTCCCGGTGGGACCCTCCGAGACCAACTTCCTGATGGTGGACCTCCGCCGGGACATCAAGGCCTTCAAGGGCGCCTGCCTGAAGGAGGGCGTGGCCGTGGGCCGCCCCTTCCCTCCCCTCGGCACCCACCTGCGGCTCTCCCTGGGGACCCGGGCTGAGATGGAGGCGGCCCTCTCGGTGTTCCAATCCGTCCTGATCTGAGGCCTGCCTCAGTGGGAGGTGGCGTCGAGTGCCTTGATGACCTTGTCCGTGATGTCCACGCGCGGGCCGGCAAAGACGGCATCCTGCAGGATCAGGTCGTACTGTTCAGCCTCGAAGATCTTCTTGAGGACCTTGTTCGTCCGCTCGACGATTCCCGTGATCACCTCGTTTTTGCGCTGGGTGAGGTCGTCCGAATATTCGCGGCGGAACCGCTGCAGGTCCCGTTCCTGTTCCAGGAGTTCACGCTTCTTGAGGTCGCGCTTCGACTCCGAATAGGTGGCGCCTTCCTTGTTCAGCTTCTCCGAGGCGGCCCTGAGCTTGGAATCCAGGTCGGCGAGTTTCTGCTCACGGTCGCCAAATTCTCCTTCCAACCGCTGTAGGCCTTCCTTCGCTGTGGCCGACTCCCGCAGGATCCGCTCACTGTTGACGTAGCCGATCTTGAGAGGCTGGGTCTGGGCCTGGAGCCCGAGGCCTGAGCCCAGGAGTGCGGCGAGAAGGACCGTGGACAAGGGCTTGAGCAGCATGTTCGGGGCTCCGGTCAAGGCAAGGCTGTGCGGTTGAGGTCAGGCCAAAGTATCGCTGATGGCGCGATTCTGAGAACGATCAGGGGCGGATCCCGGGCCCCGGGCGGCGTCCCCCTGGCTGGGGCCCCGTCGGTCGGCCGTCCGGGTTTGTGGAGACCCCCGTCACGACGATCTTTGTTGACACAATTAGTCAACATTAGAGAATGGAAGGTCGGGGGGACCCTCCATGAGCCAGGCCCTGCAAGGCCTTACCAGCCAGGAATACAAGTACGGCTTCGTGACGGACATCGACACGGAGTCGGTGGCCGCCGGCCTGTCCGAGGACGTGATCCGCCTGATCTCCGCCAAGAAGCAGGAGCCCGAGTGGCTCCTGGAGTGGCGCCTGAAGGCCTACCGCCACTGGCTCACCCTCGAGGAGCCCACCTGGGCCCACGTCACCTACGAGAAACCCGACTTCCAGAAGATCGTCTACTACAGCGCGCCCAAGGCCCAGGAGGCCAAGTACAAGAGCCTGGATGAAGTGGATCCCGAGCTGCTCCGCACCTTCGAGAAGCTGGGCGTGCCCATCCACGAGCGGGAGGCCCTGGCCGGCGTGGCCGTGGACGTGGTCTTCGACTCCGTGAGCGTGACCACCACCTACAAGGAGAAGCTGGCCAAGGAGGGCATCCTCTTCTGCGCCCTGAGCGAGGCCGTGAAGGAGCACCCGGAGCTGGTGAAGAAGTACCTGGGCTCCGTGGTCCCCGTGGCCGACAACTTCTACGCGGCCCTGAACAGCGCCGTGTTCACGGATGGCTCCTTCGTCTTCATCCCCAAGGGCGTGAAGTGCCCCATGGAGCTCTCCACCTATTTCCGCATCAACAACAAGGACTCGGGGCAGTTCGAGCGCACCCTCATCGTGGCCGAGGAGGGCGCCTCGGTGTCCTACCTGGAGGGCTGCACCGCCCCCAAGTTCGACACCAACCAGCTCCACGCCGCCGTGGTGGAGCTCGTGGCCCTGGACGACGCCGACATCAAGTACAGCACCGTGCAGAACTGGTACGCGGGCGACAAGGATGGCGTGGGCGGCATCTACAACTTCGTCACCAAGCGCGGCCTCTGCAAGGGGAAGCGCAGCCGCATCAGCTGGACCCAGGTGGAGACCGGCTCCGCCATCACCTGGAAGTACCCCAGCTGCGTGCTGCTGGGCGACGAGAGCGTGGGCGAGTTCTACTCCGTGGCCCTCACCAACCACAAGCAGCAGGCCGACACGGGCACCAAGATGATCCACCTGGGCCGCAACACCCGGTCCACCATCATCAGCAAGGGCATCAGTGCCGGCGACAGCTCCAACGCCTACCGCGGCCTCGTGAAGGTGCACCCCAAGGCCGAGGGCGCCCGCAACTTCAGCCAGTGCGACTCCATGCTCATCGGCGACCAGTGCAGCGCCCACACCTTCCCCTACCTGGAGGTGCAGAACCGCAGCGCCAAGGTGGAGCACGAGGCCACCACCTCCAAGATCGGCGAGGAGCAGCTCTTCTACTT
>CAZVKM010000129.1:0-10210 GCA_964627685.1 uncultured Solibacteraceae bacterium | reverse complement strand
CGGTAGGCCTTGATGAGGCTGTGCTCCCGGGTGAGTTCCCGCACCTCGGCGTCGTTCACCAGGAGGATGTCCACTTCCTTCAGCACCCGGGCCAGGGGCTCCGAGGCCCCCCTGATCCAGTAGTTCATGGTGTCGAGGGCGATCCAGCGGGGCCGGGTCTTCATCTGCTTGACCACATCCAGCTGGAGGGCGGGATCGATGTTCCCGAGGAAGAGGTGCTCGCTCTCCCGGAAGGTCTGGGGGAGGTCGGGCTTGAAGTCCGCGAAGACGTTCAGGTGGGTCTCGAGGGTCTTGGCCTCATTCAGATCCCAGCCGTAGGCCCCCTTCCAGTGGAAGCTCTTCCCGGCCTTGTGCACGAGCCCGGACAGGTCGATGGGACGCCCCTCGAAGGTCCGCAATTGGGCGGGGCCGAAGTCCTCGCCCACCACGGCGACCACCCGGACCGGCACGAAGCTGCTGGCGCTCAGGGAGAAGAAGCTCGCGCTCCCTCCCAGCACGCGCTCCCGCCGGCCGAAGGGGGTTTCCACATCATCAAAGGCCACGCTGCCGACCACGAGAAGGCTCATGCAGACTCCATTCAGGGGAACCCGATCCCTATCGGGCCCCGAGGGTGAAAGGCGAATTCCGGTTCAGGCGTTCAGGTAGAGGATCCAGGCCTGGGGGCCGCCCATGGGGATGGGCGCCTGGGCGAAGCGGGCCACCCCTGGGAGGCCCCCCTGGGCCAGGAGGGCCTGGAGCCCCTCCTGGTGGCCGGGCTCCGGCCCCAGCTGCACGAGCAGGCTGCGCCAGTGCAGGTACTGGATGTCCGCCACCCGATCCTTGAGGCGCTCCAGGGCATCCTGGAGGGAGTGCCCCCGGAGGTCCAGGGCGCCATCCACCTCCACCGCCATGCCCGCCGCCAGCTGGATCCGAACGGGGACGGCCACGGCCGGTGGCTCCACGGAAGCCTGGGCCTGCGGGGGTCCCGGGGCCTCCTCCGGGGACGGTGCTGGAGGGGGGGGGGCCATGGGCGCGGGTTCCCGCTGGAGGGCGGGCCCCCCTCCCGTCCCGGCGGAGAGGACCGGGTCCATCTGAAGCGGCCGCATGCCCTTGAGACCGGCCAAGGCCGAGGCGAAGTCCTGGGGGGCGGCGGGCGCCTCCACGGGGGGCGCCGCCCCCTCGGGAGCCTCGGGAAGGCGGGCCCCGGGGGGGGCGGGTCGGGGGGCCCTCCGGCCCATCATCGCCAGGAAGAGGGCATCCTCCTCCTCCATGCTCTGGGGTGGGGCGACAGGAGGCGCCGCCACCACCTTCCGGGGGGGTGGGGGCGCGGGCTCCTCCCGAAGCTGGGCCTTCAGCTTCGCCAAATCCTGTTTCCAGACCATGTCCAACCTCTTATCCACCAGAGTAGGACAGACCGCAGGGTGTTGCATGCGTGCAACCCCTGAGGCACCCTGCCCCATTTCCATTCGGAACCGTCTGGACCTAAACCGAAACCCTGGTGAAACTTAAACCTATGGCATCCTTTTGGCCTCAGAAGGGTGCAACCTCGGAGGTCCCATGCGACTCGCCCTGCTCCCCGTTCTCGCCCTGGCCCTGGCGGCCCCGGCCCAGGCCCAGAGCCCCCACTGGGGCTTCGGCCTCGTGCTCACCAACCCCACCGGCAGCTTCAGCCAGACCAAGTACCCCCCCTACTACGACGCGAACCTCGGGCGGACCATCCCCACCCAGACCGAGGGGTACGACATGGGCGTGGGCGGCTACTTCAACATGAGCTTCCCCATCGACCGCAATGCCGCCATCCGGCTCTCCTTCGGGGGCAGCAGCGAGGATGGCTCCAACACCGCCGCGGGTGAGCAGCGCATCAACCTCCGCCACTCCACCTTCAGCATCGGAACCGACCTGCAGCTCTTCCTCCAAGGCGGCGCCCTCCGCCACTCGGGCACCTACCTCTTCGCGGGTGTGGCCGCCGACTTCGAGCGCTTCGATCGTGGCTACGGCAGCCTCGACTACTACTACGACTACTACAACGACACCATCAACACGGAGCGGAAGAGCCGCATGGCCGGCAACGTGGGCTTCGGGCACAGCTTCGGTCAGGCCCTCAAGTTCAACCTCGAGGTGAGCTACCATGCCACCCTCACCGGCAAGAAGGACACGGATCCCCCGGCCTCCGACTACGTGCGCCTGGGCTTCGGCCTCGTCTTCTGATCCACCCAGGATCTGAATGGGAAGGGGCGCCCACAGGCGCCCCTTCCGCATGCATGGCCCGATGGGATCAGGCCTTCTTCCGCTTCTTGGCCGGCTTCGGCTTCTCGGGCTCCTCATCCTTCCCCAGGAGGGCGTTCATGAGGCGGGTGAGGTCCTTGTTCGAAGGGTCGAGCCGCTGGAGGCGCCGGGCATAGGCCAGGCGCTCCAGGCGCGGGCGGGCGTCGTCGGCCTTCACCTGCTCCACCTTGGCGGCCACGTAGGGGGTGGGTCCCCCCGCTTCGGTGACCTCGGCCTTCTCCTTGGCGAGGAAGGCCTGCCACTCCTCCACGGATTTGGCGCAGGCGGCCTGGTCCGCCTGGAGGAGGGCCTGGATCCCATCCATGGCCTTGAGGCTCTCCTCGCTGTGCTTCACGGCGGCCCGGTGCTCCTCCATGAAGGTGCGGAGCTGCTGGCGCACCCGGATCTGGTCCCCGGCGAGGCCGGGCGCCTCGTCGAGCTCCTTCAGGCGGCCCTCCTGCCGGCCCATGGCCTCCTGGGAGGCCTTGATGCGGGCCTGATGGTCTCCGCGCAGGCGGGTGAAGGTGGCCTGGGCGGCCGCCTGGTTCTCCGTCGCGGCCGTCCGGGCCCGCTCCAGCTGATCCAGGGCATCCTCCCAGGATCCCTCCCCCACGCAGGCCTTGGCCAGGAGGCTCCGAAGGGCCACGAGGGCGTGCATGTCATTGTAGTTGGAGGGGTTCACCGCCTGGCCCTCCCGGGCCAGGAGGGCCTCGGCGGCCTTTCGGACCGTGGAGGCCTCACCCTGGTTGAGCAGGGCCTCCCAGGGGCCACGGTTCTCCTTGAAGCGGCTCTCCAGCGAGGCGACGGTCGCCGGCGGAGCCTGGGCCATCACGATGGCCGGCACGCCCAGCAGGAGCGCGTGGGAACCCCGCATCTCAGGCCCCCTTCTTGCGGGCGCCGCCCTTCTTCGCGGGCTTCGAGGGCTTCTCGGGCAGTTCCTCCGCCTTCCCCAGCAGGACGTCGATGCGATGCGGGATCTGCTTGTTGGCGGGATCGAGGAAGGCCGCCCGGCGCAGGGCCGCGAGGGCGGCGGGCTTGTTCTCGGGCTTGGTGCCCACGGCCTTGTAGAGGGCGGCGGCGTACTTCGCCTTGTCGCCCTTGAACTTCATCAGCTCCTCCTGCTCGTCCTTGAGGCGCTTCTCGATCTGCTCGAGCGGCTTGTCATAGTCCTTGGTCTGCGCATCGAGGGTCTTGAGGTTCCGTTCCATCTGCGAGGAGACGATCTTGGCGTTCGAGATGTTCGTCTTGAAGGTGCCTTCGTTCTGGATGAGGGTGGCCAGCTCGTCGGCCTCCTGGTCCGTGAAGGCCTCCTTCGTCTTGGGGTCCTTCCCCTTGGGGTCCTTGGCCTTCAGTTCCTTGGCCGCGGCCTCCTTCTCCTTCAGGACGGCCATGCGGGCCAGCCCCTTGTTGGCCTCGTCGCTGGCCTTGGTCCAGCTGGCGCGATAGGCCACATAGGGGGCCATGGCCTCCGCCTGCATCTCCTTCGCCATGTCCCGGGCCTTCTCCGCGGCCTCCTTGGCGACTTCGAACTGGCCCGCCTCGATGGCGGTGTTGTAGATCAGGGTTTGGACGTCGAGAATCCCGCGCCACTCCTCCAGGCTGGCCGAAGCGGTCTGGATGTTGGTCTTGTCGAAGGCGGGCTTCGCCGCGGGCAGGAGCGCCTTGGCCTTCTCGAAGGCCTCCAGGGGGTTCTCGGCCTTGAGGGCGTCGATGGCCTGGATCTGGTCGCGGTGCTTGGGGGCGGGGGCGGGGGCCTGGGCGACCAGGGCCGGAGCCAGGATGGAGAGGATCGCGGATCGGCGCATGGGCACTCCGAAGGAAAGCACTAGGGTATACGAGCGCCGGCCCCCGTGGCATCACAGGGGCCGGAAGGGACTTGGTCCGGGCTCAGAAGGGGATGTCGTCGGCCGGGAAGCCCCCCCCGGAGGCGGGAGGAGGCGTCATCCCCTCGTCATCGAAGGAGGAGCCACCCCGGCTCCCACCGTAGGAGCCCCGGTCCCCGCCCTCGTCCATGCGGCCGAGCATCTGGAAATTGTCGCACCGGATGTCCGTGGCGTACTTCTTCGTCCCATCCTGGGCCTGGTACTCCCGGTACTGGATCCGGCCTTCGATGAGGACCTGCTTGCCTTTGCGGAGGAACTTCTCGGCGATCTCCGCCTGCTTCCCCCACACCACGATGTTGTGCCACTCGGTCTTGGACTGCTTGCCACCGTCCTTGTCCTTCCAGGTCTCGGTGGTGGCGACGGAGAAGCGGGCCATGGGCTGGCCCCCGGGGGTCATCTTCAGCTCGGGATCCTTCCCCAGGTTTCCGATCAACAGCACTTTGTTCAACGATCCGGACATGATCGACCTCACGTTTCCCGGTGGAGCTCTCCACCGTACCCAGGCCACAGACCATCTGTGCTGGTAGGGTGTTCATCATCCTCCCAGGGGGCCCCATGTCAACCCTCCTCGTAACCTGCCGAGACAAGAAGCGGGTTGCCCACTTTTACGTACCCGCCCTCAAGGCCGCCGGCTGGCACGGACGCATCGAGCTGGTGGCTCCCGGGGACCCCCGGCCCAGCCTGGATGGCGTCGCCGGCCTGCTCCTGTGCGGAGGGGCCGACATCCATCCGGACCGCTGGAACCCCGGGGAGCCCGTGCACCCCAAGGCCGAGCCGGACCCCGAGCGGGATGCCGCGGAGATCCCCCTGATCCAGGCCGCCTGGGAGCGGAACCTCCCCATCCTGGGCATCTGCCGGGGCCACCAGATCCTCAACGTCGCCCTGGGCGGCTCCATGGTCCAGGACGTGCCGGACCACTTCGGATGCGCCGAGGACCTGCACAGCCATGGCACCCCGGAAGTGGCCGAAGTCCGCCACGACGTCTTCGTCACCCATGGCTCCCGGCTCGCCGACCTCCTCGGCGGCCACAAGGTGCCCGTGAACAGCCGCCACCACCAGGCCGTGAAGGACGTGGCCTCCGAGCTGCGGGCCACGGCCTACCACCCGACCACCCTCAAGGACGGCATCCCCCTCATCGAGGGCATCGAGGCCAAGGACCCGGACCGCTGGGTGGTGGGCGTCCAGTGGCACCCCGAGAACCTCGCCGCCATGCCCGATCAGGCCGGCGATGCCAGCCGCGGGCTCTTCAACGGCTTCGTGCAGGCCGTCGAGGCCTTCGCGGAGCGCCAGGCCGAGGTGGGGGCGTGAGCGACGCCATCCGCTTCGAGGTCCGGGACCGCATCGCGACCCTCACCCTCAACCGCCCTGACAAGCTCAACGCCCTCGTGCCCGAGATGGAGGCGGGCCTGCGGGCCGGCCTCGCGCGCGCGGCGGAACCGGATGTCAAGGCGCTCTTCCTGCGCGGGGAAGGCCGTGGCTTCTGTGCCGGAGGCGACTTGGCCTGGATCCGGAAGGCCGTCCTCGAGGAGCGCTGGGACGACCTGCACGCCCTGTTGAAGCTGGGCGCGGACGTGGCCCACACGCTGGCCACCTTGCCCAAGCCGGTGATCGCCGTGGTGCAGGGCCCCTGCGCCGGCGCCGGGCTCAGCCTCGCCCTCAGCGCGGACCTCCGCATCGCCACCCCGGATGCCAAGCTCAGCATGGCCTTCGTGAAGGTGGCCCTCCACCCGGACTGGGGCGGCAGCGTGATGCTCCAGCGCCTCGTGAACCCGGCCCTCGCGGCCGAGCTCATGTTCGGCGGCGAAGCCGTGGATGCCCAGCGGGCCCTGGCCCTGGGCCTCGTGAACCAGGTGGTGGACCCCGAGGTCCTGGAGGACGTCGTGAAGGTCACCGCCCAGCGCTTCGCCCACGGCCCCGCCGGCGCCTTCGCCCGCATCAAGCAGACCCTCCTCCGCAACTCCGGCTTCACCCCCGAGCTGCTCCGCCAGCGCCTGGAGGCCGAGGGGGAGCAGATGCGCCAGGCCATCCGCACCCCGGACGCCGCCGAGGGCATGCAGGCCTTCCTGGAGAAGCGCCCCCCGAGGTTCGCGTGACGGGGGTGCCCCCCCTGCTCGTCCCCAAGCACCGCCTGGAGGCCCTGGCCGATGGCGTCTTCGCCATCGCCATGACCATCCTCGTCCTGGAAGTGAAGGTGCCCGAGCTCCGGAACCCCCGCTCGGCCGAGGAGCTCCTGGGCCACCTGGGGCACCTCGCACCGACCCTCGGCGCCTACTTCTTCAGCTTCCTCTTCCTGGGGCTCTTCTGGGTCTGGCACCACCGGCTCGCCGCCAAGCTCAGCCACCTGGACGTGCCGCTCCTGGCCCTGAACCTGGTGTTCCTGGCCCTGGTGAGCTTCTTCCCCTTCGCCGCGGGGGTCCTGGGCCGCTACCCCACCAACCCGGGCACCCTGATGGTCTACCTCCCCACCATCGGGCTGATCCTGCTCACCCAGTGGGGGACCCTCGCCCTGGCCCTGGCCCGGGGCTGCGTGGACCCGGTGGCCGCCCCCGAGGACGTGAAGGCCGCCCACCGCCGGAACCTCCGCGCCTGCGGGATCTTCTTCCTCGCCGCCATCCCGAGCACCCTGCGGGTGGGGTGGCCGCCCACCCTGGTCACCCTCCTCCTGGGCCTCGCCTTCCTGGTGGCCCTGAAGCGGACCCGCTGAGCCGAGAGGGGCTCAGCAGATCAGGTTCTCCAGGACCCACTCCCAGCCGGCCTCCGCCCGATCGCCCCAGCCGGAGGCCCCGAGGGCCTCCTGCAGCACTTGCACCTTCACCACCTGCCAGGGACCGGGGCGACGCTCCACCCCGCGGCCGCAATAGCCGCAGACCAGGTGATCGAAGGCCACCTCCCCGCCACATCCGGAGCAGCGCAAGGCCGCACGGTGGGCGGGCATCCCCGTGGGTCGCAGCCACCAGAGCTCGGTGAAGGGCCCCGGGCTGGTCGCCCCCGCCTGGGCCAACTGGGAGGTCAGGTCCCACTCGTACACCGCACGCCGCCCGTGGATGCGGACCTGAGCCCAAGGCTCCCACTCCCCCAGGCCCACCAGGTGCACGGCGTCCACCTCGACCCCTTCCACCTGCAAGCTCAGGCCCCGGCTCCGGCGGGCCCGCTCCCACTGCTGCCAGGCGCTCCACAGCTCCTCGGCCACGAAGTGCCCCAGGAGGGGCCACTGCTGGTTCTGGTGCACCCAGGCCAGCTGCCCGGGGCGCGGACGCACCCACCCCAACAGGTCCGGAACGGTCCACCCCGGCGCCATCTCCCGAAGCCGTTCCCCCACCCGCTCGAAGCCCTCGAAGGCCGGCACGAGGCTGCGCCCGCAGTGGGTGCAGCGCGCCTGGGCCAGCCCGAGCAGGTCCTGACCGCAGTGGGGACAGACCCCGTGGGTCACCAGGGGGATGGCCGGAGGCAGGCTCATCCCGGATGGGCTTGGCTCTGGAAGGCCTCGATGAGCTCCTTGATGCGCCGGGCGTCCTTCTTGGAGTGCCCATGGCTGCTCATGGGATCGCTGCCCCCGGTGCTCTCGATCAGGATGTCGGCCCACAGCAGGCCGGTGTCGATGCGCACGGAGGCCACCCGACTGAGGTGGATGCTCATCTCGTTCACCGTGAACCAGGAGCGCTTGCGGCGGACCACGGCGTGATCCGTCACTTCGAGGGTGGTCCGGAAGAGCCGATTGCCGGCGGTCCAGCGGGAGGCTTGGAAGATCTCGCTCATAGCCCTGATCATAAAGCTTCCATGCCATTGACGCCCCTCCCCATCGATCCCCTGGTCCCGGAGCTCGTCGCCGCCCTGCGAACCGCCCCCAGCCTCGTGCTCCAAGCGGATCCCGGCGCCGGCAAGACCACCCGGGTGCCCCGGGCCCTGCTGGATGCGGGCCTGCTGGAGGCCGGGGAATGCTGGATCCTGGAGCCCCGCCGCCTGGCCGCCCGCTTGGCGGCCACCCGGGTGGCCGAGGAGCTGGGCGAGCCCCTGGGGCAGCGGGTGGGCTACGCCGTGCGCTTCGAACAGAAGGTCTCGAAGGCCACGCGCCTCCGCTTCGTCACCGAGGCCCTGTTGCTGCGACGCCTCGCCGCGGATCCCGATCTGAAAGGCCTCGCCTGCGTGGTGCTGGATGAGTTCCACGAGCGCAGTCTGGCCACGGACGCCAGCCTGGCGCTGCTGAAGCGCCTGCAGGCCACCACGCGGCCGGACCTGCGGCTGGTGGTCATGAGCGCCACCCTGGAGACCGAGCGCGTGGCCACCTTCCTGGGCGCACCGGCCCTGCGGAGCGAAGGCCGGGCCTTCCCCGTGGAGCTGCGCCACGCGGCGCGCCCCGACGACCGGCCCCTGCCTCTGCGCGTGAAGGAGGCTCTGGAGGGGCTGGGCGAGCTGCCGGGGGATGCCCTCGTCTTCCTGCCCGGGGCGGGAGAGATCCGGGCCTGCCTCCGGGAGTGTGAGGCCTTGGCCCAGCGCCGGGGCTGGCGTCTGATGCCCCTCCACGGCGAGCTCAGCTGGGAGGCCCAGCAGGAGGTGCTGGCCCCGCATCCGGAACCCACCGTCATCTTCAGCACCAACGTGGCCGAGAGCAGCGTGACGTTGCCCCGGGTGCGGGTGGTGGTGGACTCGGGCCTGGCCCGCACCGCCGCCTTCGACCCCTGGACGGGCCTCGGCTCCCTCCGCACCGGCCGCATCAGCCAGGCCCGCTGCGTGCAGCGCGCCGGCCGCGCGGGCCGCACGGCCCCGGGCCTCTGCCTGAGGCTTCTCACCGAGGCCGAGTTCAAGGCCCGGGAGGCCTTCGACGCCCCGGAGCTGGCCCGCGCGGACCTCGCCGAGCTGGCCCTCACCCTGCACGGCGCGGGCATCGCCGACCCCCGCACGCTGCCCTGGCTGGAGGCCCCTCCGGAAGGCGGCCTCGCGGCCGCGGAGGGCTTGCTCCGGCGCCTGGGTGCGTTGGATCCCGAAGGCCACCTCACCCCCCTGGGTCGCCGCATGACCGCCTTGCCCCTGCACCCCCGCCTGGCCCGCCTACTGGTGGCCGCGGAGGATCTGGACATCGGCGACCTGGGTGCCCGCGCCGCCGCGCTCCTGGAGGCGGGGGACCTCACCGCCCGCCGCACACTCGACCGCCGCGAGGCCGCGGGTCCCGCCTCGGAGGCGGATCTCCTCCTGCGATTGGACGCCTTCGCCCAGGCGGAGGCCGATGGCTTCGGCGCGGGGGCCCTGCGGGCGGCCGGACTCGACGCGGGCGCGGTGCACCGGGCCAAGCAGGCCCACCAGAGCCACGCCCGCCTGGTGAAGCGGGGAAGCGAGCCCCCCGACGCGGAGGCCCGGCTGCGCCGGGCCCTGCTGGCCGCCTTCCCCGACCGCTTGGCGCGTCGGGGGGAGGGCCGCAGCCTCCAGCTCCTGGAAGGCGGGGGCGCGGTGCTCGACGAGGCCAGCCGGGTCAGGGGCGGCCCCTTCCTCCTGGCCCTGGAGGCCGTGGCCGAGGGCGCCAAGGTGCGCGTCACCGACGCGGCCACCGTGGAGGCGGAGTGGATCCTGGAGGCCTTCCCCGACGACCTCCGCGAGACCCGGGAGCTGCGCTTCGACCCCGCCCGGGGCCGCGTGGAGACGCTGGATCGCCTTTGGGTGCGCGAGCTGGTGCTGGATGAGACCCGCCGGGAAGCGCAGGAGGATCAGCCGGGCGTCACGGAGCTCCTGACGGCCGCAGCCCTGGAGGCCCCCCTGCCCGAGGCTTGGCAGGGGTTCCTGGCCCGCCTCGCCTTCCTGGCTCAGCGCCGACCGGACGCGGGGGTGCCGGTGGATCCCCGCCCGGCCCTGCTTGCGGCAGCCTGCGCGGGGCATACCCGCCTGACCGCGGCTCTGGATCAGGACCCCGAGTTCCTCGCGGGGGCGGCCTTCGGCGACGCCGTGACCCGGCTCCTCCCCAAGGTCGCCCCCACCCACGTGGCCCTGCTCAAGCGGGGGGGGGCGGTGAACGACTCGGGGGAGCGTCCCTGGATCGGAAGCCGCCTCCAGGACTTCCTGGGCCTCAAGCAGGGGCCCACCCTGGATGAGGGCCG
>CAZVKM010000128.1:0-10214 GCA_964627685.1 uncultured Solibacteraceae bacterium | reverse complement strand
GGCCGGAAGGGAAGAGCGGAAAGCCCCACGGCGGGCGGAGGGTCGGAAGGCCCTCCGTTTTTTTTAGGCCACCAGGGCCCGCTCGGCCTCACTGGCATAGGTGGCATCCCAGGCGGCCAGGCGCGGGGCCATGACCTTCCGGTAAAGGGCGGGCACCAGCGTCAGCAGGATCATGCCCATGTAGCCCGTGGGCAGGGTCGGTGCTTCCGGCATGGGCCGCAGGCGCCAGAAGGGCTTGCTGCCCTCGGCATGGTGGTCGCTGTGGCGCGTGAGGTTGTAGAGCATGGTGCTGCTCATCCACGCGTTGCTGTTCCAGCTGTGGCGGGGCAGCACCGGCGTGCCCGGCACCCGCACGAGGCCGTAGTGCTCCACGTAGTTCACGATCTCGAGGATCACCTTGCCGAAGATCCCGGAGGCGATGAAGAAGGCCACCGCGCGCCCGCCGCCCAGGGCGAGGGCCGCACCCATCAGGGCCAGGGTGAAGAGCTGGCCCCGCAGCCAGCGGTTGTGCAGGGACCAGGTGCGGTGGCCCTTGCGGGCCAGGCGGCGGGCCTCCAGGTCCCAGGCGGAGACCAGCTGCTGGAAGGTGCTGCGCAGGATGAAGGCGTAGACGGACTCCCCGCGGCGGGCGCTGGCGGGATCCTCGAAGGTGGCCACCCGCGCGTGGTGGCCGTGCACGTGCTCGATGGCGAAGGTGGTGTCGAAGGTGAAGGCCAGGAGCCCGCGGCCCCAGATCAGATCGAAGGGGCTGAAGGTCCGGTGCGTGAGCTCGTGGGCCACGTTGGTGCCCGCGGAGGCCGTGATGAGCCCGCAGCCCAGCAGCGCCCCGAGCCAGTGCAGGGGACCGGTGGCGGCCCGGGCCGCCCGGAGGTCGAAGCCCGTGACCCGGTGCACGAGGGCGGCCAGGTGCAGGGGATCCCCTTGGCCCGCCATCCACCAGAGGAGCCCGTTCATGGCCAGGAGGAGGGGCAGGGTGGCGTAGAGCCATGTGTTCAGGACCCAGGGCTTCGGCGCCTCGAAGGCGCTGGTCTCCTGGGGGCCGATCAGGTCCAGCAGCACCACGAGGCCCCCGCTCAGGGCCAGGGGCATCCATATGGAGACGCCCCCGTGGGCGAAGCGGAAGGTGGCCATGCCCAGGAGCAGGGTCATGAGACCGAAGCGGAGGTGGTGCATGGGAGCTCCGAAATTTAATGACACTTGTGTCATAAAAATATAGACTCTTTCTCAACACCGTCAACCCCCCCGGGAGGAGCCATGGCCACCCATGCCGAGCGTCGCCAGGACACCCGGGACCGCCTGCTGCAGGCCGGGGCGGAGGTGTTCACCTCCCTGGGGCTGGAGGCGGCCACGGTGCGGGACCTCGTGAAGGCGAGCGGCCTGGCCCAGGGCAGCTTCTACAACCACTTCGACACCAAGGAAGCCGTCTTCGACGCCCTGGTGGAGCCCCTCGTCCAGGAGGTGCGGGGAGCGGTGGCCGCGGCCCAGGGCAAGGCCCCCACGGCGGAGGCCTTCATCCGGGAGGGGTTCCGGGCCTACGTGGCGGTGCTGGCCGCCCACCCAGGCGCGATCCCGCTCGTGGAGCGGAACCTGGGCCGCTTCCGCACGACCATGGAGGGCTCGCCCTCCTTCCAGGGCCTGGTGGCGGACATCCGGGCCCAGCTGGAAGCCCGGCAGCGGGAGGGGATGTTCCGAGCCTTCGACGCGGAGTGGATGGCCTGGTCCATGGTGGCCACCGCCGTGGAGGTGGTGCTGCAGGCGGCGCGTGCGGGTCGCCTGGACCGGGAGGCGGTGACGGGGTTCCTCACAGCCCTCTTCCTGCCGGCGGTCGCTCCGGACTAGCGCCGGGCCTCCCCGAGGGCCAGGTGCAGGATGGGGAAGGGCTGGCCCTGGCCGTCCAGGGGGGAGCGTCCCACCACCCGGAAGCCGTGGCGGAGGTAGAAGGCGAGGGCCTGGGGGTTCTGCTCGTTCACGTCCACCCGGGTGGCCCCGTGCTCCCCCAGGGCGTGGGTGAGCAGCCGGTGCCCGTGCCCTCGGCCGCGGTGATCCGCATGCACGAACAGCATCTCCACGATGCCCTCCGCCACCCCCATGAAGGCCACCGTTTCACCGGAGGCCTCGCGCACCACGTGGAGCGGTTCGAAGGCGGCGAGGCCGGCCTTCACCAGGGGGATGAGGGCTTGGAGGTCCGCCTCCGTGAGGAAGGTGTGGGTGGCGCGGACCGAGGACTCCCACACCGCGAAGAGCCGCGGCAGATCGGCGGGTGTGGCGAGGGAGATCTCCCCGGTCATGCCCGCAGCCGCAGCGCCACCAGGCGCCAGGCCTCCGCGAGGTCCTCGCGGCGCAGGGCGGCCTGCAGGGCCCGCTCCAGGGCCTCGGCGCCGGTGGGATCCCCGGCCTGGGAGGCCACGGCCGCGAGGTCGGGCCGCTCCGCGCTGTTGGCGAGGCGACCCAGGTCGTTGGCAGTGAGGATGTGGCTCCCCTTCAGGGCCTCGGGCAGGGCGTCCCAGCCGATGGGCTGGCCCGCGGGCTTGGCGATCTCGAAGAGGGACTCGCCGAAGGCACGGGTGTAGAAGGCGCCACCGTTGCGACCCACCTGATCGAGGCGCGCGGGATCCGGCAGCTCGCCCTTCATGAGCGCTTCGTCCACGTGGAAGCAGAGCACCTCGCCGATGAGCATGAGGCCCGAGCCGGGGCCGTGGCCCAGCTCGATCTCGCGGTGGAGCCTGCACTCCATCTGGAAGGGGCTCTCGGCCACGAGGGCGGCCTTCACGAAGCGGGCGGGCTTGGGGGTGAAGCCGGACTTCAGGAACTCATCCACGCCGTCGCCGTACTCGGCGCTGGCCACGTTCATCTGCTGCACCATGGCGTGGCTCACGGTGGCGATGACGAACTCGCCCGTGGCGGTGGCGTTGAGGTAGGTGTGCTTCACGGTGCCATCGCGGCCCCGGCGGTTGGGGGCGAAGGCCACCATGGGCGGGTTGCTGCCGAAGGCGTTGAAGAAGCTGAAGGGGGCCAGGTTCCGGTTCCCCGCCGCGTCCACGGTGGAGGCGAAGGCGATGGGCCGGGGCGCCACGCCCGCGCAGAGCCAGGCGTTGGTCTGGATGGGGTTCAGGTCGGTGGCGAGGACGGTCTTCAGACGCATGGTCCCAGTGTACGGTCCGGTGCGCCCGGCGACCCGGGTCCCCGGATCAGTCGGCCTGGGCCACCCCGTCCTTGAACACCCGGTGCACCCTTCGGAGGGAGGTGAGGTCCCGGAGGGGGTCCCCCTCGAGGACCACGAAGTCCGCCCGCCGGCCCACCTCCAGGGTCCCCACCTCCGACGCGAGCCCCAGGGCCTCCGCGGCCCGGACCGTCGCCGCCTGGAGGGCCTGGAGGGGGGTCATCCCGTGCTCCGCCATGAGCTCCAGCTCCCGGCTCAGGGGCTGATCCCAGGGGAAGGCGCCGGCATCGCTGCCGTTGACGATGGGGACCCCGAGGCGGACCCCGAGGGCGAAGGCCCGGTGCAGGCGGTCGGGGAGCTCCTTCCCGTACACGCCACCCCGGGTGGGGGCCACGTAGGCCATGGCGGCCAGGGTCGGGCACCAGAAGGTGTTCTGGGCGGCGGCGCGTCGGAGCAGGGCTTCATCGAAGCCGCTGCCGTGCTCGATGGAGTCGAAGCCCGCCCTCAGCGCGGCATCGATGCCATCCCACCCATGGGCGTGCGCGGCGGTGCGCCGCCCCTGCCGCCGGGCCTCGGAGATGAAGGCGGCCAGCTCCGCATCCGTGAAGTTCAGGGTGGAGCGGAGGCGCCCATCGGGGCCCAGCCGCTGGCCACGGTCCACGTAGACCTTGATCCAATCGGCCCCATGGCGCACCTGCTCCCGCACGCCCTTGCGGATTTCCGCCTCCCCATCCACGGTCTGCACGCCGATGGGCAGGTGCAGCTCCCAGGCGGGGCTGAGCACCGGGTAGGCCCCGGTGGCGCTGAAGGCCAGGTCCGCCACCTGGAGGCGGGGGCCGGGGAGGAGGCCGCGGTCCACCGCCCGCTTGAGGTCGCTGTCCGCGTGGCCCGCCCCCTCCGTGCCGAGGTCGCGCAGCGTGGTGAATCCCTGGCGGAGGGCGGCCTTCGCGGCCGCCGCGGCGCGCAGCGTCCGGTAGGGCACGCTCTCCTTCAGGATCTGGGCCTCATAGGCCGCGGCGTCGGCGTTGCCCTGGAGGAAGAGGTGGGTGTGGGCGTCCAGGAGACCCGGGATCACCCAGCGACCGGAGAGGTCCAGGTCCGGCGTCGCCGGGGGGCCCGGCCAGGGGGTGATGGCCTCGATGAGGCCTCCCCGCAGGGTGAGCGCCACGTCCGGCCGCCATCGGCCCGTGCGGACGTCCAGGAGGTGACCGACGCGCACCAGGCGGGGGGACTGGGCGGCCAGCAGGCCGCAGGTCAGGAGGAGCCAGAGCAGGCGCATGGGGACCTTGGGAGGGGGTGAGGCATTGTGCGCCGGAATGCCGCGTGGAGGCGGGCGAAAGTCGAGTCGGCCCGAGGGGCGGTCGATAGGGTGCTGCCAGGTACCTCCGGATGGCCCCTTCCTTCGACCTCTTCCCCGCCCCCGGACCCCGGATGGGGTCCTTCGTCTGGCCCCGGGCCCTGACCTGGACGGCCCTGGTGGGGGCCATCCTCGGCCTCGGCTTCGTGGGCGCCTACCTGGACCAGCGCCGGGTCGGCCTGGAGCAGATCCGGGCCTCCTACCAGAAGGACCTGGCCTACCGGGCCTGGGCCTCGGAGCGGGGGGGGGGTGTACGTACCTGCGGACGCCCGTACGCCGGCCAATCCGTACCTTGCCCACCTGCCCGAGCGGGATGTG
Organism: uncultured Solibacteraceae bacterium; assembly: GCA_964627685.1. GTDB lineage: Bacteria > Acidobacteriota > Holophagae > Holophagales > Holophagaceae > JAFDVN01. The sequence continues at coordinate 5,379 of CAZVKM010000128.1, read as the reverse complement.
ACGACCCACACCGGGAGGAACCTGACGTTGGTGAATCCGGCGTACCTCACCCGCATGGTGCACGAAGCGGGTGAGGGGACCCTCAAGCTCAGGGCCAAGATCACCAGTGAGAACCCGATCCGTCCCCAGAACGCGCCGGATGCCTGGGAGGCGGCCACCCTGCGTCGCATCGCCGCCACCGGGCAAGGCGAGCTGGCCGAGGTGGTGGCGACCGGTGGCGGCCCCACCCTGCGCTTCATCGGTGCGCTGAAGGTCGAGGCGGGCTGCCTCCGCTGCCACGCGGGGCAGGGCTATCGGGTCGGCGACCTTCGCGGAGGGCTGAGCCTCTCCATGCCCCTCGAGCCCCTGGCGAGGGCTTACCGCCTCCCCGGCATGCCCTCCTTCATCGCCGGGGTGCTCGGCCTGTGGGCCGCGGGGCTCACGGCCCTCATCCTCTGGGGACGCCGCTGGGCGAACCTGCTGAGCCTCGAAGCCATGGCGAAGATGGACCACATCGGGGCCGAGCAGTACCGCGCCATCCTCCAGACCTCCGTGGACGGTTACCTGCACCTCGACGCCTCCGGGCGCATCCTGGATGTGAACGAAGGCTACCTGCGCCTCTCCGGGTACACGCGGGAGGAGCTGCTCGGCCTCCGGCTCCAGGACCTGGAGGCGGAACCCCAGGAGGCCACCACGGGCGAGTTCCGGCGCCGCACCGAGCACATGGAAGGGGAGCGGAAGGTCTCTCGCCACCGGGCCCACGGTGGGCGCCTCTGGATGGTGGAGGTGAGCCTCTCTCCGGTGCATGGGGGGCGCACGTGGGTGGCCTTCCTCCGGGACGTGACCCGGGAATTCCAGGCCCGCCAGGCGCTGGAGGACAGCGAGCAGCGCCTGCTCAACGCGCAGCGCATCGCCCACATCGGCTTCTGGGAGCGCTCCATCGATTCGGATCGCCTGCGCTGCTCCCAGGAGACCTTCCACATCTTCGGGCTGGAACCCCGTCCCGACGGCCTCATGCGCCTGGATGAGGTGATGGCGCAGACGCACCCGGATGACCTGGAGCTGCTGGTGAGCATGTTCGAGAAGGTCTCCCGGGGCGGGAAGCCCTACCGAGGCGAGATCCGCATCATCCGACCCGACGGCACCACCCGGCACATCAGCACCCAGGCGGAGGTCTTCCTGGGGCGGGAGGGACAGGGCCTGCGCGTGATCCGGACCCTCTTCGACGTCACCGAGCAGCGGGAGGCGGAGCGGGAGAAGCGGCGCCTGGAGCTGGAATTCCAGCACGCCCAGAAGCTGGAGAGCCTCGGCGTGCTCGCGGGAGGGGTGGCGCATGACATGAACAACGTGCTCGGGGCCATCTTCATGGTCGCCTCGGGCCTCCAGGACCAGCGTCCCGAAGACGGCTCCCTGATGCACGCCATGGATCTGGTGATGAGCGCGGCGGGCCGTGGCCGGGACCTGGTGCGCGGGCTCACGGCCTTCGCCCGAAAGGGGGTGGATGAACCCACCCCCGTGGACCTCAACGACCTCGTGAACCGGGAGGCGGAGCTCCTCCGAAGGACCACCCTGCAGAAGCTGGAGATCCAGGTGGATCTGGCCGAGGGGCTGCCGGCGGTCATGGGGGACGCCAGCGCCCTGGCCAATGGTCTGATGAACCTCTGCGTGAATGCCGTGGACGCCATGCCCGAAGGGGGTCAGCTCACGCTCTCCACGCAACGGCTCCCGGATGGGCGGGTTGAGCTGAAGGTGGCGGACACGGGCATCGGGATGCCCCCCGAGGTCCTCCAACGGGCCACGGAGCCCTTCTTCACCACCAAGCCCCAGGGGAAGGGCACCGGCCTGGGTCTGGCCATGGTCTATGGGCTGGTGCAGGCCCATGGGGGCGTGATGGGCATCCAAAGCGTCCAGGGGGAGGGCACCACCATCACCATGACCTTCCCCGGGGTGGACCAGCGGCAGGCCCCGGAGGAGCCGGAGGTCAAGCCGGGCAAGCCCGCGCGCCCCCTCCGCGTGCTGGTGGTCGATGACGACGACCTCATCCGCACCAGCGTGCCGGCCATGCTGCAGAGCCTGGGCTACGGCGTGGATGCGGTGGCGTCGGGCCTCGAGGCCCTCAACCGCCTCGAGCGGGGGCGGAGCTATGACGTGGTGCTGCTCGACATGAACATGCCGGGGCTCACGGGGCTGGAGACCCTCGCGAGGATCCGGTTGCGAGAACCGGACCTCCCCGTGATCCTCTCCTCCGGGTTCCTGGATCGGGAGGTGGAGGCGATGCTGGCGGGCGACCCCTCCATCACCCTGCTGGCCAAGCCCTACTCCCTGTCGGAGCTCCGCAAGAAGCTGGAGCGCCGCCCACCCCGGGGGGATGGGGAGCGCGGGGGGCGCTGAGGCTCAGGCCAGCTTGCCGGTGTGATCCATGAGCCGGGGGCCCATGGACACCAGCTCCGGCGGCAGGGTGGGGCCCGCCACCTTCACGATGCGGTGCGCCAGGCGTCCGAGACCCGCGATCTCCAGCACCACCTCATCGCCCTCCTTGAGCCAGAGGTTCTCCACCACCTTGGAGCCGTTCAGCTCCAGCAGGCAGCCCGTTCCCACGGTGCCGCTGCCGAGCACCTCGCCGGCGCTCACCCGGATGCCGTAGGCGGTGCGCTGGAGGATCTGGGCGAAGGTCCAATTCATGGTGTTCGTGTCGCCGTCGCTGAGGAGGCGGCCGTTCACTGTGGCGGTCATGCGGCCGTTGAGCACCTCGCCCTGGGGCGTCTTCACCAGGTCCAGCTCCTCCTTGGTCACCAGCCAGGGGCCGATGCTGGTGGCGAAGTCCTTCCCCTTGCAGGGACCCAGGGAGAGCTTCATCTCCTCCATCTGGAGCATGCGGGCGCTCCAGTCGTTCATGATCGTGTAGCCGAAGATGGCGGCGTCCGCCTCTTCGAGGGTGGGGTTGCGGAGGTCGCGGCCGGTGACGATGGCCACCTCGAGCTCGTAGTCGAGCCGGGTGAGGTGGTGCTCCTGGACCTCAAGGGTGCCGGGGCCGGTCACGGCCTGGTGGTTGGTGAAGTAGGTGACCGGGAAGAGGTCGAACTCGGGGATCATCTCCAGGCCACGGTTGCGGCGGGCCGTCATCACGTGCTGGCGGAAGGCGTAGCCGTCGCGCATGGCCACGGGATTGGGCAGGGGGGCGAGCAGGGTCACGGCGCCGGCCTCGACCTGGGCGGAGACCGGTGCGGCGGCTTCCAGGGCCCGGGCCAGGGGCATGAGCTCATCCTGCTTCCGGATGAGGGTGAGCATGTCCACAGCCAGGCGCGGCTCGGCGGCGTGGAAGTCGAGGATCCGGCCCGTGGGCAGCACGCACCCGATGCGTTCGGATCCATCGCGAAGGAAGGTCACCAGCTTCATGTCAAACCCCTCTTGGACCCTCCAGTCTACCCAAAGCAAGGGACCCGGCCGAGGCCGGGTCCCTGGAGGGCGGGTCGCGCCTGGGGATTACCAGGTGAAGCGGGCGCCCAGCTGGACCTGCCGGTTGAAGTCCACGTTGCTCTGCACGATGGGGGAGCCGTAGTTGGGGGCGGCCATCACGTTCTGCACGGCGGACACGTTGTAGTGGTTGAAGAGGTTGAACACATCCGCCACCACTTCCAGGCCCACCTTGTTCTCGAAGCGGAAGGTGCGGCTGAGGCGCAGGTCCACGTTCTTGGTGAAGGGGAGGGTCTCGGAGTTGCGGGCCACGCCCACGGGGCGATCGGAGGCGGGGGCGCCGCCGTCGAAGTTGCCCCAGGGCTTGCCGCCGAGGGTGCCGTAGTCGTTGTCCTTGCCCGTGAAGATGGAGTAGGGGCGGCCCGAGGCGAAGCGGCCGATGAAGCTGATGACCCAGTCCTTCGTCCACTTGTTGTTGAAGCCCTTCGTGTTGTAGACGAAGCTCGTGAGGATCCGGTGGCGCTGATCCTGGTTGGAGGCGGCCATCTCGTCCTTGGGATCGAAGGTGTTGCGGGGGGAGACGTCGGTCACCCAGTCGGTGTAGTTGTCCTCGGTCTTGCTCCAGGTGTAGCTGAAGCTCAGGGACATGCGGTCCTGGACCTGCCAGGCGCTGCCGAGGGACACGGACTTGTGGTCGCTCTCGCCGCTGCCATCGTACCGGTGGACGGCGGAGTAGCGGCTGTCCACGCGGCGGGTGGGCACCTGGCCGGGGGCGCCGGTGAAGGCGGGATCCGGCACGGCGGCGTTGACATCCCGCACGTTCAGGAAGTGGGAGCCCTTCACGAGCACGGCGTCGAAGGTGAAGCGCAGGTTCGGGCGGGGGGTGATCTCCCAGCCCAGGTTGGCCTGCTTGGTGAGGGGCATCTCGTAGTCGCCGGGCAGCAGCACGCCCTTCTTGTTGGCGCTGGTCGGCACCTGGGCGTAGGACTGGTAGCGGTGGTTGGGCTGGGCCCAGCTGTACCAGGGGGCGGGGGCGCCGCCCACGGTGTCGAGGGCCGTCTGCACCACGGTGATCAGGTCCCGGCCGTTGTTGAGGTACACGGCGGAGTAGGGGCCCAGCTGGGTGCGGCCGCTGAACCAGCCGTAGCCGCCGTAGATGCGCTGGGTGCTGGAGGGCTGCCAGTTGAAGGCGAGGCGGGGGCTGGTGCGGGAGCTGCTCCAGTCGCGCTTGGTCTTGAACAAGGGCGCGGTGGCGTAGGTGGCGCCGGTGGCGCCGGTGGCGTCGGTGGTGCCGGGCAGGGCGCTCAGGGTGATGGAGGTGAGCTGGCTGGGGCCGCCGGCCTCGAGGGCGTCGTAGTCGGGGGCGCTGTTGAAGGGCGGCAACTCCTCCTTGTCGTAGCGCAGGCCGAGCTTCAGGGCGAAGGTGGGGGTGATCTGCCAGTCGTCCTGGATGAAGGCGCTGTAGTACTTGGCCTTGTAGTTCAGGTAGTAGTCGCCGAAGCCCTGCAGGAAGGCGATGGGCAGGCCGGGCTGGCCATTGAAGGGGTTCAGCACGGTGCCGCCGATGCCCTGGCTTGTGAAGGACTGGAGGCCGTTGGCGAAGATCGCGCCGCCCACCGCGCCCAGGGCCTGGAAGCGGTACACGCCGCCGAACTGGAGGGGCAGGGTGCCTTCGAGCTTGGTCTCCATGAGGTCCACGCCCATCTTCAGGGTGTGCTTGCCCACGAAGAAGGTGGCGGTCTCCACCAGCTCGGTGTTCTTCTCGTTGCGGATCTGGGGCAGGAAGCGCTGGGTGCCGATGTTCGCGTAGCCCTGGATGGTGATGGAGGGGCTGTGGGTGTCGTCGAGGCTCAGCAGGCTGTGGTCACGGGTGCTGGTGAGCACGCGGAAGTCGTTCACGAAGGTGGCCGAGGCCGTCCAGGTGTTGCCGACGCTGATGCTGTTGTCCTTGATCACGCGGGAACCACCGGCGCTCTTGTCGCTCTG
>CAZVKM010000127.1:3182-10248 GCA_964627685.1 uncultured Solibacteraceae bacterium | reverse complement strand
GATCGCCGACCAGGCCCGCACGATCCGCATCCCGGTGCACATGATCGAGACCATCAACAAGCTGATCCGCACCCAGCGCGAGCTGCTGCAGAAGCTGAACCGCGACGCCACCGTCGAGGAGATCGCCCACGCCATGGACATGCCCGTGTCCAAGGTCCGCAAGGTGATGAAGATCGCCCAGGAGCCCATCTCCCTCGAGACCCCCATCGGCGAGGAGGAGGATTCCCACCTCGGCGACTTCATCGAGGACAAGACGGTCACCTCCCCCGTGGACCAGGTGGTGCAGCAGCGCCTCAAGGAGACCGTGGGCCAGGTGCTCAAGACCCTCACCGAGCGCGAGGAGAAGGTCCTCCGCATGCGCTTCGGGGTGGGCGACGAGTCCACGGAGCACACCCTCGAGGAGGTGGGAAGCGAATTCGCCGTCACCCGCGAGCGCATCCGGCAGATCGAGTCCAAGGCCCTCCGAAAGATCCGCCACCCCCGGTACTCCAAGACCCTCAAGGCGTTCCTGGGCTGATCCTCCGATCCCCACCGCCCCCCCGGAACCGGCCCTTCGCGGCCGGTTCCTTGCGTCTGGGGAGGTGGGTCCTCCCCTGGAGCTCCGTCCGCTGGAGCCGGGAGGCGATTCCGGTCATGCTGGAGCCATCGCCTCGGAGTTGAAACCCGTGCTGGCCAAAGACCAGACCTTGGGAAAGTACAAGATCCTCGACCGCCTCGGCAGTGGCGGCTTCGGGACCGTGTACCTGGCCCTGGACACCTGGGTGAACCGGAAGGTGGCCCTCAAGGTGCCCCACCAGCAGCAGGAGGAGGTGGTGGACCTGCTGAAGGAGCCCCGCATCATGGCGCTCCTCAAGCATCCCAACATCGTCGAGCTCATCACCGTGGAGCGGAAGAACGGCATCTTCTTCATGGTCCTGGAGTATGTGGAAGGCGAGAGCCTGGACCGCATGATCCGGAAGGAGCGCTGCCTCCCGGCCCCCACCGCGCTCTCCATGGGCATCGACGTCTGCACGGCCATCGCCTTCGCCCACGGCCACCAGATCCTCCACCGGGACCTGCGCCCCGCCAACATCCTCGTCACCAAGGAAGGCGTGGCCAAGGTCACCGACTTCGGCACCAGCCGTGAGCTGGACATGAAGCACGTGCCCTTCGCGCCCACCCGCATCGGCTCCCCACCGTACATGGCGCCCGAGCACTTCCGCGGCCGGGCGGTCTTCCAGTCGGATCTCTGGAGCATGGGCATCACCCTCTACGAGATGCTCACGGGCACGGTGCCCTTCTACGACGCCGATCCCCTGAAGATCGCCCAGGCCTTCACCAGCCAGCAGATCGTCCCGCCCCACCTCAAGAACCCCGCCGTGCCCAAGGCCTTCGGGGAGGTGGTGATGAAGGCCCTCTCCGTGAACCTAGGGGACCGCTACCTCAGCGCCCAGGCCATGCTGGAGGCCCTCCTCAAGCTGCGGGAGACCGTGGCCCGGGAGACCCGGCCCCTCGGCACCGCCGTGGTGAACACCGGTGCTTCGGGCCCGCATCCCACCTATCGGGCCCTGGCTTCGGCCACCCAGGCCCGCCTCTGCCCTTACTGCTTCAAGCCCCTGCCCCGCATGGCCACCCGGTGCCCCTCGTGCGGGGAGCGGGCTTGAAGCGGGGAACCCCCACCACCCCTCGCGCCACCCTGGGGAGTGGAGGCCCGCGGTGATCCACCCCACCCGAGAAGGGATGCGACGCCTGTGGGCGCGTCGCTGGGTGCGTCGCCTCACCTACCTGCTGGCGGGTGGGGCCACGGCCCTCCAGGTGGGCAGCTGGATGCTGGAGCGGCCTTTCGCCCATCGCTTCCTCTCCCGCCGCCTGGATGCCTGGATGCGGGAGGAGACCGGCCTTCCTTTCACCCTGGGCCGCATCGAGTCGAGCCTCTGGCACGGCCACCTGGTGCTGCATGACCTCTCCCTGGGCGGCGACCTCCTGACGGTCCGCCGCGTGGAGGTGAGGTTCCACCCCCGCAGCCTCCTGGGGGCGCGGCCGCGCCTCTTCCTGGTGCGCGTGGAGGAGCCCGTCGCCCGGCTCTCCGAGGCCCGCCTCCAGTCCTTGAAGCTGAAGCCCCATCCACCCCGCGGCTCCGAGCCGGCGCAGGTGACCCTCGACCTCCTGCAGGTCCGGGGCGGGCGGGTGGAGGTGGATGGTCCGGCCTGGGGGCTTCCGCGCCTCGTCCTCCCCTTCGAGGTCACGGGCCAGGGGCTGGGTCCCAACCGGCTCCGAGTCTCCTTCACGGCCCCGGGGCTGAAGGTGGAAGGCCCCCGGGGTACCGAGCGTGGGCGGATGGACCTGGATGCCGACCTGTCCGAGCACATCCTCTCCCTCCTGCGGGGCCAGGTGGGCCTTGGAGGGAGCCAGATCCGGATCCAGGGGCGCTACGAGGTGTTGAGCCATCGCTCGGATCTGCACCTGAAGGCCACCGCCGATCTGGCCCAGGTGGTCGCCTGGGCGGGTCTGCCCGCGGGGCCGGCGGGAGAGGCCCACCTGCAGGCCCAGGTGGCCGGAACCCTGGCGAAGCCCCGCTGGAGCTTTCAGGCGGAGGTCCCCGAGCTGGCGACGGGCGCACCCGCCCTCGGCTCCGGCGCCCTGAGCCTCCGTTCCCATGGCACCGACCGCCAGGCCCTCGTGGAGGCCCTCCGCTGGGAGAGCCCCCGGGCGGCCCTCAGCGCCCACGGGGAATGGACCCGGGGCTCCGCCCCCTGGCTTGAGCTCGCCTCGGTCCGGCTCTCCGGGGACCTGCTCGGGGCCTGGAGCCGGGTGCCTGGGCTGGAGGGGACGACCCTCCACCTCACCGGGCGGGCGGAAGGACCGGCGAACACGGCCAGCCTCGGGCAGGTGACCGCCTATACGGTCCGGCTGGAGGGCGGAGCCGTGGATGGTCGCGGTGAGGCGGGCCACCTGGCCGCTTCACTCACCGGTGGCGGGGCCACCTTCCAGGTGGAGGGCCTTCGCCTCGGGCGCCTCGAGGGCACGGCCACGGGCCAGGCCACGCTGGGGCCCCGCGGGCTCAAGTCCCTCGAAGCCGAAGGCCAGGTGGAGGCCCAGGCGGAGGATGTGGCGGCCACGCTCCGCCGGTGGCATGTGGTGGACCTCCCCATGGGCGGTCTGGTCCAGGCCCACGCCAAGGTCGGCCTGGGTAAGGCGACCGGGCTCAGCCTGGACGCCCACCTCGACGTCACGGCCCCCCGCTGGGAGCTGGAGCGGGCGGACCACCTGGCCAGCGACCTGCGGATCCGGGGGGACCAGCTCTGGGTGGACCAGACCCGGGTGCAGGCCGGGGGAGGCGAGGCCACCGGGAGCCTCTGGCTCACCTGGGCCCCCAGGGTGACGGGGGATCAGCTGGACCTCTGCTACATGGCCTCCCGCGTGCCGGCCTCCCACGGCCTCCGCGCCGCGGGGCTCCAGGATGCGGATCTCGGCGTGAAGCTGGAGGCGCTGGGCCATGGGTGGGTGCGCATCCATGGTCCCTTCCAGGCGCTCCGCATGGAGGGGCAGGCCCTCGCGGAGGCCTTCAGCCTCCAGGTGCTCCCCGATGCACCCGGTGAGCCGACCCCCTTCGAGATGAAGGTGCCCGCCGCCAGCGCCCGCTTCGAGATGGACCTGGAGCCCGGGCGCCTCCGACTGCGGGACCTCCGGGTGGCGGGCGACCTGGGCGGCCTGGAACCTGGTGGACCCGAGCCCTCCGGCCCCTTGGCCCTCCAGGGGAGCCTCGACATGGACCTCGTGCGGGGCACCTGGTGGGGGCAGCTGGGCGGTCGCCTGGACACCGGCCCCCTCGAGATGGGGCTGCCCCGCATCCTCGGAAGGGCGGACTTCGCCTTCGAGGGCCCCTACGTCCGGGACTTCGGGCCCTGGCCTCTGCCCCTGGGCCGCTTCCAGGTCGCTGGTGCCCGCGTGCTCCTTGGGGACCGCAGCCTCGAGGACCTCGATGCCCGCCTGGAGCACCGGCCCGGCGACCTCCGGGCCACCCTCGGGAAGGCCGGTCGTCCCCTGCCCCTCGTGGCCTTCCAGGGCGGCGAGCAGGCGGGCCAGGTGCAGGGGGCCCTGGTGGTCCGCCTGCTGCCCGAGAGCCTCGACACCAGCCAGGTGCTGCCCCGCCTCACGCGGGACTTCGTGGAGGACGCCCGCCTTGACCTCGAGGCGCGGGGTCGGTGGTCCCCAGGCCAGGGCCTCCAGTGGCAGGGCACCCTCAACCGGCTCGAGGGGACCTTCCCGGCCTTCACGCTGCGCCAGAGCCGCCCCAGCCATCTTGAGGGCACGCGCGAGGGGGCCCGGGTGGACCTCTTCCTGGAGGGACTCCAACGGAAGGGCCTGAGCCCCGAGGGTCAGCTCCGCCCCAGCGCCTCCGTGAAGCTCGGGGGCACGCTGCCCTTCTCCCCCACGGGACCCCTCTCGCTCCGTGCTGAAGGCAGCATGGACCTGGGGGATCTCAAGACCATCGCCGATGGGCTTCTCGACGTGGATGAGGGTGGCCTCCTCCACGGCCTCCGGCCCGAGGGGCGGGGCGACTTCAACCTCCTCGCCCATGGCAGCCTTGCCGAGCCGAAGCTGCAGGGGTCCCTCGACGTGGAACACGCGTCCCTCCGGATCGGCGAGTACGAGAACATCCGGGATCTGGGCCTGCATGTGCAGTTCCGGGACCGGACCATCGCCATCCCGGCGGAGCGGCCCCTCACGGGCACCCTCAACCAGGGTCGCCTCACGGCCCAGGGCGAAGTGACCTGGAAGCCCGGGGGCCTGGATCGCTACGAGCTCGGGGCCAAGCTGGCGGGCTTCCAGCTCCAGGACCCCCCCGACCTGCAAGGTCTGATCATGCAGGGGGACCTGGAGGCCACGCTCCGGGGGGATGAGGAGGGCGGCCTGCTCAAGGGCACCCTCGAGACCGGGCGGCTCTCCTACCAGGCGGACCTCAAGCTCTACGACCTCCTGGTGAACAGCGCCCTGGCCGACAGCGCCTCCTTCTCCACCAAGGATCCCAACGACCCCCTGGACCGCATCGCCCTGGACCTCGAGGTCCGCATGGCGCGGCCCTGGGAGCTCGACACCAACCTCGCCAAGCTGGAGGGCCGTCCCGATGGCGCCTTCCGCGTGATGGGCACCCTGGCCAATCCCGGGCTCAAGGGCCGCATGAACCTGGAGCCCGGCGGCCGCATCACCAACCTGCTGCCCGCCGGGGACGTGGTGCTGAACCGGGGCTCCTTCGACTTCACCGATCCGGATCAGCAGGCCTTCAACCCCCACTTGGATCTGGCGGGAGAGGTGCAGGTCCCCGGCTTCACCGTGAACGTGGGCATCACGGGCACCCTGGCCTCCCTCAACTGGCAGCTGAGCAGCATCCCCCGCCTGAGCCAGAGCGACATCGTGGCCGTGCTCATCAATCCGGAATACGCCCAGAATGCCGGGTCCAACGCCGGCGGCTCCCAGGGGGCCGTGAACAGCGGCCTGGCCAGCGCCAGCACCGGGCTCCTCACCACGCTTGCCCTCGCCGCCTTCCAGGAGCAGGTACGCAAGACTTTCGGCCTGGATCGCGTGAGCTTCACCGTGCGAACCGGCTCCACCGGCAGCACCGAGACCGACGTGGTGCTCGGCAAGCGCGTCAACCTCTTCGGGTGGAAGGTGCCCCTCATCTGGTCCCAGCGCCGCACCCGGGACCTCACCACCACCTCGGGCCAGATGGAGTGGCGTTTCGGCGGCTTCACCCTCCAGCTGGGCGCCACCCAGTCCCCCAACACCGGCGTGAACCCCTCGGGCGAGATCCGCCACACCTGGAGCCCGAAGAACTGAGGCTCCCGGTCACGGGGATATGGCGGCAAACTTGGTGCAGCGATCCACCGGATCGCATGGCCACTCAGGCGCTGTGCGCCCTCCTGGAACGGAAACCCTGATGCTGACGGTCCTCGCCTTCGCCCGCTATCGCGCCCTCCTGGGCTTCGAGCGGCTGGAGCTGCCCGCCACCGCCACCCTGGGGGACCTCCTGATGGACTCCCGCTTCGCCGACCTCCCCAAGGATGCGCTGCTGGCCGTGAACCAGAGCTTCGCGGACCGGAGCACCATCCTGAAAGCGGGCGACGAGGTGGCCCTGCTGCCCCCGGTGAGCGGGGGCTGAGCGATCAGAGGACCTGGCCACTTCAAGGAAGGGCGTCTCCCCCCGGGAACCGCCCAAAATTGAAAACCCCGAAGCAGGGCTTCGGGGTTGGTTGTGGTGGTTCCTCTCGGACTCGAACCGAGGACCCGCTGATTAAGAGTCAGCTGCTCTAACCAACTGAGCTAAGGAACCTCAACAGAAAGTAAGTCTACCAGAGGGAGCCGAAAGGGCAAGCGGGAATTTCGCCCGGGCCCTCAGCCGAGGGCGGGCAACTTCATGGCTTCCCGCACTTCGACCATGGTCTCCGCGGCGACCTTGCGGGCCCGGGCGCTGCCGTCCAGGAGCACGGCCTTGAGGCCGGCCTCATCGGCCAGGTTCGCCTCGATCTTCTGGCGAACGGGCTCGGTGCGCTCGATGATGGCGGCGGCCACGCGCTTCTTGCAGTCGAAGCATCCGATGCCGGCCTTGCGGCACTCGGTGTTCACCAGCTCGGTGGTTTCCGGGCTGCTGAAGAGCTTGTGGAACTCGAAGACGGGGCAGATGTCCGGGTTGCCCGGGTCGGTCTTCCGCACCCGGGCGGGATCGGAGGCCATCTGCCGGGTGCACTTCTCCACGATCACCTCGGGCGTGTCACGGAGGTAGATGCAGTTGTCGTAGCTCTTGCTCATCTTGCGGCCATCCAGGCCCGGCACCTTGGGCGTGGGCGTCAACACCGCCTGGGGCTCCGGGAAGGTCTGCACGTCGTAGAGGAAGTGGAAGCGGCGGGCCACTTCGCGGGTGAGCTCCAGGTGGAAGAGCTGGTCCTCGCCCACGGGCACCTTGGCGGCCTTGTAGATGAGGATGTCCGCCGCCTGCAGCAGCGGGTAGCCCAGGAAGCCGTAGCTCCCCAGGTCCGCCACGGCGTTCTGGAGCTTCTCCTTGTAGGTGGGCACCCGCTCCAGCCACGAG
>CAZVKM010000127.1:0-3172 GCA_964627685.1 uncultured Solibacteraceae bacterium | reverse complement strand
GAGGGGCGTCATCATGCTGAAGAGCAGGTGGAGCTCCGCATGCTCCTTCACGAGGCTCTGCACGAAGATCGTGGCCTTCTGCGGATCCAGGCCCGCCGCCAGGTAGGTGGCCGTGAGCTCCAGGGTGGCCGGCCAAATCTCCGAGACCTTCTCGTACTTCGAGGTCAGCGCGTGCCAGTCCGCGATCATGTAGAAGGCCTGGCCCTGCCCCTGGAGGCGCGTGAAGTTGTCCAGGGCCCCGATGAGGTGGCCGATGTGCTGGGACCCGGAGGGCTGGATGCCGGAGAGGACGCGCTGCATGGACTAGGCTCCGAGAAGGTGACGGGCGATGGGGGAGAGGACGTAGAGCGAGAAGAGGCTCCGGATCGGCCCGAGGATGAACCCGATCACGCCCGTGAACATGAGCACCATGAGGATGCCCCAGGTGGCCGGGTGATAGCGGAACCGGTCGTAGCCGCGGAGGCGGGAGTCCGGGATGAAGCCCCGCAGCACCCCGGCGCCATCAAGCGGCCCCAGGGGGATGAGGTTGAAGAAGGCCAGGAGCAGGTTGATCTGCACCAGGGCCCCGCCGAGCGCCAGTAGGGCCAGGGTGCCACTGTCCCTCGTGAAATTGGCCAAGGCGGCCGGCCCCATGAAGGCGGCCCGGAGGAGGCGGAAGCGGTCATCCACGTCCCCGGACATGGAGGCCACGCTCACGCAGAGCACCATGAGGAAGAGCATGGAGAGGATGAGGTTGGAGAAGGGGCCCGCGAAGGAGACCACGGCGTCCCCGGTCTTCATCCGGATCTTCCGGGTGAACCGGACCGGGTTGAAGGGGACGGGCTTGGCCCAGCCGATGAAGAAGCCGCCGAAGAACAGGCCCATGAGGGGGAACAGCACCGTGCCCATCAGGTCCATGTGGGCGATGGGGTTGAGGGTCAGGCGCCCCTGCTCCTGGGCCGTGTGATCTCCCAGGGCGTAGGCGGCTCCCGCGTGGCTGGCCTCATGGACGCTGAGGCTGAACAGCAGGGCGATGTAGCTGGTGAGTACGGTTTGAACGGTGACGCCGTCCATCAAGGGATCCCTTCGAATGCGGCCCGGGGGCCCCTCCATGCTACTTCAGCAAGGAGGGGCCCCCGGGAGGTCACGGACCTGGAAAGTCCGTCAGATCACGATCTTTTCGTGCACCAGGGCCCCTTCGCGGAAGCGGCTCCAGCGCAGGGGGGTGCAGTCGATGGTCTGGTACTTCCCGGTGAGGATGAGCTCCGCCAGACCGATGCCCACGGCGGGGCTCTCCATGGCGCCGTGGCCGCTGTAGCCCACCTGGAGGAGGAGGCCGGGGTGCTCGTCGTGCCAGCCCACGATGGCGTTGTGGTCGGCGGTGTTGGTGTCGTAGAGGCCGCCCCAGCCCGCCTTGAGCTTGCACACGGCGGTGGAGGGGATGCGCTCCTGCATGGGCAGGTTCACCTCGTCCCGGTAGTAGTCGGGCTCGAAGGTGGTGTCGAAGGAGTCGGGCTCATCCTTGCGGGCCTTGCCGATCATCAGGTTGCCGCTCTCGTTCTTGAAGTAGATGCCCTGGTCGATGATCGTGAGGGGGATGTCGTGCCAGCGCTTGTCCTCGTTGGGGGCGCCGGGGAAGTCGGTGATGAACATCATGCGCTTCTGGCTGATGATCGGCGTGAGGTCGGACTCGGGGCAGCCGCTGGCGCGCAGGAGGTTGTTGATCCAGGGACCGCAGCAGAGGGCCACGATGCCCGCCTCGATGGTCTCCTCGGTGCCGTTGGCATCCTTCACCACGAGGCCCGTAGCCCGGGCGCCGTCGAAGGTCACCTTGAGCACCTCGGTGTTGAGCTGGATCGTGGGCTTGTTCTTGAAGTCGGCGGAGCGCTCGAAGTAGCCCACGGCGGCCTGGGAGGGATCGAAGGCGCCGCAGTCCTTGCCGAAGACGCCGCCCACGATGGGCTGGAACTCCAGGAATTCTGCGACTTCCGGGTCCATGTGGTCGATGCCGCACTTCATGCCGGGGATCTTTGCCTCGATCTGCTCGGGGCTCAGGAGCTCGAAGTTCACCCCGTTCCTGGCCCAGATGTCCGCAGCGGCGGGGATCTTCTCCCAGCTCTTGGCGTAGTAGGTGAAGAGGTAGCCGCTCTGGTTGAACCCGCAGGAGACCCCCATGTCGTCCTGGAAGGACTTCAGGAGGCTGATGGCCTTGGTGCAGAGTTGCTGGTTGATCTCGGTGGTCCAGAGGTTCCGGAAGCCCCCGGCGCTGAAGGCCGTGGGTCCGAAGGCGATCTTGTCCCCCCGCTCCAGCACGAGGATGGACCCCGTAAACCCCTGCTTCAGCAGGTTGTAGACCAGCGAGCCCGCGGAAATGCCCGCGCCCACCACCACCAGATCGACCTTCCGCACGCCTGCCTCCACGACAACGGGCAAACCCCTAGCCTACCTGGGGTCGGGGGTCGGGGCCACCCTGGAGCCCGTGAGGGGGGTCACGGGCACCCCAGGTGAACCGGATTCAACGGGATGGGGTCAGGTGCCGCTAAGGGAGGTGCTTGTCTCTTGGAGGCTCCATGTTTCTGAAGCCCAATGGCCCTGAGGCCCAATCCGCCGGAAAGACCCTCATCGGGTTCAACTGGATCGGGGGTCGGGAGCTGGAAGGGGATAAGGCCCTCTTCGAGGCCCGGTCCGCCGTGGACAGCCGGGACGTGGTGGGGCTCTTCCCCGAGAGCGGCCCCAAGGACATCGAACGGGCCGTCAAGGCGGCTCGGGACGCCTATGAGCCCTGGAAGCACACCCCGGCCCCCATCCGGGGCGCCCTCGTGGGCCGGATCGGCCGGATCCTGGAGGAGAACAAGGAAAAGCTGGCCCGGGTCATCACCCGGGAGATCGGGAAGACCCCCCGGGAGGCCCTGGGCGAGGTGCAGGAGGCCATCGACACCTGCCAGTTCTTCCAGAGCGAGGGCCGCCGCCTCTATGGCCAGACGGTGCCCAGCGAGATGAAGCGCAAGGAGCTCTTCACCTACCGGCGTCCCCTCGGGGTCGTGGGCATGATCACGGCGGGCAACTTCCCCCTGGCGGTGCCGAGCTGGAAGATCATCCCGGCCATCCTCTGCGGGAATACCGTGATCTGGAAGCCCAGCGAGGACGCGCCCACCATCGCCTACCTCTTCATGCGGGCCATGATCGACGCCGG
>CAZVKM010000126.1:0-10307 GCA_964627685.1 uncultured Solibacteraceae bacterium | reverse complement strand
AGCTGGGTGTCCCGGAGGGGGCGCAGCATCCAGTTGCTGTCCTGCTCCTCCTTGGGGATGTCGATGCCGAGCTTGAGCTTGGCCATGGTCTTCAGACCCGGTTGGGGGTAGCCCAGGGTCCGCGCCAGCAGCATGGTGTCCAGGATCGACACGGGCTCCACGTCGTAGAGCCGCTTGAAGACGATCCCATCCCCGCTCCAGTCATGGGCGATCCAGGGCAGGGTGGCCATCTTCTCCAGCCAAGGCTTCAGCTCCGACCCGAAGGGCAGGGGATCGATGATCCAGGCCTGGTCGTGCGTGGCCACCTGGATGAGGGCCATCACGCAGTGGTGGATGCCCGTGAGGCTGCACTCGATGTCCACGGCCAGCAGGCCGGCCGCCTCCCACTGGGGCCAGGCGGCCTCCAGCTGGTCCGAGGTGGTCACGTAGGTGACGGGAAGGTCGAAGGATTCGGTCGACATCCCCTTCAGTTTGAAGGGGGAAGGCTGGAAGTCCTAGCACAAGGAGGGGGCGGCCGGGTCCGGGGGAGCGGAGGCGGGAGTCCCGACCCCTGGGCGGCCCCGTCCAGCCCCACCCCTGCGTTAACCTCACACGGAGGCGATTCCCCCGGCCTGCCCCGGCGGGGCGCTTCCCAAGGGGAATCTCGGGACCCCCGGTAGCCCGCCCCCGCCGCCCTTCCGACCCGCCCCAGGTGATGCCATGAGCCGATCCCTCTTCTGGACCACGTTCCTGACGGTCTTCCTCGCGGAGGTGGGCGACAAGACCCAGTTGGCCGCCATGACGGCCACCGCCCGCAGCGGGGCGCTCTGGACGGTCTTCTGGGCCGCCAGCGCCGCCCTGGTCTGCGCCACGGCCATCGGCGTCGCCGTCGGCGGCGTGCTGTTCCGGGTCATCCCGGAGCACCTCATCAAGTACGCCGCGGGGAGCGCCTTCATCCTCGTGGGGCTCTGGGTGCTCGTGAAGGGCTGACGGGCCCATGGACCTGGTCTTCTACGACGGGGCGTGCGGACTCTGCCACGGGGCCGTCGCCTTCCTCGCCCGGCGGGATCCGGAGGGCCGAGTGTTCAGGTTCGCGCCGCTGGGGGGGGCCACCTTCCGGGATCGGCTCCCCGAGGCGCAGGGGGCCGGCCTTCCCGACAGCCTGGCCCTCCTGACGCCGGAGGGGGACCTCCTCTTCCGCAGCGGGGCCGTGATCCGGGCGCTTCGGACCCTCGGCGGCCCCTGGGCGATCCTGGGCCGGGGGCTGCAGCTCCTGCCGCGCCCCCTGCGGGACGGGGGCTATGACCTCGTCGCGCGGGTCCGGCATCGCCTCTTCCGCAAGCCGGAGCAGGCCTGCCCGACATTGCCCCGTGACCTGCAGGACCGCTTCCTCCCGTAGCCTGGTGCCATGGCCAAGACCCGCGAAGCCTCCCGCTCCATCCTCAGCGTCACCGTGCTGCCCGAGGACCTCAACCAGTACGGCTCCCTCTTCGGGGGGCGCCTGCTCGCCTGGATCGACCGCGTGGCCTCCATCTGCGCCACGCGCCACTGCCGCGGGAACGCCGTGACCGTGGCCCTCGAGGCCATGAGCTTCGAGGTGGCCGTGAAGCAGGGCGACATCCTCATCCTCACGGCGGAACTCGAGCGTGTGGGACGGAGCTCCATGGGCATCCGCGTCACCGCCCTCCGGGAGGATCCCACGTCGGGCCTGGCCCGGCGGGTGTGCGCGCCCCTGCTCACCTTCGTGGCCCTGGACCGAGACGGGCACAGCACCCCGGTGCCCCCCCTCGCGGACTAGCTTCGCCGGCCGAGGTCCATCTGGATGGCGCCCAGGAGCGCCACCGGGGTGGTCACCGCCCGCAGGATGCTCCGTCCCAGGCTCACCGGCCGCCAACCCGCGGCGTCCAGGGCGCCGAACTCCGCGTCCGTGATCCCCCCTTCCGGGCCGCTGGTGAAGGCCAGCGGTCCCCGCTCCAAGGCCGGGTTGGACGCGCCGGTCTGAAGCTCATAGGCCACCCAGCGCTGGGGGGTCTCCACCTTCGGCAGCACCGAGAAGGGCACGGGGTCCTCCAGCACGGGCAGGGTGCTCCGATGGCTCTGCTCGCAGGCGGCGAGGATCAGTCGCTCCCAGCGCTCCCGCTTGGCGGCGGTCTTCCGGGGCTCGTACTCGCTCCGCCCATACACCACCGGGATGATGCGCGTGATCCCAAGCTCCACCAGGGGGGGAAGCCAGTCATCCCAGAGGCTCAGCTGGGCCGTGAGCGGCAGCCAGCCCTCCAGGGGCACGGAGGGCTCTCGGGATTCCTCCAGAGGCGCCACCAGGCGGGCCTCCGCACGGTCCCGGTCGAGCACCGCGAGGTCGCAACGCCAGAGGCCGCCGGGCAGCACCGCTTCCAGGGCCTGGCCGGGACGCAGCCGGAGCGCCTTCAGGTGACGGGTGGCCTCGGGATTGAGGCGGACCACGGAGCCCTCCGCCACGGGGCCCGTGTGATCCAGGAGGAAGAAGCGGGGCAGGCTCATGGCTGCAGGGCCTTGGCGAGGTCGGAACGGACCGAGGGAGCGAGGTTCCCGATGAGCACCAGCTTGGAGCGGAGGGCCCGCAGGCGGGTCATGGCCTCGGTCTTGGGAAGGTGCCCCGGCAGGCGGCCGTGCTCGAGGAGCCCACCGAGCGCCTCGAGGATCTCCATTTCGGCCAGCACCTGGTCCTGCACCGAGCGCAGGGTCCGCAACCCCTCATAGGCTGTCGCCAGCCGGGCCATGCGTCCCAGATCCGACCGCAGCGGGGTCTGTCCCGCCACGGCCATGTCCCAGGACGACTGGCGCAGCGTGGCCAGGCTGAGGCTGAGGCGCCGGTCGGGATCCGGGCGCCGCCCCTGCTCCAGGCACATCAGGGCCTCCGCCAGCAGGGCCTCGGTGGCCGCGAAGGACTTCAGTTCCTGGGCGATCTCCTGGTCGTTGCCAAGCAGCTCGGATTGGATCGACCGGAGGTGCTGGCTGGCGAGAGCCTCCTGGCGGCGTCGATCCCGCCACTGGTCCAGCCCCAGGGCGAGCAGGAGGCCCACTGTCGTGGCCAGCACCTGGACGAGGAAGGCCGGGAGGTGGGGGCGGAGTTTCTCGGTGGGCACGGATCCATCCTAGCTTGCCCCGACCCGTACACTGGAGGGCCGGAGGACCGATGATCCATGCCCTGTTGACCGCGGCGCCCTGGTGGGCCTGGGTCGGCTTCCACCTCCTGGTCTTCGTCATGCTCGCCCTCGACCTGGGCGTCTTCAACAAGCAGGCCCACGCCCCCTCGATCCGCGAAGCCGCCGGGTGGAGCGTGGTTTGGATCACCCTGGCCCTCATCTTCAATGCCGTGGTCTGGAAGACCCTGGGCAGCCAGAAGGGGCTCGAGTTCCTCACGGGGTACCTCCTCGAGAAGAGCCTCAGCGTGGACAACCTCTTCGTCTTCGTCCTCCTCTTCACCTCCTTCCAGGTGGACCTGCGCCACCAGCACCGGGTGCTCTTCTGGGGGGTCTTCGGCGCCCTCATCATGCGGGCCGTGATGATCCTCGCGGGCACCGCCCTGCTGAACCGCTTCGAGTGGATGATGTACGTGTTCGGGGGCTTCCTGATCCTCACCGGCGCCAAGATGCTGCTGGCGGAGGACGCGGCGCCTGATCCCACCCGGAACCCCATCGTCACCCTCTTCAAGAAGGTGGTGCCCTATGACCCCCATGGGGGGCACGAGCGCTTCTGGTCCCTGGCCGGAGGCAAGCGCATGGCCACCCCCATGCTCCTGGTCCTCGTCTGCGTGGAGGTCACGGACCTCGTCTTCGCCGTGGACAGCATCCCCGCCGTGCTGGCCATCACGCGGGACCCCTTCATCGTCTACACCAGCAACGTGTTCGCCATCCTCGGCCTGCGCAGCCTCTACTTCCTCCTGGCCAAGATGATCGATCGCTTCCACCACCTGAAGACCGGGCTGGCCCTTGTGCTCGCCTTCGTGGGCCTGAAGATGTGCTCCGCCCACTGGCTGAAGGTCAGCTTCGGGCTCAGCGACCGGGTCCTCATCGTCACGAGCCTCACCTTCATCGCGACGGTGCTCGCCGGCAGCGTCATCGCCAGCCTCGCCTGGCCCCAGGAACACCCGGAGGCATGATGGAGGTCTGGCACACCCCGCTCACCGAAGCCCCGGAGGACGGTCCCTGCGTGGTGACCCTCGGGAACTTCGACGGCGTGCATGCGGGCCACAAGGGGCTGCTGCAGGAAGCGGCCCGGCGCGCCCGGGCCCGTGGGGTTAAGGCCGCGGTGGTGACCTTCGATCCGCACCCGCTCGTGGTCGTGGGCCCCGAGCGGAAGCCCCGACTGCTCATGACCCTCTCCCAGCGCCTGGCGGCCTTCGAGGCCTGCGGCATGGACCTGGCCTGGGTGATCCCCTTCAGCCGCACCTTCTCCGAGCTCGAGCCCTCGGCCTTCCTCGCCCCCTTCGGGCAGGCCCTCCATCCCCTGGAGCTGCACGTGGGCACGGCCTTCTGCTTCGGACGGGACCGCCACGGGGACCTGGCCGCCCTCCAGGCCTGGGGCGCGGCCCTGGGCTGCGAGGTGCACGGCCACGCCCTCAAGGCGCCGGATGGGGGCCACCTGAGCAGCACCCGGATCCGCGCCGCCCTGAGTGAGGGGCGGGTGGAGGAGGCCACGGTCCTCCTGGGGCACCCCTTCGAGCTCACGGGCCTGGTGGTGGAGGGGGATCGGCGGGGGCGGCACCTCGGCTTCCCCACGGCCAACCTGCAGTGGGAGCAGGAGCAGCTCCCCGCCGCAGGCGTCTACGTCACGGAGGCGCGCTCCTCCCACTGGGAAGGGCCCCGGCTCGGCCTCACCAATGTGGGCGAAAAGCCCACCTTCTCCGGGCGTCAGCTCACCGTGGAAACGCACCTCCCCGACTTCCAGGGGGACCTCTACGGCTCCAGGCTCTCGGTGGCCTTCCGCCACCGCCTCCGGGGCGAGCAGCGCTTCCCGGACGTGGAGGGCCTTAGGATCCAGATCTCGGCGGATGTGGCCGCCGGGTCCGCCTGGTGGCGCGAGGCCGGAGGGTCCCGATGAAGGTGTTGGAGCTGAGGATGGGCCGGGTCCAGACCCTCCCGGATGCCCACGGCCAACCGCACCGCACCGCCATCCGAAAGGAGCCGGTGCCCGGCCCCGTCCTCCTGGGTCCCGAGGGGCTCCTGGGGGACGAGGTGGGCGACCGGCAGCACCACGGCGGACCGGATCAGGCCCTGCTCGCCTATGCGCGGGAGTCCTACGATCTCTGGTCCGCCGAGGGCCGGCCCTTCCCCCACGGGGCCTTCGGCGAGAACCTCCTCCTGGAGGGACTGGATGATCACAGCGCCTGCATCGGGGACCGCCTGCAGATCGGCGAGGCCCTCCTCCAGGTGAGCCAACCCCGGGTGCCCTGCGGCACCCTTCAGCGCCACCTGGGCTGGGCCGAAGCCGTCCTCCGGGTCTACGCCACCGCCCGGGGCGGCTACTACCTGCGGGTGCTGGAGGCCGCGCCCCTCACGGCGGGACGGCCCGTCCGCCTGGTGGACCGCCCCAACCCCGGCTGGACGGTGGCGCGCGCCCTGCACGCCCGCTGGAAGGCCCAGGAGGATCCGGAGGCCTGCCGGGCCATGGGCTCCCTCCCGGAGCTCAGCCTCGACTGGCGGAGGCGGTTCGGACCCGGGGCCTGATCCCCCCAGGAAGGGGCCAGCCCCCTGGGACGGCCCCCGGCACCGGGGCTAGCATGGGCCCAACCCCGGAGGCTCCATGCGGCGCTTGACGACCCTGCTGGCCTTGTCCCCCCTGCTGGTGGCGCAGGGGCTCGAAGCCGTGAAGGCCAAGTACGACAAGCGCGAGGTCATGATCCCCATGCGGGATGGCACGCGGCTGTTCACCGCGCTCTATGTCCCGAAGGACGCCTCCCCCGCGAACCCCTATCCCGTGATCATGCAGCGGACGCCCTACAGCGTCGCCCCCTACGGACCGGATCGCTACCCGGCGAACCTCGGACCCTCCCCGCGCTTCGGCACCGAGGGCTTCATCTTCGTGTACCAGGATGTCCGCGGCCGGATGATGAGCGAGGGCACCTTCGTGAACATGACCCCCCACCGGGAGGAGAAGCGGGGCCCGAAGGACGTGGATGAGAGCAGCGACACCTACGACACCATCGCGTGGGTCCTGAAGCAGCTCCCCACCAACGGCAAGGTGGGCCAGTGGGGCATCAGCTACCCGGGCTTCTATACCGCCGCTGGGATGATCGACGCCCACCCGGCCCTCAAGGCCGTGAGCCCCCAGGCCCCCATCGTGGACTGGTTCGAAGGCGACGACTTCCACCGCAACGGCGCCCTGTGGCTCCCCCACGCCTTCAACTTCATGGTGAACTTCGACCGGCCGCGCCCCCGCCCCACCTCCGAGTGGGGGAAGCCCTTCGTGCACGGCATGCGGGATGGCTACGCCTACTTCCTACAGATGGGCAGCCTCGCCCACAGCCGCGAGCGCACCCAGGATCTCCGGTTCTGGAACGAGATGCTGGACCACCCCACCTACGACGCCTTCTGGAAGATCCGGGACCTCCGCCCCCACCTGAAGGACATCCGCCCCGCCGTGCTCACGGTGGGCGGCCTCTTCGACGCCGAGAACCTCTTCGGGGCCCTCCAGGTCTATCGGACCTCCCACACCCTGAGCCCGAAGGGTGACGTGCGCCTGGTCATGGGCCCCTGGTTCCACGGCGGGTGGTCCCGGGGCACCGGGGAGGCCCTGGGCAAGGCCCACTTCGGCTCCAACACCAGCGAGCACTACCAGGCCACGCTGGAGTTCCCGTTCTTCATGCACCACCTCAAGGGCGCCCCGGATCCCAAGCTCCCACGCGCCACCGTCTTCAACACCGGCGCCAACGTCTGGCGCAGCTTCGAGGCCTGGCCCCCCGCCACCGAGAGCCGGAAGCTCGTCTTCCAGCCCGGCGGCCGCCTGGCCTTCGAAGGGACGGCCGAGGGGGCCGCCTCCTTCCCCAGCGATCCCGCCAAGCCCGTGCCCTTCATCAACGACGTGGCCCTGGGCATGAGCCGCGAGTACATGACGGAGGATCAGCGGTTCGTGGCGAACCGCCCCGATGTGCTCGTCTTCCAGACCGAGCCCCTCGCCGAGCCGGTCACCCTCGCCGGCCCCCTCCTTCCGAACCTCCGCGTCGCCATCACCGGCCAGGATGCCGACTGGGTGGTGAAGCTCATCGACGTCCACCCGGACGACTACCGGGACCCCCGGGAGGCGCTCGAGGAGGTCCGGGGGGAGGTCCAGATGCCCAAGAGCGGGGGCTATCAGATGCTCGTGCGGGGCGAGGTCATGCGCGGGCGCTTCCGGGAGGGCCTCGACCGGCCCATGCCCTTCGTGCCGGGCCAGCCCACCACCGTGGCCTACCGGATGAACGATGTGCTCCACACCTTCCAGAAGGGCCACCGCATCATGGTCCAGATCCACAGCACCTGGTTCCCCCTGATGGATCGCAATCCCCAGACCTGGGTGCCCAACATCAACGCCGCCCAGGACAGCGACTTCAAGGCCCAGATCCACACCCTGTTGCTGGGCCCCTCCAGCCTGGGGGTGGGCGTCCTGAAGCCCTGAGCTTCCCACTTTCCATTCGGTTGCGTATGCTAAGGGAATCCCCCGGAGTCCCCGTGCGTCCCTGGCTTCCCCTCCTGGCCTGCACCGCCCTCATCGCCCAGACCCCCGAGCCACCCTCCGGCTACGGCTTCGGAGTCGGCGTGCTGGCGGCGACGGGTCTGGGCGCCTTCTCGGCGGATCTCAACGGGCATCCAGGGTTCGGCTTCCAACTGCAGGGGTACGTGCCCGTCTCCTCGCGCGCCCAGGTCCGACCCGCCTTCGAGTGGACCGGCTACCGCGTGAGCGACTACAACCTCGCCGCGAGGGCCGTCGCCAACTCCCTGGGTCTCGGGTACCAGGAGACCCGGGTGGTCTTCCGGACCTATCGCCTCGGCTTCGATGGCCTCTTCTTTCGGGAGGACGGCTGGAGGGGCCCCTACCTCAGCCTGGGCGTGGGGATCCAGCGGAGCCAGGCCTACCTGGAGGACCGGGCCGTGGATCCCAACGGTAACGAGTCCGTGAACACCCTCGACACCCGGGCCCAGAAGACGGGCCTCTGGCTCGGCGTCGGGGCGGGACACCACTGGTCCAATGGATACGTGGAGCTCCGTCTCTCCCAGGCGCCCTACGCCTACACCTCCTCCCGGCCCCTGAGCGCCCAGCCCACGGAGGACCTGCCCTTCGAGTCCAGGCAGGGCTGGGCCCTCCACCTGATGGTGGGGATCCGCCACTGAAGCGAAGCCCCCGGGACCGGGGGCTTCGGGTGCATCTGGACCTTCGCCGGAGCCGCCGGCGGCGGTGGGACGAGTCCCCGAGCCAGGGAAGCCGGAGGCCCGGAGGCCTCCGGCTCGTGCGGCGGAACTGCAACGCGATGGAACGCCTCATCCGCTGGCCAGCTCCAGGAAGCGATCCATGAGCAGGGCCCGGGGGGACCGCGGCTGGAAGCGCAGGCGCATGCCGGCCTGGGCCGGGGTCCGACCGCCCTTCCGCTGGTTGCAGCCCAGGCAGGCGGCCACCAGGTTGCCCCAGGTGGTCGGACCGAGCTGACAACGCGGCACCACGTGGTCCACGGTGGTGGCCTTCCGCCCGCAGTAGGCGCAGGCGTAGCGGTCACGCCGCAGCACGCCGCGCAGGCCCCCCAGCTGCAGGAGGCGGGCGTCGCTCATGGCCTGGGCCCCGGGGTAGAGGATGCAGGCCACGCCGCCGCCGAAGGCTTCCAGGCCGGACCGGGTGAAGGTGCCCAGGTCGAGCACCTCCGCCCGGCCCGTGACCACGGCCCGCAGGGCGTGGCGCCGGGTGACCTCCCGCAGGGGGATGAAGTTCCGGTCCACGGCGATGACGGGGGACCGGCAGAGCATTCGGGTGTTCATGGGAATCCTTGGAATGGGAAATGGGTTCGGAACATGGGGTGACCGCCCGGAATCGAACCGGGCCCTCCGGCTTCACGGGCCGGCATGCGACCGCGACACCACGGTCACCATGGGTGGGGCCCCTCGCGGAGCCCCGGGACGACGCCTCAGCCCTTCAAGGCGCCCAGGCCGCGGAGCAGCTCGGGCGGGCCCATGACGAGGGTGAGGTTGGGGATCGCCGAAGCGATCTCCTTGAAGGCCTCCAGCTCCTTCAGACGCAGCAGCGCGGGGTTGCGCTCCAGCATCTGGGCGGTGTTGGCCAGCGACCGCGTGGCGGCCACCTCTTCACGGCGCAGGATCACCTGGGCCGCGGCCTTCTTCTCCGCCTCCATGACCTGGTTGAGGAGCTGCTTCATCTCGCCGGGGAGGACCAGGTCCTTTACGTCGAGGTTGAGCACCTCCGCACCCCAGGACCCGGCCCGCTCGCGCAGGGCCTCGGCCATGGGGGCCACGGCCTGGGCCCGGCGCTCCAGCAGCTGGTCCAGGGTCAGTTCGGCCACGTAATGGCGCACGGACATCTGGGCCTCGAGGTAGAGCGCATCGCGCAGGCTCGTCACCGTCTGCACCGCCTTCACGGGGTCCGTGACGCGGTACTTCACGATGAGGTTGAGGCGGAGCGTGACCTTGTCACGGGTCATGAGCTCCTGGCCGAGAATCTGGACCTCCTGCTCGCGCAGGTCGATCCGCATCACCTCCAGCTTGCGGTTGAGCACGCTGTAGGCGTACCGGCCCTCGCCGAGCAGGTCGCGCAGGACACCGTCCACGTGGACGAGGGCCCGTTCGAAGGGCAGGACGAGCACGGTCTGGAGCTGGGTGCTGGGCAGGAAGGCCCAGAAGGCTTCGGGCACGGCGGGCCGGAGCTCCAGGAGGCTCACGGTCTCCAGGGTCACGGGGGCCGCCAGCTGCCAGAGGAGGTAGCGGCCCGCCTGGAGCACGCCCTTGGCGAGGCCGTCGGCGCGGAGCAGACCCACCTGCCCTTCGGGCACGAAGGCCTCGACCACGGCGCCGGCGGGGGCCACGGCCTTCAGCTCGGGGCTGAAGGGGCTCCAGAGGGTCTCGCGGCTGAGAAGCGTGAGCTCCCAGCGGCCCCGCAGGGTGAAGACGCGGGTGGCGCCGGGCTCGAGCCAGCGCACGAGGCGGCCGTCACGGGACAGGAGGCCCCGCTGGGCGTCGGGAATGAGGTAACGGGTGAACATGGGTTTCCTTTCGAATGAGGGAACGCCGGGGCTGCGGCCCGGAGGGCGTCGCGGCGGAGGCCCCTGCCGGGGGCCGGCGCCGATCCGCCCAGGTGCAGCGGATCGGGGG
>CAZVKM010000125.1:0-10328 GCA_964627685.1 uncultured Solibacteraceae bacterium | reverse complement strand
CCCCTCGGATCTGCCCCAGCTTCAGGGCGCTCTGGGCGTTCTTCTCCACGAAGGGGGATTCCACCGCCATGAAGGTGGGGGCGTGGGTGGCGATGGCCTCCGCCAACCGGAGGTGGATCCCATGGATGCGCCGCTCGAAGTCGGCCCCGCGCGGGGAGCGGATCACGCCCGCCTCCACGAGGGACATCCGGGACCCGAACCGCTCCACCACGGCCCACCCGCAGGCGAGGGACCCGGGATCCACGCCGAGGCAGCGTTGGGGTGAAGAAGGGGTGATCACCCCCTCATCATGAATCCGAGGTCATGAGATTACATTGTAAAGCCAGGCGAAGATTTGCCTATACGCTGTAAAATAAGCTGTGCCCACCTCCCGCCGCCCCCGCGCTGTCCGGGCTCCCCTCACCCGGGAGCGGATCGCCTCGGCAGCTTTGGCGCTCCTGGATCGGGAAGGGGAAGCAGGGCTCACCATGCGGGCCCTGGGCCGGGACCTCGGGGTGGAAGCCATGGCGCTCTACCACCACTTCCCCGACCGGGAGGCCTTGATGGCGGAAGTGGTGGCGCGTTGCTTCGCCCCCCTCGAGCTTCCTCGCGAAGGACCATGGGAAGCGGCGCTCCTGGAGCTCGCCTGGGCCTTCCGGGAGGTGGCGCTGGCCCACCCCGCCGCCTTCCGCATGCGGGTCGCCGGCGCTTCACCCGAAGCGGAGGCCTGGCTTGCGGAAGCCCTGCTCTCCATCCTGGTCCAGGCGGGGTTCCCTCCGCTGGAGGCTTCCAGGGCCTACCTGGGCACCCGAGCCTTCCTGGAGGGTTCCATCCTGGCGACGCTCAATCCCCCACTGGCCGCGACCTCGGACCATCCCCACCTCCACCGGTGCGCCCCGGCTCTTGGCCAGGATCACGCCAAGGCCCACTTCGCCTTCGGGCTGCAGCGCCTGTGCGCTGAACTGAGGAGGCAGTTGCGCACCCATCCCGTCCAGCCCCAGGTGCGAATCCCATGATCGATCGGACCCTCTCCGCGCGCTTCCGGGCCCTGACCCTCCAGGCCCTGGATCGCTCCGGCTGCCCCTTCCCGGCGCTCCCGGGCCGGGTGCTCGTGGTGGACGTGGCCCGGCAGCGCCTGGGATTGCTGGAGGCGGGGGCCTTGATCTTCGAGGCGCGCGTCTCCACCGCCCTCAACGGCATTGGGGGGGAGGAAGGCTCCCACCGCACCCCGCCGGGCTGGCACCGGATCCACGCGCGGATCGGCCTGGGGGCGGAGCCCGGCACCGTCTTCCGGAGCCGGGTGGACACGGGGGAGCGCTGGCGGGGGGAGGTCCTGGAGGAGGACCTCATCCTCACCCGGGTGCTCACCCTGGAGGGGCTGGAATCCGGGGTGAATCAGGGGTCAGGCTGCGACAGCCGGGAGCGGTACATTTACCTTCATGGCACGAACCAGGAGGGCCGGCTCGGCACCCCGGTCTCCCACGGATGCGTCCGCCTCGCCAATGCCGCCGTGGTCGAGCTGGCGGACCTCCTCGAGGAAGGCGACGCCGTGCTCATCGCGGTGGAAGGCGCGGAAGCGGGCCTCGGCCTGGGTCGCCTCCACTTCGCGGGGGTGGCCGGCTCGGGCATGAGCGCCCTGGCGCAGTTCTGTGCGCTCAAGGGCAGTCCCGTGAGCGGCAGCGACCGGAGCTTCGACCGAGGTGAGCGGCCCGAGGCGGAGGCCCTGCTCACGGCCTGTGGGATCCGCATCCTGCCCCAGGATGGCTCCGCCGTGGCGGGCGATTGCGCCGCCGTGGTCTGCTCCACGGCCATCGAGGACACCATCCCCGACGTGGTGGCGGCCCGGGCCGCGGGGGTACCGGTGCTCCACCGCTCGGAGCTGCTGGCACACCTGGTGGCCGCCCACCGGACGGTGGCGGTGACGGGCACCAGCGGCAAGAGCACCACCACGGCCATGGTCTTCGAGCTGCTCCGGGGCGCGGGTCGCGATCCCTCCGTGATCACGGGCGGGGACCTGCGCCTGCTGCAGGCGGAGGGGGCCTGGGGCAACGCCCATGTGGGCACCTCGGACCTGCTGGTCATCGAAGCCGATGAGAGCGATGGCAGCCTGGTGCGCTACGCCCCCGCCGTGGGTGTGGTGCTGAACCTCCAGCGGGACCACAAGGAGCTGGACGTGGTGGAGGGCTTCTACCGTACCTTCCTGGGGCAGTGCCGCGAAGGAGCGGTGATCGGCGAAGCGGAGAACCTCGCGGCCTATCGTGCGGGGCGCACCGTGGTGGGGTTCGGCCCCGAGGCCGACCTGCGTGCGGGGGACCTCCGCACGGAGCCGGGCCGCTCGCGCTTCAGCGTGGAAGGCGTCCCCTTCGAGCTGCCCCTGCCGGGCCGCCACAACGTGGAGGATGCCCTGGCTGCCCTCGGGGCCTGCCGACTCCTGGGAGTACCCATGGCGGAGCTTGTGGCGCCCCTGGCCACCTTCCAAGGCGTGGGACGCCGCTTCCAGGCCGTGGGCGAAGCCCGGGGCGTGCGGGTGGTGGATGACTACGCCCACAACCCCGCCAAGGTGGAAGCCGCCCTGAAGGCCGCCCAGGGCCAGGCGGCGCGGGTCCTGGCGATCTTCCAGCCCCACGGCTTCGGGCCCCTGGCCTTCATGCGGGAGGAGCTGGTGCAGGTCCTGAAGGCCACCCTGAGACCGGCGGATCGCCTGTGGTTCCTGCCCGTGTTCTACCCCGGCGGCACCGTGAACCGCGTGGTGGAGAGCGACGACGTGCTGGCCGACCTCAGGGCCGTGGGCGTTGCGGGGCGCCTCTGCGATCGGGAGGCCCTTCCGGCGGTGATCGCGGGGGAAGCGGAGCAGGGAGATCTGATCCTGCTCATGGGGGCCCGGGACCCTTCGCTCCCAGGCCTGGCCCAGGACCTGGTGAAGGCCTTGACCACCCCCTGAGGGCTGCCAAGGTGGGGGCATGCGCGCCCTGACCCGATGCCTCGCCCTGCTCGCTTCCGCCCTGCTGGCCGCCCAGACCCCGTCGGCCGAACCCCCGACCACGGTGGTGATCGTCCGCCATGCCGAGAAGGCGGATGACCGGGATCCGGACTCGCCCCTCTCCGACGCGGGCCGGGCTCGGGCCCGGGCCCTGGTGCCGCAGCTGGCGGCCTTCGCGCCCCAGGCCCTGGTGGTCTCCCAGCGTCGCCGCACCGCCGAGACCCTGGCCCCCCTGGCCGCGCACCTGAAGCTCACGCCGCTGGTGCGCGACAACGGCAAGGTGCCTGAGCTGGCGGCGGAGCTGTTGCGCTCCTTCCGCGGGAAGACCGTGGTCATCGGCTGGCACCACGGGCCCCATGAGCCCCTGGCCCGGGCGCTGGGGGTGGAGGGCGAGCTGCCCGTGTGGACGGCTTCCACCTACGACCGGATCTGGGTGATCCGGGTGGATGCGGAGGGGCGGGCGCGCTTCGAGGAGCGGGTGCAGGCCGCCGTCCCCTAGGGGGCCTGGAACTCCCAGAGGACCAGGGCGTCCCAGCCGGAGCCACCCCTCCGTGCCTGCGCGGTCACCACCCAGCGGCCGTCGGGGCTGAAGGCCAGGGGGGCCGTGAGCGCGCGCGGGCCCTGGCCTTCGGGAACCTCTGGCGATCCCGGGCCCAGGGCGGGGGGGGCGTCCAGCGAAGCGGGCAGGCTGAGGGCGCCCGTCCGCCGCCCCTCCCGGAGGTCGAAGCGGGCCAGGCTGAGGCCCTCGCCCGGCTGGGCGAGCACGAGCTCGTCGCTGCCGGAGGTGAGGTGGACGATGGATCCGGGCCGGTTCAGGAGGATCCCTCCATCCTCCGGAGAGAGCACCACCACCCGGCCCGCCCCTTCCAGGAGGATGCGTGTGCCCTGCGGGGAGAGGCTGAGGGACACCCGGTCCGGGGTACCGCCGGTGAGGGCGGCCAGGGGCAGGTCCACCACCGGCTCGGCCTGGCCCGAGAGGAAGAGCAGCCACCGCAGCGGGCCCTTCGGGACCCAGGGCAGGGCGCGGCCGGGGAGGTTCCGCTTCCCGTCGATCCAGGTGGCGGCCACCCAGTCCCCCGTGCGGCTCACGAGGACGTTCCGGAAGCCCGTCAGGCGAGCCATGCTCCGCTGGAGCGGGGAGAGGCTCCCGAGCTCCGGCAGGTCAGCCAGGGGATGGCGGAAGGTCTCCTGCGTGCCCTCGGGCCGGGTCACCCGGAGCGCATCGAGGCCCTCCACGGTGACCTGGGCCAGGGGCGGGAGGGCCGGCCCCCCTTCCTGCAGGTCCCCCTGGTCCGTGACCCGGGCCTGGGGGGCCTCCGGCAGGCGGGGGAGATCGAAGGCGCGGGCGAGGGGATCCCAGCCGGGGGGACGGTGGTTGAGCTCGACGATGGGGCCGAAGGGACCCCCGCATCCCCCGCAGGTCACCAGCCCGGATCCCGCGTCCTGGGTGGGTTCCCAGGGAGGGAGGGTGGCGCGCAGGAGCAGGCCCGCGGGGCCGTCCCAGAGGCCGATGGAAGGCTGGGACGGATCGGCTCCCGCTCCCGCGAAGGCCAGGATCCGGCCTTCAGGGGTGATGAAGAGCTCGGCCTTCCAGTCCAGGTCCAGGGCGGCGGTGTCAAGGATCCGCACCGGGGAGGCGGGGGCCTGGGCCATCAGAGTGAGGCCGAGCGCGGCGGCGAGGAGCAGGGATCGCATGGGGACCTCCGGCCCCCAGGGTGGGGCCGGGGCCCATCCGGACTTGTAAAGCGTCTGTCACTTGGGCCGCGGGGGCCCTCCTCAGCGCTTCTTCCGGGCCTTGATCACGCCCCCCCCGCCCTTGCGGGGGCCGCTGCCGCTGGGTTTCACGGCGCCCTTGGGGCCCTTGGGCTTGGCGCCGCGGGGGGCCGCGGCTTTAGGTCGGCGGCCGCCACGCGGATCCTCACCGCCTTCGCCCTCGCGGGCCTTGCGGGGTGGCCGGCCGGCGGGGCGCTCCTCGCGGCGGAAGCGGTCGCCGGGGCCCCGGCCCTCAAACTTGGACTTGGGACGGTCCAGGTCCGCCTCCGTGAGCCGGGCCGGGGCGGCGAGGGTGGGGGTGAAGGTATAGGCCTTGCCCGCGCCGTCCCGGGCCTGCACCTCGGAGATCCAGGCGCTGACCCGGCGCAGCTGCTCGTCCACGGCGGTGATCTCCGCCTGCACCACGTCGCCGATGTGGAGGACCACCTGGCCCCGCCGGCCCGTGAGGGTGGTGCGGTGCTCGTCCATCACGAAGTCGCTGCCCAGGGCGCCCAGGGGCACCCCGGCCTCCACCCAGGGGTGCTCCAGCTGGATGAAGAGGGCCTTCAGGCTCAGGCCCGCGATGCGGCCCTTGAACTTGCGGCCCACCTTGTCCTTCATGAGGAGGCAGGCCTTCCACTTGTCGTTCTCCCGCTCGGCCTCGGTGGCCTTCTGCTCGGCATCGCTGCACTGCTTGGCCAAGGTGGCCAGATGGCCATGGAGGTCGGCGGCGAGCTTCTCCCCGCGGAGCACCTTTCGGAGGAGGCGGTGCACGATGAGGTCCGGGTAGCGCCGGATGGGGCTCGTGAAGTGCAGGTAGTCGTCGAGCGCCAGGCCCGAGTGGCCGATGTTGTCGGCGCTGTACTCCGCCTTCTTCAGGCTGCGCAGGAGCAGGGAGTTGATCAGGGCCTCCAGGGCCGTGTCCTTCACCTTCTTCAGCATGGTGTTGAGCACATCCGGGGTGGGCTGCTCCTTGCCGCTCAGGAGGCCGAAGGCCCGGGCCGTCTCCGCGAAGATCTCCAGCTTCAGGGGATCCGGGTTGTCGTGGATCCGGTACATCGTGGGCAGCTTGCGGCGGGTGAAGAAGGCCGCCACGGCCTCGTTGGCGAGGAGCATGAACTCCTCGATCATCTTGTGGGCGTCGTGCCGCTCGTAGGGCTGGGCATCGACGACGCGCCCATCCTCGGCGAACTCGAACTTGATCTCGATGGTGTCGAGGTTCATGGCGCCGCGCTCGAGGCGCTTGGCGGTGAGGCTGCGCGAGACCGCGAGGGCCTCGTTCAACATGGCCATGAGCTCGGGGCCCAGCTCCGCCTGCTTCTTCCGGTCCCCGTCGAGGCAGGCCTGCTTCACCTCGTCGTAGGTGAGCCGCTTGCGGCTGTGGATCACGCTCTCGCTGAAGCGGGTCTCGATGACCTCCATGGTCGGCGAGATGGTCATCCACGCGGTCATGGTGAGCCGGTCGACCTTCTCCCGCAGGGAGCAGAGGTCTCCGCTGAGCCGCTCCGGGATCATGGGGATGCACTCGTCGGGGAAGTAGACGCTGGTGCCGCGCAGCTTCGCTTCGAGGTCCAGGGGGCCGTTCTCCGCCACGTAGTGGCTCACGTCGGCGATGTGCACGCCCAGGAGCCAGCCGCCACCTTCGCTGTCGGGCAGCGTCTCCAGGGAGATCGCGTCATCGAAGTCCTTGGCCGTGGGCGGGTCGATGGTGCAGGTGAGGATCGACCGCAGGTCCTCGCGACCCTTCACCCATTCCTCCGGGATCGAGGTGGGGAAGGGGGCCAGCTCCTGCATCACGGCGTCGGGGAAGTCCGTGCGCAGGTTGAAGAGGGCGGCGGTGAGCTTGTTCTCGATGCGCAGGTCGGTGGCGCGGCCCAGCTTGGCCACGACGGTGCCCTTGAGCTGGGGCAGGTCGGGGTTCCCGTCCAGGAGGACGCTCACCAGGTCGCCATCCCCGGCGAGGTCCGTGGGGGGCACGGTGATGAGCTGCTGGATGCGGGGCTCCAGGGGCACCGCGCGCCAAGCGTTGGGGCCGTACTGGGGCTGCTTCTGGAGGGTGGCGGGCAGGGCGGTCTCGCCCCGGCCCAGGACCTTCACCACACGGCCCCGGAGGCGACCCTGCCAGTCCTCACCGCTGAGCTCGGCCATCACCCGATCGCCGTGGATCGCGCCGTTCTGGTCGCGCCAGTCCACGCGCAGGTCCAGGTTGTCGGCCCGGGTCAGGCCCAGGGGGCGCAGGAAGCCGCCGGTGCCTTCGAGCATGCCGCTGAAGGTGGCCTCGAAGGTCTCGAAGGGCCGCCAGGGCAGGGTGCGGGGAGCTTTGGCCGGTGGCGTGGCCTGGCCGGGCTTCCGATCGGGGGTGCGCCGCGGGGACTTCACGGGAATGCGTGGTTTGTTCGAGCCTCGGGCCATGGCCCAGGCTAGCACCTCGGGGTGACGGGGGGTCAGCCTCGGCGGCGCAGCAGGGCGCAGGCGGCCTTGGCCTCCGCCCGGGTGAGGGCGAGGGCGGCGTGAAGGGTCCCCAGGAACCCCAGGAAGCCCAGGGCGGCGGCGGTGAGCCGGGTGGGGCCCGGGTGCTTCACCAGCCACGCCATGGCGGGGCAGGCGCCCAAGTCCACGGTCCCGGACCAGGTGCGGGCGCTGAGGATGAGACTGCCATCGCCCAGGAGCTGCGCCCGGTGCCAGGGGAGGAGGCCCAGGCCGAGGGCCGTGAGGGACAGCACGAGGAAGGTGAGCACCAGGGTGAAGCCCAGAACCCCCAGGGGCATGCGAAGCAGCAGGTAGGCCTGGGCCCCCCAGCTGGCGGGATCCTTCAGGAGGGCCCCCAGGCGGGCCCAGAAGCCCACGGCCTCGGGGAGCGGCGGTGCGGTGGGACCCTCCATGTCCACCAGCCAGGCCACCAGGCGGCCCTGGGCCACGGCCAACCCCCGGGTGGCCAGGAGGTAGGCCAAGCCCAGCAGGAGGCCGAGACCGATGAAGGAGAGCCCCAGGGAGAGGGGCACCCCGACCATCACCCATGTGAAGGCGGCGATGGCCAGGGGCAGCCCCGCGATCTGGTAGAGCAGGGCCCCATAGGCCCGGGGGCTGAGGGCGGGATCGAGGAATCCGGAAGCAGGCTCGGGCTGGGACATGGGCGACCTCAGGCCCAGTGTGGACAGAGCGATCCCCCGGCGCCGGGCTTCATCGGTGAACGGCGGCGGGGGATCGGTGAAGGGAGGTCAGCCCTTCTTGGGCTTGGCCTTGGGCTTGGGGGTCGCCTTGGGCCGGGGGGGCGGGGTCTTGCCCAGCTCGATGTCCTTGGCGTCGGACACCTTGAGGTTGGCGGGATCCAGCACCGCCAGGCGGCACAGGAACTCGAAGCGGGCGCGCTTGTCGGGGAAGCTGGTGGTGAGGTAGTCCGGGGTGGAGACGATGGCCTCGACCCACTTGGCCTTCTCCCCCTTGCCGGCCTTGTACTCCGCGATCTGGGTCTCCTCGGCCTTGAGGCGGTCCTCCAGGTTCTTGAGGGCGGCGTCGAAGCGGGTGGCGTCCTTCTTGGCCGACTCCGCGAAGGAGAGGAAGGTCTTCGCCCACTTCTCGTTCTCGGCGCGGTCCTTCTCGTGCTCCGCGACCTTGGCGAGATGGGCCTTCTCCTCCTCGTTGGGGTGGTTGCGGGCCCGGATGTTGGCGGTGTACCCGGCGCGGGCATCGAGCGCATCCTGCGCCAGCTGGGCCCGCTGCATGTATGCGTTGGCGATCTTGGGGAAGGCCGCGTCCGCCTGGGTGGCATTCTCCTTCAGCACGGCCTGGGCCTTCTTCAGATGGTCGAGGGCCTTCTCCCACTGCCCGGCCGCCACCGCCGCCCGGGAGGCGAGGTAGTAGGCCGAGGCGAATTCCGGCAGCAGGGTCCAGCTGCGGTACTGGGAGTTGCCATCGGTGTGGTCCCAGGTCGGGGCCGTGGCGGGAAGCAGCGCTTCGGCCTTGGCGAGGGCTTCGGCGGGCTGGAGGGCCTCCAGGAGCCGGTCGACTTCGGGACGCTCGGCCTTGAGGCGCTGGGGCAGGGTGGGATCGGCCGGCGCGGGGGCCTGGGCGATCAGGGCCGGGAGGGCGAGGCAGAGGGCGGTTGGGCTCGGCATGGGGTGGGACGTCCTGCGTGGGTGTGGGGAGCAAGGGTAAGGGGCCCACCCCGGTCCGGCTCGGCCGGGGGTGGTCATCGCCGAGGCCCCTGGGGGAGGGTCCTCGGGATCAGCCCTTGCCCTTCTTCTTGGGGGCGGGCTTCGCGGGGGGCGCGACGATCTTGCCCAGCTCGATGTCGATCTGGCGCTGCACCTTGGCGCTCTCCGGATCCAGCACGGCCAGCCGGTAGAGGAAGGCCACGCGCTCCTTCTTGTCGGGGTAGGCGGTGGTCAGGTAGGTGGGGCTGGAGATGATGCCCTCGACCCACTTCACCTTGTCCCCCTTGCCGCCCTTGTACTCGGCGATCTGGGCTTCCACGGCCTTGAGCTGGTCATCGAGGGCCTTCACCCAGGGGTCGTAGCGGGTCGCGTCCTTCTTGGCGGCGTCGAGGAAGCCCTGGAAGGTCTTGGCCCACTTGTCGTTCTCGGCGATGCCCTTCTCCTCGGCCGCGACCAGGTCCAGCTGCTGCTTGTCGCCGGCATCGGGATTGGCCTTGGCCCGGAGCTCCTTGATGTAGGCGTCGTTCTCCACGAGCATCTCGCGGCCCCGCTTGGCGCGCCCCTCGTAGATCTCCGCGATCTTGGGGAAGGCGAGGCCCGCCTGGGCGGCGTTGTCCACCACGGTGGCCTGGGCGCCCTTGGCGTGGTCGAGGGCCTTCTCCCAGAGCCCGGCGGCCAGGGCGGCGCGGGAGGCCAGGTAGTAGGCGGCCGCCACGTCCTGGAGGGCGAGGTAGCTGCGGTACTGCGCGTTGCCATCGGTGTTGTCCCAGGTGGGCTTCTGGGCGGGGAGCAGGGCCTCCGCCTTGGCGAGGGCCTCCTTGGCCTGGAAGGCCTCCATGAGGCGCTCCACTTCCGGGCGCTCGGTACGCAGGCGCTGGGCCAGGGGGGCATCCTGCGCGGGGGCGAGGAGGGCCGGGAGGAGGAGGGCCAGAGAGCGTCGCATCATGGTTGGATCCTGGGGGAACGATGTCCAAGTGTGGCTGAGATCGCCCCCAGGTTCCATGGCTACCGAGGTTCGGGGGTGGGCCGGGTCAGCCGAAATCCACCACGCCCTTGATGTGCTTCTTGATCTCCTCCATCTGGTCCCGGGTGATCCGCTTGGCGGGAACCCCGCCCCAGGTCTCCCCGGGGGGGACCCGGGATCCGGGCAGGAGGACCGAGTGGGGCAGGATCACCGCCCCTTCACCCACCTCCACGTCCCCCATCACGCAGGCTCCGGCGCCCAGGGTGGCCCGTGCGCCGATCTTTACGGGGGCGATGACCAGGTTCCCGCCGCCCCCGTAGTGGGCGAAAATCCGCACGCTGCCCCCCAGCGCCGCATCCTCTCCCACCTCGATGAAGCGGGGATCGCTGATGAGCTCGGTGTTGATGAAGGCGTGCCGGCCGATCTTCATGCCCATGGCCTTGAGGAACCAGACGCCGAAGGGGGTGAGGGTGGCGAAGGGGAGGAAGGTGTAGCGCAC
>CAZVKM010000124.1:0-10367 GCA_964627685.1 uncultured Solibacteraceae bacterium | reverse complement strand
CCCCGGGGGCTTCAGCGCGGGTGATGAACCCGAGGGCAGCGGCAAGTTCATCGCAGCCGCCTTCCGAAACGCCAAGCTGAAGGACGCGGTGCACGAGCTGCTCCAGAAGCGGGATGGCCTGATGCTCGGCATCTGCAACGGCTTCCAGGCCCTCATCAAGCTGGGCCTCGTCCCCTACGGAGAGATCCGCGAGCAGGATCCCGGCAGCCCCACGCTCACCTTCAACAACCTGCGCTACACCAGCCGCATGGCCACCACCCGGGTCACCTCCAACCGGAGCCCCTGGTTCAGCAAGCTGCAAGCGGGGGACACCCACACCGTGGCCATCGCCCACGGCGAGGGCCGCATCGTGGGCCCCGACGCCACGCTCCGCCAGCTCCTGGCCGCCGGCCAGGTGGCCACCCAGTACGTGGACCCCACGGGCCAGCCCACCCTCGACAGCGAGTACAACCCGAACGGCAGCGCCCTCGGCATCGAAGCCCTCACGAGCCCCGATGGCCGGGTCCTCGGCAAGATGGCCCACGCGGAGCGCTTCACCTCGAACGTGTGGAGGAACGCCTATGGGTCCTTCGACATGAAGTTGTTCGAAGCCGGTGTGGCCTACTTCGCCTGAGGACACGGGAAGAGACCCTGGTGGATCCGGATCAAGTCCATCGACCTCAACCCAAAAAAAAACCCCGGCCATGAGCCGGGGTTTTCATTTCATGGGCCTTCAGAACTACTGGTAGAGCTCGGCGGAAGCCAGTCCGTTGGTACCATCCTGGCCCCCGACGATCAGCACCTTGCTGTTGTTCAGCAGGGTGGCGGTGAAGCGCCGGCGTCCCGTGGCCAGGGCCGCGGTGCCCGGGGTGGCCCCGAAGGTCTGGCCCGTGGGGTCATAGAGCTTCACGGTGGTCAGGGCGTTGGTTCCATCATGGCCACCGGTGATCAGCACCTTGCCGTCCGGCAGGAGCACGGCGGTGTGGCCGTAACGCGCGCCGAGGGTGGTGCCACCCACCTGGGTGAAGCTGTTGGTGTTCGGGTCGTAGAGATCCGCGGTGGTGGAAGCGGTGGTGATGTTGCCGCCCGCGACCAGCACCTTGCCGTCCTGGAGGACGGTGGCGCTGTGGAAGCTCCGGCCGTCCGTCATGGTGTTGGACACCGCGGTGAGGGTGTTCAACACGGGGTCGTAGATCTCTGCGGTGTTCAGCTCCGTGGCCCCGCTGTCGCGACCTCCGGTGATGAGGACCTTCCCGTCCTGCAGGAGCGTGAGGACGGGGTAGTTCCGCTCGGCGGGGGTGCCCGAGGCGGGGACCAGGCTGGAGAACTGGCCGGTGGTGAAGTCGAACAGCTCGAGGGCGGTGGTCAGCGTCGAGGTGCCGGACACGGTGTTCTGGCCGCCGGCGATGAGAACCTTGCCCGCATTGGCGCCGGTGGTGAGGAGCACCGCGGCATGCCGCTCACGCGGGGTGACCATGTTGTTGGTGGTGGCGCTGAAGGTCTGGGTGGCCCGGTCGTAGATGAAGGCCGTGGCCAGGGAATCGTTGGAGTTGTGGATGCCGCCCGCGATCAGCACGGAGTTCCTGCTGGCATTGGCCACGGCGATCTGGAGGCTGCGGCCCTCGCCGGTGGGGAGGGTGCCGGTCGTCTCCGTGAAGAGGCCGGTGCTGGGCGTGTACAGCTCCCCATAGACCATGTCGGTGTGGTTCACGTTGCCGTCCACACCGAAGGAATCGCCGACATTGGTGCCTCCGACGATGAGCACCGTGCCATCGGAGAGGGAGACGGCGGAGTGGCGCTGACGCTCCGCGAACAGGGAGCTGGCGCTGGTGGCATAGGTGGTGGCCCCATTGGCCACGGTGGCGGTGGAGGTGGCGGTGGCGCCGGCCAGGTTCGTCACCGTCAGGGTGAAGGTGGTCGAACCCGTGATCGCGGGGCTGAGGACGCCATTCCCGCTCGTCGCCGAGCCGGTCACCTGGCTGCTTCCGGAGCCGGACGTGCCGATCTGGCCCGTCCCGTTCGAGAAAGTGGGCGTGAGGGTCACCGTGTCCCCATTGAGGACGGTGGCGAAGGTCGAAGCGAGGCTGGTGGCGACGGGGGCCGCGACGACGGTGACCGTGTGGTTGGCCACGTCGGCGGTTCCAGCGGCATTGGTGACCGTGAGGCCCAGGTCGAAGGTGCCCGCGGGCGTCCCGGCATCGAAGGTGACGCTGGAGGTGGCGGCGCCGGAGGTGATGGCGCCATTGTTCCCGGCGGTGTTGCCGCTGAGGGTCCAGGCGTAGGTGACCCCGGACTGGACGGAGCCCGACTCCACGACCCCGGTGTCACCCACCGTCCGGTAGCTGCTCGGGGTGAAGGCGGCGGTCGGGGCCGCGACCACGGTGACGGTGGCGGAGGCGTTCTGGGCGGGATCGGCCACGGAGGTGGCCTTCACGGTGTGGGCGCCGAGGGCCGTTCCGGCGCTGTAGACGCCTCCGGCACTGATGGTGCCCACGGTGGCATTGCCCCCGGCGACGGCATCCACGGACCAGGTGACGCTGTTGTCCGCGGCCCCGGTGACGGTGGAGGAGAAGGTGCGGGAGGTGTTGTCCGCCCCCCCGGCCACGGTGACGTTCAGGTTGCTCGTCGTGGGTGTGCCCACCGCCACGGTCTGGGGGACGGCCGCGGCACTGGCGACCGTGGCCTCCGTCCCGGCGGCGTTGGTCACCGTGAGGGTGAACGTCGTCGACGTGGAGAGGGCGGCGGAGGTGAGGGGGGAGCCGGAGGTGGCCGAGGCGGAGACCTCGCTGCTGCCGCTTCCGCTGGTGCCCACCTTGCCGAGGCCACCGGAGAAGGTGGGGGTGACGGTGACGGTCCCGCCGAAGAGCGGGGAGCTGGAGCTGACCACGCAGCTGGTGGCCACGGGAGCCGCGACGACGGTCACGGTCGCGGTGGCGTTCTGGGTGGGATCGGCCACGGAGGTGGCCTTCACCATGTGGGTGCCGAGGGCGGTACCCGCGCTGTAGACGCCGCCGGAGGTGATGGTGCCCACGGTGGCGTTGCCCCCGTCGATGGCGTCCACGGACCAGGTGAGGGTGGTGTCCACGGCCCCGGAGACCGAGGTGGCGAAGGTACGGCTGGTGTTGTCAGCGCCCCCCGCCAGGGTGACGTTGAGGTTCCCGGTGGTCAGGCCGGCCACCGAGACGGACTGGGGCGTGGCGGCCGCACTGGCGACGCTGGCGATGGTCCCGGCGGCGTTGGTCACCGTGAGGGTGTAGGTCGTCGGCACCGAGAGCGCTGGAGTGGTCAGGGGCGTTCCGGAAGTGGCGGCGGCGGAGAGGTCGGAGCTGCCGGATCCGGAGGTGCCCACCACGGCGGAACCTCCGCTGAAGGTGGGCGTGACGGTCACGGTCGCGCCGAAGAGGGGTGAGCCCGTGCTCACCACGCAGCTCGTGGCCACGGGGGCCGCGAGGACCGTCACCGAGGCAGTGGCGCTCTGGGCGGGGTCGGCCACGGAGGTGGCCTTCACGGTGTGGGCGCCCAGGGCGGTCCCGGCGGTGTAGACGCCCCCCGCACTGATGGTGCCGACGGTGGCATTGCCGCCATCGATGGCATCCACCGACCAGGTGACGCCGGTGTTCGCCGCGCCGGTGACGGCGCTGGTGAAGGTGCGGGAGGTGTTGGAGGATCCGCCGGCCTCGGTGACGTTCAGGTTGCTGGTGGTGGGGGTCCCTACGCTGACGGTCTGGGGGGTGGTCACGGCGCTGGAGGCGGTGGCCACGGTGCCGGCGGCATTGGTGACGGTGAGGGTGAAGGTGGTGGCCCCGGAGATGCTCCCCGAGGTGAGGCCGGTCCCGGAGGTGGCAGCGGCCGACAGGTCACTGCTTCCGGCACCCGACGTTCCCACCACGGCGGCTCCGCCGCTGAAGGTGGGGGTGACGGTCACGGTACCCCCGAGCAGGGGATTCGCGTTGCTCACGGCGCAGCTGGTGGCCACGGGCGCGGCCACGACGGTGACGGTGGTGCTGGCCTGCTGGGTGGCATCGGCGATGGACGTGGCCTGGATGGTGTGGGCTCCGAGGGCGCTGCCCGCGGAGTAGAGGCCACCCGCATCGATGGTGCCCACGGTGCCATTGCCGCCGGTGACGCCGTCCACGGACCAGGTGACACCGGTGTTCGCGGCTCCGGTGACCGTGGTGGTGAAGGTCCTGGCCGTGTTGCTGGGGCCGCCACTGGCGGTCACATTGAGGTTGCCGGTGGTCGGGGTCGCGACGACCACGGCCTGGGGAGCCACCGTGGTGGTGGTGGAGGCCACGTCACCCGCGCCGTTGGTCACGGTGAGGGTGTAGGTCACGGGGCCATTGACGGCCGGAGAGGTGACCGCGGTCCCGGAGGTGAGGGCGCTGGCCACATCGCTGCTGCCGACACCTGTGGTGCCGAGCACGGCGGTGCCGCCGGAGAAGGTGGGCGTGAGGGAGACCGTCGCGCCGCGAAGCGGGTTCGTGGTGCTCGCCACGAGGCCGGTGGCCGTGGGGACGGAGGCGATGAGGACGTTCGCGGTGCCCGCGCTGGAGGCGGTGCCTGCGGCGTTCGTCACGATGCAGCTGAGGCCGACGGTGCCCGAGGTCCCGGCGCTGAAGGTGATGGCGGTGGTGCCGGCTCCGCTGAGGATGCTGCCGTTGGTGACGGACCAGGTGTAGGTGCAGCCGGTCTGGGCCGCGATGCTGGCACTGAACCCGGTACCACCCGCGGTGACCGTGGTCGGGGCGGTGATGGTGGGCTGGGAGGGGGCCGCAATGACGGTGACGGAGGCGGTGGCGCTCTTCGTGGCATCCGCGACGGAGGTGGCCTTCACCGTGTAGGTGCCGGGGGTCGAGGAGGCGGTGTAGACACCCCCCACGATGGAACCGCCCCCGGCCTCGACCACGCTCCAGGTGACGGTGGTGTTGGAGGCGTTGGAGACCGTGGCCACGAAGGTCCGGCTGCCGCCGACCGTGAGCGGACCCGTGGGCCCGACCACGGAGACGGAGACGGCGGGCGTGGGCGTCGGGGTGGGGGCGGGGGTGGATCCGCCTCCTCCACCACCACCGCCGCAGGCGGAGAGGAGGGCCAGGAGCCCGCTGAGGGCCGAGGCGCTGAGGACGCGCGTGGTGGTGGACATGCAATTCCTCCGTGGCCCATGGCGCTTGGCCTGGACCTGTGGGAAAACGAGGGCCTGCTTGGGTGAAGCCGGAATTCCAAGATGATCGCTTCCTTGCACGTCCGGGTCAAGGGAATGGGGTCGAAACACCCATATCCGGAGGTTCCAAGTGCGGATAATTTTGAAAAAAATAATTCTGATGCTGGAAAAATCCAAAGCTCAGAATACGGACCAACCGGTCCTGGTGGTGAACCGGTCCAGGGCCTCGACCCCCGCCACGCTGTTCCCATGACTGTCCAGGGCCGGACCCCAGGCGCACAGCACGCCCCGCTCCGGGAGGATGGCGAGGAGGCCCCCGCCCACACCGCTCTTCCCCGGCAGGCCCACCCGGTAGGCGAAGTCGCCCGCGGCATCATAGGTTCCGCAGGTGAGCATCACGGCGTTGATCCGCTTGGCCTCGCTCCGGCTGAAGAGCCGGGAGCCGTCCGCCCGCAGGCCGTGGTTGGCCAGGTAGCGTCCGGCGCGCGCCAGCCCCTCGCAGGTCATGGCGAGGGAACACTGGCGGAAGTAGGCCTCGAGCACGGCCTCCACGGGGTTCTCCAGGCGGCCATGGCTGGCGAGGAAGTGGGCGAGGGCCGCGTTGCGGTGACCCTTTTCCGCCTCTGAGGCCGCGACGGCTTCATCCACAGCCAGGCTGGGATCCTCCGCCTCGGCCCGGAGGAAGTCCAGGAGGGATCCCACCGCATCTCCCGTGAGGGTGATGAGCCGGTCGGTGACGACCAGCGCACCGGCGTTGATGAAGGGGTTGCGGGGCAGGCCCCGCTCATATTCGAGCTGGACGAGGGAATTGAACGGATTGCCCGAAGGCTCACGTCCCACCCGGCTCCAGAGGGCCTCCCCATCCCGGGCCAGCACCAGGGAGAG
Organism: uncultured Solibacteraceae bacterium; assembly: GCA_964627685.1. Taxonomy (GTDB): domain Bacteria; phylum Acidobacteriota; class Holophagae; order Holophagales; family Holophagaceae; genus JAFDVN01. Next base: position 4,345 of record CAZVKM010000124.1, on the reverse strand, counting down.
GGTGAAGACCTTCGAGATGCTCTGGATGGAAAACCGCTCCTGCCAGTCGCCCGTCCCCACGACGGGCCCCTCGAGCGGGGCCAGGGCCAGGCCGAACCGCGTGGCGGGGACGGAGGCCAGGGCCGGGATGTAGTCCGCGACCTTGCCCTGTCCCACCACCGGGCGGGTCTCCGAGGCGATGGTCTCAAGGAGTGTTGTCAGGTCCATGGTTCACCGCTCCCAATACCGCTGGTCCATGCCATGTCGCCCCTTCACCTCCCGCCGTGTGCCTGGGTAGACATCCGCCTGGCGGGCGGTCTCCTCGGCCTCCTGCAGGAAGGTCCGCAGGGATTCCAGGCCGCGGCGATAGTCTTCCAGCCGGGATTCGGTCCCGTGCACGAAGCTGCCCTGGAAGGCCCTGGGTTCCGCCACCGCGAAGATGGGGCGCTCGAAGGCCCCCTTCACCTCCCCCTGGAAGGAACTCGCGAGGAAACGCTGATATCCGGATTCCAGTTGCGCGAGGGCCTGGGCCGCGGAGGCCACCTGCGCTTCGAAGACCTGGGCGGCCCGATCGCGCTTCTGGTCCGCCTCCGTGGCGGTTGAGGGTTCGGGCAGGCGGCGCACCTCACGTTCCCGTTCATCCAACTTCACATTGGGGAGGATGGGACTCCGCCCCTCCAGGAGGGCCCGGGCGTGATCCACGGCCACGGCGAAATTGAGACCCTGGGCCCCTCGGAAGCTGGCGGTGTTGATGCCCAGCACGGCCCCCGTCGCATCGAGGAGGGGGCCTCCACTGTTCCCTGGGTTGAGGGCGGCATCGGTCTGCACCACCACCACGGGGCCCATCTGCCGGAGTCCGCTGACGATGCCCCGCGTCACGGAGTTCTGGAAGACGCCCAGCGGACTCCCGATGGCCATGGCCTCCTGGCCCGCGCGTGCTGTGAGCGCCGAACCCAGGGGCAGGTAGGCCTGGGTGTCCGCGGTGCCGGAGGCCTGGAGGATGGCCAGGTCGTAGTCCGGATGCCGGGAGACCACCGTGGCGGTGAAGCTGCGCCCCCCCTCGGCCTTGAGGGTGACCCAGGAGGCCCCTCCCACCACATGCACGTTGGTCAGCAGCCGATCCTTCGAGACAAAGAAGGCACTCCCCTTCCCCTGCGGTGTCTCGACGAGCACCACGGCCGGGAGGGACTTCTGCACCACGGCTTCAAGCCCGGGGGAAGGCGTCGCGCCCGAAGGAGGCGCCTGCGGGGCGGCCTCCGCGGGTGGGCGCGGGGATCCCACGGGAGCGGGGGCCTGCACGGGAGTGGGTGGGGGGCCCTTCTGGCGCTGGATCCAGAGCACCGCCCCGGCCCCGAGGCCACCCGCGAGCAGGAAGGCCGCCGTCAGTGTGATCAGGGGGGTGCGGGAAGGGGCGCTGGACATGGGGCCTCAGGGGTTCCCCAGACTGCCACAAATGAAAAGGCGCCAGGGTTGCCCCTGGCGCCAGGAGGTGAGGGGCCTCAGTAGCGGTAATGGTCCGCCTTGTAGGGGCCTTCCACGGTGACGCCGATGTACTTGGCCTGGTCGGGGCGGAGCTGGGTGAGCTGGGCGTTGAGGGTGGTCAGCTGGAGGCGGGCCACCTTCTCATCCAGGTGCTTGGGCAGGGTGTACACGCCGACGGGATACTGGCCGCTGTCCTTCTTGGTCCAGAGCTCGATCTGGGCCAGGGTCTGGTTGGCGAAGGAGGAGCTCATGACGTAGGAGGGGTGGCCCGTGCCGCAGCCGAGGTTCACGAGGCGGCCCTTGGCGAGCACGATGATGCGCTTGCCGTCGGGGAAGACCACGTGGTCCACCTGGGGCTTGATCTCCTCCCAGGTGTACTTCTCCAGGGAGGCGATGTCGATCTCGCTGTCGAAGTGGCCGATGTTGCACACGATGGCGTTGTGCTTCATGCGCTTCATGTGGTCGTGGGTGATCACGGCGACGTTCCCCGTGGCGGTGACGAAGATGTCGGCCTTGTCACAGGCCTCATCCATGGTGACGACGCGGTAGCCTTCCATGGCGGCCTGCAGGGCGCAGATGGGATCGATCTCGGTGACCCACACCTGGGCGCTGAGGGCCCGCAGGGCCTGGGCGGAGCCCTTGCCCACGTCGCCATAGCCGCAGACGACGGCGATCTTGCCGGCGACCATCACATCCGTGGCGCGCTTGATGGCGTCCACCAGGGATTCGCGGCAGCCGTAGAGGTTGTCGAACTTGCTCTTGGTGACGCTGTCGTTCACGTTGATGGCGGGGAAGCGCAGCTCGCCCTTCTTGGCCATCTCGTAGAGGCGGTGCACACCCGTGGTGGTCTCCTCGGTCACGCCCTTGATGGCGGCCAGCTGCTGCTTGTACCAGCCGGGCTGCTCGGCGTTGCGCTTCCTGATGGCCGCGAAGAGCACCGTCTCCTCCTCGGAGCCGGGGTGGGCGAGCACCGAGGGATCGTCCTCGGCCTTGGCGCCCAGGTGGATCAGGAGCGTGGCGTCGCCGCCGTCATCCAGGATCATGTTGGGGCTGCCTTCCGCGAATTCGAAGATGCGGTGGGTGTAGTCCCAGTAGTCGGGCAGGGTCTCGCCCTTCACGGCGAAGACGGGGATGCCGGCCTTGGCGATGGCGGCGGCGGCGTGATCCTGGGTGCTGAAGATGTTGCAGCTGGCCCAGCGCACCTCGGCACCGAGGGCCTTGAGGGTCTCGATGAGCACCGCGGTCTGGATGGTCATGTGCAGGGAACCGGCGATGCGCGCGCCCTTCAGGGGCTGGCTCGCGGCGTATTCCTTGCGGATGGCCATCAGGGCGGGCATCTCGCCCTCGGCGATGTTCAGTTCCTTGCGCCCCCAGTCGGCGAGCGACAGATCGGCGACGTGGAAGTCCTGCTTGGTGGCGACGGTCATGATGACCTCCTCGGGAATCCTGGGGGCGACGGGGTGAACCTCACCTCATCGGCCCCTGGAAAGGGTGAGGTGAGCGCCGTTCCTGAACCGGAGGATCCGGGGTCCGAGCCTGGGAGGGATCTCTCGCAACGCTCCTCGGACCGCTCCAGCTTACCTCAGGGCGTGGGTGGAATTCCAATTCATGGGATCACGGTGGTTGGACGGATCAGAGGGGCCACGCACCCGCCCCCTCCCGCACCAACGCGGGCTCCTCGCCCGTGAAGTCCAGGATGGTGCTGGCCTCCCCGAGGGGCTCCCCGCAGTCCACCACCAGGTCGAGGGCATGCCCCAGCTCCTGCTCGAGCTCCCAGGCGGTGTTGAGGGTCGGTTCCCCGGCCAAGTTGGCAGAGGTGGTGATGATGGGCTCCCCCACGAGCCGGGCCAGGGCCAGGCAGAAGGGATGGTCGGGGATGCGGAGGCCCACCACGGAGACGTGGCGCCCCTTGCTCTCCAGGTACTTCGGCACATCCCGGCTGGCCGGGAGCAGGGCGGTGTAGGGACCGGGGAACAGCTGTTTGAGCACCCGGAAGGTGGGGGTGTCCAGGTGGCGGGTGTACCGGCAGAGCATCTCCATGTCCGCGCAGAGCAGGCTCATGGGCTTCCGGGCATCCCGCCGCTTGATCTCCCGGATGCGGTCCACCGCCTTCTTTCGGGAGGCGAGGCAGCCCAAGCCGAAGAGCGTGTCCGTGGGATAGGCGATGACCCCATCCCGCTGCAGGAGCTCGGCGATGCGCTCCAGGTGGCGCTGCTGCGGGGTCTCGGGGTGGAGGGTGAGGATCATGGGGAGCCTAGAGCCTTTCCCATCGGACGCGCCCGGGGCTGGGATGATCCTGGGGCTTCTGGAAGAACCGCTCCGCCAAGGCGGGATCCATCGGCTGGCCCCCCCCGTTGCGACAGGCCAGGAGGGCCAGGAGGGCCACCACGGTGAGGCCATCCGTGAGTTCCCCGGCGAGGATCCGGCGGATGCAGTCGTCGAAGGGCTCCCGGTGGACGAGGAACTCCTCATCGTCATCCGCCTCGCCCGCGACGGCTTCCAGGTCCGTGGCGAGCATGAGGAAGGCCTCCTCGTCGGTGCTGCTGTTGGAGGTGTGGTAGAAGGCCAGGGGCGACCAGGTGCGGGCGCTCACCCCCGCCTCCTCGGCCAACTCCCGGCGCAGGGTCTCGAAGGGGGTCTCCCCGGCCTCCCCGCCCCCCTCCGGGATCTCCCAGGAATACCGCTCCAGGGGGTACCGCCACTGGCCCACCAGGATCACCCGGTCCTGGTCATCCAGGGCCACCACGCCGCAGGCGGTCTTCTGGAAGCCCACCACGCTGTACCGGCGTTGTTCGGCCCCGGCCCGGTGGCTCACGAGGTCCTCCCTCAGCCGGATCCAGGGGTTCTCGTAGACCGGCCGCCGGGCATGGACGGAATAGGGGTT